>DATNQF010000032.1:0-17688 GCA_036702855.1 Trichocoleus sp. | reverse complement strand
TGCGATCGCTTGAATCTGGCTGAGCATGAATGATGGTTCAGGGTGCTTTTTTCACCATCTTAAGCAGTAGTTAATTACCAAATTGTGTTCTTTGCTGAAGCTCAGGCCGATTCCACCTCGTCGGGATAGAAGACATAAAGCGCCTTAACGCCCCGTTCATCGGTATACACCTCTGAAATTACAGGGTCGTATAGATTAACCAAAATTTCTGTGACCTGCTCCAATGCTTCAGCACCCGAAGCAGGTTGGAGCAAGTCAGCAATGACAGCATACCGATAGGCCTTATAAAGCTTGGGAGCGGGATAGAAAGGCTGCTTGAGGCGGATGATATCGCCAACCTTCATTCACTCTCCGAGTAAAGCATTTGTATCCAAATTTGCTTTACTGTGCTCTAACTGTTGCCAAAGATCAGAAATCTGTTGAAACGCTTCCTCAGATGTAAGCTTGCCCCCCGTGTGGAGATTGGAGATGAAGCCAATGCGTTGGGCAAATTCCTGAAGGTTAGCGTTAAAAAGCAAGTTACCGGGGCGGCCATTGCCGTAGTACCGGGAATAGGGATACAGAAAATCTCGCGGCACCATTCGACTACCTCCCAAATTAGCAACTGTTCATAAAAAACCAAGGGAACATCAGGCTTGATACTTACTACGATACCCCAAGAAAATCTGATCTTAACCCTCTCTTAACCTAGAGAATCATGACATGTCTTTCAGCAGTTAATCAGTTTCCAAAGATAGATTTTGGTCACTCCATATGCCTGAGGGTAGCCAATGCCCCTGAAGTTTTTGAATCCGTTCTGGCGTCATGATGTAGGCCCAAGCTAGGCCCAAGGGATCGTGCTCTGGCGTTAAGAGGGGCCGCTCTAACCGCTGGTATTCACTCTCTTCGGGTCGCTCTGGGAAAAACTCCTCAAACGCATCTAGCCGAGCTAACACAGTCACATCAGCAAACGTCAGCCGCACCCCAAACACCTGGCCCTCCTCCAACGTCATGCCTGGATATCCCACGGGCAAGTCATAGAGACGACCGGGTGCGATCGCATTTTGTTTCTCTATTACATAAGGCGCACAAAATTGTTCGTAATAGCGCTCACCTGGCTTAAGCGTGCCGTAAACGAAAACGTGGTAGAGGCTTGTCATAGGGGATCAATATGTGGGTGATGGGTGTTCACACAAATGACTATCATGGAGTACAGTCTGCAGGCGTAGCTGAAGTTAGGAGTTTGGGGCGTGGAGTCCAGATACAATCCAGCGGAAATTGAGGAGAAATGGCAGAAAACCTGGGCCGAGCAAGGGGTTGATAAAGCCAGTGAAGACCCTAGCAAGCCGAAGTTTTATGCGCTGTCCATGTTCCCCTATCCGTCGGGCAATCTGCACATGGGCCACGTTCGCAACTACACCATCACCGACGTAATCGGTCGGGTGCGGCGGATGCAGGGTTACCGGGTACTACACCCGATGGGTTGGGATGCTTTTGGGCTTCCGGCGGAGAATGCAGCCATTGATCGAGGCATTCATCCGGCTAAGTGGACTTATCAAAACATTGCCCAGATGAAGGAACAGCTCAAGCGGCTGGGCCTAGCCTACGATTGGGACCGCGAGGTGGCGACCTGCTCCCCCGACTATTACAAGTGGACGCAGTGGATTTTCATTCAGTTCTTGCAGATGGGGCTGGCCTACCAGAAAGAGGCCGCCGTGAACTGGGATCCTATCGATCAGACAGTGCTAGCAAATGAGCAGGTCGATAGTGAGGGGCGTTCCTGGCGCTCTGGAGCCAAGGTAGAACGCAAGCTGCTGCGTCAGTGGTTCTTCAAGATCACCGACTACGCCGAAGAACTCTTGCAAGATTTGGACAAACTCCCCGGCTGGCCCGAGCGAGTAAAGCTGATGCAAGAAAACTGGATTGGCAAGTCTACAGGCGCTCAGGTGGTCTTCACAACTGAAGGCGGCGATGAACTGCCCGTCTTTACAACCCGTCCTGACACTCTTTGGGGAGCTACCTTCATGGTGCTCTCGCCAGAACATCCTTTAGTTGAAAAGCTGACGACGGCTGAGCAGGCTGATGCAGTGAAAGCTTACCAAGCTGAAGCATCTGGCAAGAGCGACATTGACCGTACTGCTGAAGACCGGGAGAAGACTGGAGTCTGGACGGGCAGCTATGCGATCAACCCCGTCAACGAAGCCCGCATTCCCATTTGGATTGCCGACTATGTGCTGATGGGCTATGGCACTGGGGCGATCATGGCGGTTCCGGCGCACGACCAGCGTGACTTTGCTTTTGCCCGCAAGTTCGGCTTACCCGTCAAAGTCGTGGTGCAGCCTGCTGGCCAGTCCCTCGACGGCGACACCATGACTGAAGCCTGGCCGGGTGAAGGCAGCATGGTCAACTCTGGCCCCTTGGATGGCGTTCCCGCTGGCAAGGGCGAAGGGCAAAGTGTGCAAGCTGCGATCGCATGGCTCGAAGCCCAGGGCAAAGGTAAGGGCGAAGCTAACTATCGTCTGCGCGACTGGCTCATCTCCCGTCAACGTTACTGGGGTGTGCCCATTCCCGTAATCCACTGTCCCTCCTGCGGCTCAGTGCCCGTACCTGACGAACAGCTTCCCGTTCTGCTGCCTGAAGATGTCGAGTTCTCTGGGCGAGGCGGTTCTCCTTTGTCTAAGTTGGAGCACTGGGTCAATGTGCCCTGCCCCTCTTGCGGCGAAGCAGCCAAGCGGGAAACCGACACGATGGATACCTTCATCGACTCCTCCTGGTACTTCCTACGCTACGCGGATGCCCGCAATGAAGACCAGGTTTTTGACAAAGCCAAGGTCAATGATTGGCTGCCCGTCGATCAGTACGTTGGCGGTATTGAACACGCCATTTTGCACCTGCTCTACTCGCGCTTCTTCACCAAAGTACTGCGCGATCGCGGCTTGCTCAACTTTGATGAGCCGTTTAACCGCCTGCTAACTCAGGGGATGGTGCAAAACACGACGTACAAGAACCCCAAAACGGGCAAGTACGTTCCCTCTGCTGACATTGCCGATCCCCAGAATCCGGTTGACCCTAGCACGGGTGATCCTCTGGAGGTCTTCTACGAAAAGATGTCTAAGTCCAAGTACAACGGAGTCGATCCGCAGGATGTATTGGCTAAGTACGGCGCTGACACAGCCCGTATGTTCATTCTTTTCAAGGCCCCCCCGGAGAAAGACCTAGAGTGGGACGATGCCGACGTAGAAGGCCAGTTCCGCTTCTTAAACCGGGTTTGGCGCAACGTGACAGACTTTATTGCCAATACTCCCTCTGAAGGGACGCAATCCCTTGCAACCCTCCCTACCGATCTGTCTAAGCCTGAGAAAGACCTGCGCCGTGCCATTCATACTGCTATCAAAGAAGTCACTGAGGACGTAGAGGGCGACTACCAGTTCAACACGGCGGTTTCTGAGCTAATGAAGCTCAACAATGCCCTTAGCGATGCCCCCGGCAAAGACTCCCCCATCTATGCCGAGGGGATTCAAACCCTGGTGAAACTGTTGGCTCCTTTTGCGCCCCACGCTGCTGACGAACTGTGGCATCTGATGGGCAACGCCGAGTCCGTACACCAGCAGGCATGGCCCAAGGCTGACCCCGCAGCCTTGGTCTCCGACGAAATTACCTTGGTCATTCAAATCATGGGTAAGACTCGCGGCACGCTTGAAGTCCCAGCGGGTTCTGACAAAGCGGCTTTAGAACAATACGCCCGTGAGTCAGAAGTTGCCAAGCGCTATATCGAAGGCAAAGAAGTCAAGAAGGTGATTGTTGTTCCTGGTAAGCTAGTCAACTTTGTCGTTGCTGGCTAAGGGAATAGGGAAGAAGCAGGGGCATAGCGGCTAGCTGCTATGCCCCTGCTTCTTGTGACCCTCAGCAAGCTTGCCTAGAATCATGAATCTCCCGATAGTCAGGGAATTCAAAATTTTTACAGATACTACGGTGGCTTTGCCTATGCCATGACTGGTAATATAGCTCTGTAACAGTACTCACTGTTTTTATGAATTCTCTGGAGTTTTCTCCACAGTTACAGCCTAATTTGAGAGTAGGGCTAGGGCGAGTCCTGATTGTTGAAGATGAAGAATTAATTCGGGAAACCGTTGCCCTGGGCCTAGCTGAAGAAGGATTTGAAATTTTACTTGCAGAAGACGGTCTCACAGCCCTAGAAATGCTGGGAGGAACAGCGGCTTCTGCCCGTACTAGTCGGCCTGAGATCAACCTGGTCATTCTCGATTTGATGCTGCCCGGCATGAACGGCTTGGATCTATGCCGCTTGCTACGGCATCAGGGAATTGATGTGCCGATTCTGATTCTCAGTGCAAAGGGGACTGAGACAGATCGAGTCGTGGGCTTGGAGATTGGAGCCGACGACTATCTCACGAAGCCCTTTGGCATGCGAGAGCTGACAGCCCGCTGTCGGGCACTACTGCGACGTCATCACGGCGTAGCTCGCCATGAGCCCGACCCCCTCCTACGCTTTCAAGATATTGCCCTACACCCCAAGGAGTGTCGAGTATTCTTGAAGGGGCAAGAGGTGAACTTGTCTCCCAAAGAATTCCGGATTCTTGAGCTATTCATGAGCCAGCCCCGACGGGTTTGGTCGCGTGACCAGATCATTGACCAGGTTTGGGGTCATGACTTCATGGGCGACAACAAAACAGTGGATGTGCATATCCGCTGGATTCGGGAGAAGCTGGAGGAAGATCCTAGCAATCCTCAATACCTGAAGACCGTACGCGGGTTTGGCTATCGATTAGGCTAAACCAATACGCTTTAATCACCCAACTCAAACAGGGCGCTAGAAATAGCTGCCCTGTTTTTTTGCTCTGTTTTTTAATAATGGGATTGCATGATTGCTGTCTCTTGTTGGCTCCTGACATGACTGTATATCCTACCCGCCCAGTTGCCGTTTCCACTTCTGGCATGGTTGTCTGTCCCCATGCCCTTGCTTCTCAGGCAGGAGTAACCATTCTGCAGCAGGGGGGCAATGCGGTGGATGCTGCGATCGCAACCAATGCTGCCCTCGGCGTAGTCTATCCGCACATGACCGGGCTAGGTGGAGATGCTTTTTGGCTGATCTACGATGCCAAAAGCCAGCGTTTGCATGGGTTGAATGGGTCGGGTCGGGCAGCGCAAGCGGCCACGCTTGATTACTACCAAAGGCAAGGGTTATCCGAGGTTCCTCAACGCGGACCGCTAGCAGCGATTATGGTGCCGGGGGCAGTAGATTCCTGGTGGCAGGCCCATCAGCGGTTCGGTCACTTGCCGTGGGAAGAGGTTCTGCAACCCGCAATAGAACTGGCAGCACAGGGATACCCTGTCTCGGCTTCCCAAACCCGCTGGACGCGGGCCGATGCCAAGGAGCTTATGCGGTATTCCGGGCCGGAGGTGCCTTTTTTGCCGGGAGGTAAGGTACCAGAGTCAGGGCAGATTATTGGCAATCCAGACTTAGCCAAGACATTGAAACTGCTGGCGAAGGAAGGGCGGGAGGCGTTTTATCAAGGTGCGATCGCACACTCAATTACCACCCACTTAGCCTCTCTTGGGGGTCTGCTGACGTTGGAAGATTTTGCGCAGCACACCTCGACTTGGGTTGACCCCATCACGACGTCCTACCGGGGCTATACCGTTTGTGAACTGCCGCCCAACACTCAGGGCTTTGCTCTGTTGCAAATGCTCAACCTAATTGAGCCGTTTAACCTTCAATCGATAGGGCATGGAACGGCAGACTACTACCACTTGATGGTGGAGGCCACTAAGCTAGCCTTTGCTGATCGGGACCGATGGGTGAGCGATCCAGCTTTTACTGAGATTCCAGTGCAAGAGCTTATTTCAAAGGGGTATTGCGATCGCAGACGGGCACGGATCAACTTAACGCTAGCCCAGTCCTACCAACCCGGAGTTGTAGGTGGTGACACGACCTATTCTGCCTTTGTGGACAGCCAGGGCAACGCGGTCTCGCTGATCCAAAGCTTATATTTCGACTTTGGCTCAGCAGTGGTACCAGCGGGCACTGGAATAGTGCTGCAAAATCGGGGGAACTGCTTCCGGCTCGACCCTAACCATCCTAACTGTCTCGCCCCTGGCAAGCGCAGCTTTCATACACTAATGCCCGCGATGGTACTGCATCCCGATGGCACCCCTTACTTGGTGCTGGGCACTATGGGCGGCGAAGGCCAGCCCCAAACCCAGCTGGCAATGCTAACGCGAGTACTGGACTTTGGCTTTGATCCTCAAACTGCGATTGACCTGCCTCGCTGGGTCTGGGGCCGCACTTGGGGCAATACCAGCGTTTTTCTCAACCTAGAGGGTCGCATCCCGTTAGAGGTCGGCAGCGAACTCAGGAAACGAGGCCATGATGTGAAGGTTGCGCCCGATTGGACCGACCAGATGGGCCACGCTCACATGATTTTGATCAATCAAGAATCAGGTGAACTGCATGGCGGCTGTGACCCGCGCAGTGATGGAGCGGCTCTAGGGCTCTAGCCTTTTGTCTATGGGCAACAGAGTCTATGGGTAACAGGCATTAATCCCATTACTTACGGTATTTACTTCTGCCCCCGCAGCAGTTGCTTCACGGTATCAACCATATCGCTGGGGCGAAAAGGCTTCGCAATATAGGCATCTGCCCCCTGCTTCATGCCCCAGTAACGGTCAAATTCTTCGCTCTTAGAGGAGCAAATGACAACAGGAAGCGTTTGCGTGGCGGGCGTATTTTTGATCCAGCGGCAAAGCTCGTAGCCATTCATATTAGGCATTACAATGTCGAGCACCACCAAGTCAGGCGGATTGCTCTCAATCATTTTCTTGGCTTCAACCCCGTCTTTGGCCTCGATTACCGTCATTCCGGCGTTGATTAACAGCCCGGCGATCATTTCCCGTAGGGTTGAACTGTCATCCACAATTAAAACTGTGCTCATACCTGTGACCCACTGGGAGACAAACGCGTGCTTTATTCCTTCGTTCAGTATTATGGCGAATTTGTGACGTTGCGAACACCTTAGATGTCCCAATCACAGTATTTGGACAAATACCGTCAAGAGTCCAAGATATCTAAAATAGAGCGAGGCTGAAGTTTTTCCTTGAACCAAACAATTTTGGCTTGAGCAGTTTCCGGGCGAACGCCTGCTTTTTCCAGATTGAGCCGTTCTGAGATGGCCAAAATAAGATTGTTGCGATTGGCTTTTTGAACTTGAGCAAACTTCTTACGCAGGTAGTCAGGTCGCCAGTACCCTACAATTTCCAGTAAATACTCTCGCCCATCCGGATGTACTAGCCGAAAGTCAGGAATCATCACGCTGCCAGGAATAGGCACCAAATCCACTTCCCGCTCTAGCTGCCACTCGGTCTTGTCTGTCGGCCAGCGCTTAGCAAACGATTCTTCCACCATACTGTCGTAGGGCTTTCCCGGTGGGTAATGAGACACTAGGTTGCAGTCGGAATCGAGCGTGAACGTTCGCTGCCTTACTTCGTTACTGTAGTTGTCCTTAATCTGCAAAGTTGCGGTCAGACTCCAGCGGGTAACATGCAAAATCGCGGGAATCAGCTTAGCAATGTCCAGACCATAGCGGGTACTCGGCTTGAATAAACTGGTCGGGCCATCAATGGTGACGGTAAAACCTTGGTCGGCATCGCCCTCAATGTAGGTCATCAACCGAAACAACTTGAGATAGCGAAACATCAGCTTGTATTCACCCGGATCATTGCGGTGAAGATTAAGCACAACTTGGCTAGCTCGGTAGAAAACGCCTTGCACTTGAGACAAGTTGTAGCGATGAATCAACGCTTCCGGCGTGGGCGCATCAAATTCAGTCAGGATGCGATTTTCCTGCAAATCTGCATAAAGTCCCTGGCGAACGTCGTCAAGGCTAATCTCCCGATCAAGTTCCTGCGTCAATTCTCGTGCCAGGGTTGCTAGGTGTTCTTGCGCTGCCTGAGGGCTGGGAATGCGCTGAGCCGCTAGGGCAAAGGCACGCTGACGCAATATTTCTGGTTCTAGCGGACTGACCACATCGATCTGACAAAAGCTGGTTTTGAGCAGGTGAGCCAGACCACGCTTGATGCGGTAATTAGTGTCTTCACCTTCAAGCTCTTGCAACTGACGATTGAGATCGCCTTGGGTCTGACCAACGTGGGCTTGAAAGAGTTCAATTAGGTCGGCTGCAATGGCAAGAGGCGAATTTGCAAGTGCGATCGCACGGGTGTCTCCCTTCAATTCCAAACGCTTAGGCTGAATCGACTCTCCGTGATAGCGATGAATCAATAGCTCAGTGGGTAGCGTAGGGGCTTCCTCCCTCAGGTAAACTCTCCTTTTAGCACTCTACATGATTGGCACTTTAGAAGAAGTCAGACCCATGCCTCAGGTGTCCCTCAGCGAATTAGTCACAGGTGCTCGATCTGGTCAAGCGCTCGTTAGCTTTCCCACCGATACGGTGCCCGCTCTCGCAGCCCGCCCAGACCAAAGCGGCCTCATTTACCAGGCCAAGCAGCGCAGCCAAGACAAGCCCCTGATCCTGATGGGGTCAACCCTAGACGAACTCCTACCCTACGTTGTGGGGACAGCCGAGGAAATTGCACTTTGGCGGCAAGTGGCTGATCAGCATTGGCCCGGCGCGTTGACGCTGGTGTTACCGACCAGTTCCCAAGCTCCACCAGAAATGAACCCCCAACAAACAGGTACGCTTGGCATTCGCGTTCCTGACCATCCTCTAGCCCGCTACATCCTAGCCCAAACTGGCCCTTTGGCAACCACTAGCGCCAACCGCTCTGGTCAACCACCACTGCAAACACTGGGCGAAATTGCCGAGCAGTTTCCCGAAGTGCTCATTCTTTCTCCTGAGGCTTTACAAGCGCTAGAGAATGAAGTGGGTGACATGCTGGACGACCCCAACGAGCAACCAAGCGGATCAGGGTTGCCTTCGACGGTAGCTCGCTGGGCAGGCCAAGGGTGGGAAATTTTGCGGCAGGGGGCTGTACAGCTCTAGCCTCTCTGGAGCTAGCTAACCTTCTACTCTCATTGCAACCTCATTGCAAACCTTAACGGTTCAACCCTTTCTTAAAGGGATAGCTTACGCTCGTAGTATTTCCGCAAGGGTGATAACCGTGTCTATAGATCATTCTGAAAACCCACTCAGTCCGCAAGAAGCCAAATTGACCTACGAAAGAGCGATCGCACTGGCCGATTTTCAAGCAGGTTTTTTGGCAAGAACCTCTCATGAACTGCGCTCTCCCCTCAACCAGATCATTAGCCTGCATCAGCTCATTCTCTCTGACCTGTGTGATAGCCCTGAGGAAGAACGGACCTTTCTCACCCAGGCCCAGGAAGCAGTCCAGAAGGTGCTCAAAAATTTAGATCTGCTCATCTCCGTTTCTAAGCTCGTCGTAGGTCGCACTCAGGCAGATTTACAGCCTGTGCAGGTTAGCAGCCTACTTGCTAACCTAAAGCCTTTGATTGCGATGCAAGCAACGAACCGGAGCTGTCGCCTAGAGATTATCGAACCGGAGGATGACTTATACCTCTATGGCGATCCTCACTGGCTACGACAGGCGCTGATGCTCTTAGTGGAGGGTGCGATCGCATCTGAAAGCAGCCAGATCCAGATTCAGAGCCGATCCTCCGATGCCAATACAGTTGAAATTTGGGTAACCCACGATGGCTCCCCCGAATTGTGGCAACAGGCTTTAAGCCCAGAAGCAGACTCCCTAGAAGTAGACCCGCTTGGCGAAGCAGGTGCGATCGCACTATCCCTGCCTTTTCGACTACAGCTAACCACCCAGATTTTATTAGCTATGAAGGGGCAGATGAATTTTCCCGCCCCTGGATCCGTCCTGGGAGAAACTGCCGAAGGAGACAATAACACCCATCTTCAACTTGTGATTCCCAACGCAGCTGATGCGTCTTTGGTAGACGGCTAGAGTAACCGGGGAGTGCTTACTTACTTTCCGCCTTTGTCAATATCTTTTAGGTAGTCCTTTAGAGCATCAGCCAATTTATCTGCGGGACTGGGGCTCTTCTTTTCCTCAACTTGAACAACAGGCTTGCCTAGCAAAATTTCGCTGGTCCAAAAAACAAAGACAATAGCGACCAAAAAAAAGATTTCCATGAAAGTAAGGTAGTTTGCTAATCCAGAATATCGATCTACTCTGCGAGCACTTCCCATTACCTCGGCCTTAGACAACGCCAGGGATTAGGAATGGGAAAGCACCCTTATCAAGATGCAACATCATAATGGCGAACTATTCCCGATGGAATTGCCCCCAAATATACACACTTTCGAAAGAAAAATCGAAAAAACGCGCTGTATCTAGGATTTACACCCTGGTTAAGTTTCGCAATAGGACAGTTGGCTCAAATTAGCTGGATTAATTGACAGCAGCCAGTCCCACTGGTCTTCCTCTTTTGAGAAAGCAATGGGGGGAGAATTAGACTCTTCTAACGGATCAAGCACAACGCAGTGCCCCGCTGTTTGCAGAATCTGAGCTACTTCCTGGGCTACTTCGTAGACAGATAGATTCTGAGGTTGGTAGCTAACTCGAATACGACAGCCAGCGGGCGAAAAAGAAGCCGCTTCCAAGGAAACGGCTTCTAAACGGGCTCGCCGCAGTACTGCCCCTTGTATTCGTTTTTTAGTCACCTTTTCGCCTAGAACGGCCGACAGTTTACGCCAAAGCTTATAACCTACCGACTTCTCTACGTACTGAGGATTGAGGGGATAAATTTCCTCATAGGTTTGACCCTGCCAAGACCCCAGAAAAACTCGTCTTTCTAAATCAGTAAGATGACACCCCCACTGGTCATACATCAAACTGTCAACTAAATCTAGGGCCATCTCTGCAGTCATTGGATTAATACGGCTAATTAGGATGGTGAAGGTAAATTGAAATAGGCTGAGTCAGTGAAAGATTTCTAGCAATTAGAGTTTGCCTGCACCGACTCTCTTCAAGCAGGTATAGCGGGTACGATTGAGTTACCCTACGTCTTTTGACCAGCATAAGCTTCTTCAAAAGCGTAGCCAGTTCTGTTTTAGCGGCTAGTCTTTTCTGCCTAATGTTGTATTGGCTCTAAATCTTAGAGAAGAAATTGCAACCCTCTTCTGATCAAGATCACAAGAAAAGTTGATCCTTGTCGTCTTCTGACCTTCTAAAGCTCACACATGAAGTAGCTCTCATTGGATTTAATAGTTTTATAAAGCTCCGTACTGCTTCGCCTACTCGGAGCCAGTTTCAAAAACTCGATTTCGGCTAATTGTGCTTACTGAACTAACACGAAAGTCTTGCTGATCAAAGTCTAAAGTGCATTAGACCTATTCCCTGGAATCGTCCTAACAGCCTGCTATCCAGTGACTTTTTCTGAGGTTTTCCCATTTTTCCTAAGGTTACTCTTCTCCTAAACAGCATTGTATAGATGACCTTGAGAAACTAAATGAGTGAATTTTTATGGTTCACAAATTGCGTGATTTTCTTCAAGGTAGAAGTCAGTAAGCATGCGTTTGGAAGAACCTTGTGGAAGACCCGGCTAGGACTCAATTCATTCAACGAAGCTGCCACTATGACCATTTCCTGCTCCTCAAACTCAGTCTTTTTGAAGGATCTGCATCAGGGCTACTTGGCTCTTTTTAAGGGTGCTGCTGTTGTCTACTGGGAGAGTTTTGCAGGGTTAGCCCCAGCGGTGCTGGCTGCGATCGCATCTTCAGATGCGCCTTATCACAACCTTGAGCACACCCAGCAAGTGCTGACTGTGGGACAAGCACTGCTCCAGGGAAAACATCATTGCAATAAAGCCCTTAGCCCCCGTGACTGGCTCAACGTGATGGTGGCTCTACTCTGCCACGATGTGGGCTATGTGCGAGGTCTTTGCACGGAAGATGACCGGGATATGGGGCGTTATAGCACGGGGCATGCAGGTCAGGTCGTAGAGATTCCCCAAGCAAAGACTGACGCCTGCCTTGCGCCCTACCATGTGGATCGGAGCCAACAATTTGTTCTCGAAACACTGCGTCACCACCCTCTCATTGATTTAGAAACCGTTTTGGCCTGCATCGAGATCACCCGCTTTCCGGTTCCCGAGGGCGGGCTGTATCAGGACACCGTTGGGTTTCCAGGCCTGTGTCGAGTTGCTGACCTAGTAGGACAGTTGAGCGACCCCCACTATTTGCAAAAGCTGCCTACGCTCTACTGTGAGTTTGAGGAAACGGGCATGGCTCAAGCCTGGGGCTATCAATCCCCCGCAGACTTGCGAGCCAGTTATCCCCACTTTTACTGGGCTGTGGTCTTTCCCTACATTCGGGATGGCCTCCGCTTTTTGGCTGCGACCAAACTTGGGCGGCAGATCATTGCTCGGCTCTATACCAATGTCTACTTAGTGGAATTAGAAGAGGCGCGCACCGACATCACCTCGGATCAGCTCAAACAGCAGTTTGCGCAGAATCGGCTGGAACTCTACCCCCACGCAACTCATCCTGAAGCTTTATCCTTTCCTTCGGAACCCTAGTCCTCGTTAAAAGCCATCGCTCCAAGATTTAACGAGCAGATGAGTTGACAGATCAGCGCTTCCCGCTGGCATGATTAGAGGGTCATTTTTGAGCGCAGGTGCCTGTACACTGACGTGTTAACTCGCACCCCGACCTACTGAGTCTTGCTATGCTAAGTTCCTTTTGGCATCAGATCACGTTGGCACCCTTTAATCTTCGTGCCTGGCGAGAAGTTAGCCTACTGCATCAAATGTTGGCTCCGCTGCGCAGTTGGCGAGAGGGCAGCCGATTGTTAGCTTGGGGCGACTGGATTGGGCTAGCCATTCTGATCACCTTATTTGCACTAGCTCCCTTTGTGCCGAATGCCCTGATTGGGGTTCTGATGCTAGCGGCAGGGGGGTTGTGGGTGTTGCTCACCCTGACCGACGAGGCGGGTGAGGGAATGACCCCCATCCATTTGCTGGTTATCTTGTTTTGGGGAGTAATGGCCTTGGCTACGGCTTTGTCTCCGGTGAAGGGAGCAGCCCTACAGGGACTAGCCAAGCTCACCTCAAACCTGCTGGTGTTTCTGCTGATGGCGCGGGTATTGCGACGATCGCAAGCCCGCAACTGGTTGATGCTGGCCCTGTTGCTAACGTCGTTGCCCGTGGCGGGGTTTGGCTTGCGGCAGTATTTCTTTGGGGCAGAGGCTTTGGCAACTTGGGTAGATCCGGCCTCACCACTCTCTAAAGCAACTCGTGTTTACAGCTATCTAGGCAATCCAAACCTGCTCGGAGGCTATCTGATTCCGGCAGTGGCTTTAAGCACGGTGGCAATCTTTGCTTGGCCCCGCTGGTTGCCCAAAATGCTAGCGGTCGTGATGATGTTGGTCAACGTGAGCTGTCTCATCTTGACGCTCAGCCGAGGAGCCTGGATTGGGTTTGTGGTTGGGGGCTTTGTGCTGCTGATCCTGCTCATGCGGTTTTGGAGCATCCGATTTACACCCTTTTGGCGGCGTTGGGCCATGCCGCTACTCTTGGGCAGCGTGACGGCAGTCATGGTACTGGGGGTCTTGGCAGTCGATTCCTTGCGGGATCGTGTCCTTAGCATGTTTGCTGGACGGGAGGACAGCAGCAACAACTTCCGGATGAATGTCTGGACTTCTGTGATCGATATGATTAAGGATCGACCCATTATTGGCATTGGCCCTGGCAACGATGCTTTTAACAGCATCTATCCCTTGTATCAGCGGCCCAGATACACCGCACTTAGCGCTTATTCGATCTACCTAGAAACGGCAGTTGAAGCGGGTTTCATTGGTCTTTCTGTTCTTTTCTGGTTGCTGGTGGTGGCTTTTAACCAGGGTTGGACTCAACTTCAGAAGCTAAGGCTCACTCAAGACAAACAGGCCTATTGGTTGATAGGTGCGATCGCAAGTCAGGCCGGAATGCTCTCTCATGGCTTAGTCGATACCGTCTGGTATCGTCCTCAGATCAGCACTCTTTGGTGGCTCATGATGGCAATTGTCGCCAGCTACTACGTGCCACAGGTGGAAACAAGTAGCGAGGAATAAGAAGGAAAGAGGCACATCCTAGCCACCTCGCCCCTCAATACCAACGGTCTTCTGCCGTGAATTCTCTTCATCTTCTGCTCTCCCCCTCAATCCTTCTGCTGAATCTTCCCTAAGGACAAGGAAGCTCGCCCTCTCCCAGCCTAGGGTGTAGATAAATCAATGAAGAGGAGTCAGTATGGTGAGTAGCCAGCAGAAACGGGCCGTTGGAATCTTTTCTCAAGCTCAAGTGGTTGAAGAGGCGTTTAACGAACTTCAAGCGTCAGGCTTTTCAATGGAGCGAGTTTCAGTCATCGCTAAGAATGCTGAAGAGGGTGTCCAAGTTGGGGGTGCAACCGCCCACGATCGCATTGGTGAGGACAAGGTTCAACCTGCCGCTGCAATGGTGGCCGATACCACCAGCACTAGCGCCACTGGGTTTGTCTTATTCGGTCTAACCAGTCTGGTGATTCCTGGGCTAGGTCCCATTTTGGCAGCGGGTTCTTTGGTAGCAGCGTTGTCTGCTTCGGTGGCCGCTGCGGGTGTCAGTGCAGTGGCTTCCGGCAATCTCTACAAAGCGCTGGAATCCCTTGGCCTCCCCCAAGACCGAGCCAGTGCGTATGGAGATGCTCTACTCGCAGGACAGTATTTGGTCTTTGTTGAAGGGTCTGAGGAGGAGCTAAATCAAGCTGCTGGGACTTTCAATCAGCATGGCATCAAAGACTGGCGTGTTTTTGAACTCCAAACAGCCTAGAAAATCTACAAGATCTAAACGTTTGTAGGCATTAAGCATTAGATCAAGGCAACACAAGAAGAGGGGGCCGTGCTAGGCACGGCCCCCTCTTCTCAAGATTCAAACTTGCAATTTACTCGTCGTCGTGGTGAGCAAATCGACGGTAGAGGAAATCTAGGGCAAAGTTGCGCAACTCATAGTAGCGTGGGTCCTCCATAATGCGCGCCCGATTACGGGGGCGAGGGAAGGGAACTTCAACGATTTCGCCAATATTAGCGGAGGGGCCATTCGTCATCATCACGATCCGATCGGCCAGGAAGAGGGCTTCGTCAATGTCGTGGGTAATCATCAGAACCGTGGCTTGGTTCTTCCGCCAGATAGTCAAAAGCTCCTCTTGCAGTTCTTCTTTCGTAATGGCATCGAGCGCACCAAAAGGCTCATCCAAAATCAGCACTTTGGGACGAATAGCTAGCGCGCGTGCGATCGCAACCCGTTGCTTCATCCCCCCCGACAGTTCACTAGGGCGCTTTTTAGCGGCTTCAGTCAGACCCACCATTGCCAAATGTTCATTGACAATCTCAACTCGCTGAGCGTGGGGCATCTTCGGGTTGGCCGACTCAACCGCTAGATAAACGTTGTCAAAGGCGCTTTTCCAGGGCAGCAGCGAGTAGTTCTGAAACACCATCATTCGGTCTAAGCCAGGACGGACTACTGGCTCATTTTGCAGATAGATGTCCCCAGTTGTGGGTTGATTAAAGCCTGCAACCATGTTGAGTAGAGTAGTCTTGCCGCAACCAGAGTGACCGATCAGGCAGACAAACTCACCTTCCTTCACCGTCAGGTTGATATTATCCAAAACGGTATAGGGGCCTTTGGGGGTGGGGTACACCTTAGAGACCTGTTTGATTTGCAGAAAGTCTGCCTGTGATTGCTGGGAGGCTAGTGCTGTTTGCTGAGAAAGGGTTTGCATAGTGATTTGTAAACTCTGTAGGGTGGGCAGTGTCCACTAAAACTGGGGAGAGATTGAAGGCGGTACGCGTGGGCCTGATCCGCTCTAAACGCTATGGGCGGCCAGAGGGCGTTACGACAGGTGGTTGCAAGAAAACTTCTTCTACCCGCACCGGACGGTTGCCTAACGTCAGGCGCTCTAGATAGCCCAGTGGGTCATCGGGGTTAAAGACCACGCCATCGAACAGAGCAAAGGGTTCGCGGTCGGGTTCAAGAGCGGGCCAGCCTAATTGACGGGCTGCCTCTCCAAACAAATCAACTCGCCGCACTCGTTCCAACACTTCAATCCAGTTCTTCGGGAAGGGCGTAATTCCCCAGCGTGCTAGCTGGGTCAAAATCCACAGGCCTTCACCCCGACCAGGGAAGTTGCTGCGATCAACGTAGAACTGGTTAAACCGCAGCAGATTAGCGGGCGGCTCTTCACTGCTCCAATAGTAGGGGTCAATAAAGCCAGGACGGGCGTAGGCAGGGTCTGCCCCGACATACTCCGGTCGGCAAATCAAACTCAAAACTTCTTCCCGGTTACGGCGATCATCGCAGTATTCACAGGCTTCCATGAGCGCTTTAACCAGCGCTAGGTGAGTTTCCGGGTACTGGCTGGCCCAATCTTCACGCACGCCTAGCACTTTCTCTGGGTGACCTGCCCAGATATCCAGGTCAGTCGCCATGACAACCCCCAGGTTCTCGTGAACAGCCCGCAGGTTCCAAGGTTCACCAACGCAGTAACCATCTAGATTCCCTGCTTTCAAGTTAGAAACCATTTGAGCGGGGGAAACGACGGTCAAACTGACGTCTTTGTCAGGATCAATGCCGCCAGAGGCCAGCCAGTAGCGCAACATTAGGTTGTGCATAGACGCTGGATGCACCATACCCAGCGTTCGTACGCGGTCGGGCGTGCGCTCTAAGCTGGCTTTGAAATCAGCAAGGGAACGAACCCCCTGATCGTAAAGATCACGAGAGAAGGTAATGGCATTTCCGTTACGGCTCAGCACTAGAGCAGTCACGATAGGCACCGAGGGTTGCTCATTCATGCCAATTGTCATGGCTAGGGGCATTCCGGCGACCATTTGGGCCGCATCGAGCCGGCCTGAACTGACGCCATCAGAAATAGCCTGCCAGCTTGTTTCGCGGGAGAGGGTGACCTCTTCCAAGCCATATTTCTTGAAAAAGCCTTTCTCCTGAGCCACAACCAACGGGGCGCAGTCCGTCAAAGGAATAAAGCCAATATCGAGGTTGACTTTTTCCAGCCCGTGACGAGCGACAGCAACCGTGGGCTTGGCCTGACGCTGCTTGGCCCGCTTTTGCTGGTTGAGGAAGTAAATGATTTCGTTGCGCAGGGCGTAGTAGCGGGGGTGGTTCACCACTTCCATCCGGTGCCGAGGTCGGGGAATGGGAACTTCCAACACCTGGCCGATACGTGCTTCAGGGCCATTGGTGAGCATCACCACCCGATCAGACAGCAGCAAAGCTTCATCGACATCATGAGTCACCATGATGGCCGTAACCTGGCTCTCCTGGCAGATCTCCATCAATTGCTCTTGGAGGTTGCCGCGTGTAAGGGCATCGAGTGCACCGAAGGGTTCATCCAGCAGCAGCAGTTTGGGACGGATGGCAAGGGCGCGTGCGATCGCAACCCGCTGCTTCATCCCGCCAGACAGTTCGTGGGGATACTTATCAGCGGCACGGGTCAGGCCAACCAATTTGATGTGGTGCTCAACAATGCTGCGCTGTTCGCCACGGGGTAAATCTCCCATGGCAGACTCTACGGCTAGCGAGACATTCTGGCGCACGGTTTTCCAGGGCAACAGAGAGTAGTTTTGGAAAACCACCATCCGGTCAGGGCCAGGGCGGCGCACTTCCCGCCCCTCCAAAATCACCCCGCCTGTGGAAGGCTGATCCAGACCCGCCACAATGTTCAGCAGAGTGGACTTACCGCAACC
>DATNQF010000113.1:0-10185 GCA_036702855.1 Trichocoleus sp. | reverse complement strand
ATGGGGCTAACTCCAATTTTTTCGGCGACTTCTTTGCGAGATAGGCCTTTAAAGAAAACAAACTCAATGGCAGTGCGAGTCTTATCCTCTAGCTGGTTCAGGGCTCGCTGGAGCTGTTGACGGTCTTCTTCGAGCACCTGCAACACTTGATAGTGGGTATCGGGGAGGGTTTCACCAAGGGTAATGGAAGCATCTACTTGCTGGCTTACCGTTGCATCTAGGCTGAGGGGTAGGCGGTTTTTGTGAGCCATTCTCACCTCGCGCCATTCTTCTACAGCAACCCCTAGGGCTTGAGCAACTTGTGCATCATTGGGAGTGTGACCCAGCTCACGGGTTAGTTCGATTTGGACTTTCTGGGCTTCCTTTTGCAGGTCTTGCCAGCGACGAGGAATTTTAACGGTGGTGCCACGATCTCGTAGGAAGTGAAGCATTTCTCCCCGGATATAGGGCACGGCAAAGGAACTAAAGGCACAGCCCTGGCCTGGGTTGAAGCGCTCAATAGCCCGAATCAGGCCAATGAAACCAATCTGCTCTAGATCTTCGTAGGGCTCGGAGCACTGATGGCTAACGCGATGTGCAATCTTGCGAACTAAGCCAGCATTGAGGCGCACCAGCTTGTTGCGGAGTTGCACAGATGGGTTCTGCTTGTACTCCATTAAAAGTTCCATGCCACGGGAGCGGAGGGCGGAGGTTTGAGTAGCCATATCTGTGTGTCCTTGCGAGAGCGAGTTCTATCGAGAACTGTGTCTATTCTCGGGACTAGCCCTACCCAGCACCATCGTTAATCCACGGTAGTCCTTGTCTCTACGTCGAAAGGAATACGCGAAAATACGGAACCGCGTCAGTAATGGCGCGCTGCCTGGAACATAGGCAATTTGGTCAGATTGGCATAGATAGTGGTAGCAGTTCTTCTAACCCTGTCTAAAGCCCAGAATTCCCAAACTTGTAGGGCATCGACCGGAATCTGGAGAGTCTCGCGGTAAGCTAGAAGCGTTAGTTACAGAGCACAATAGTGGGCTGCGTTTCTTTACGCTCCTTTACGTTGAGACATTGCTGTTTCTTTCCCTGTCATGGTCCTTAAAGCAGTTCTTCTAGATTTCAACGGCATTGTTATTAATGACGAGGGGCTGCACAAGTATCTGATCGAGCAGCTTTTAATCGAAGAGAACCTACGCCCTGATCCGGCAGAGTATTGCGAAGTATGTTTGGGCCGCAGCGATCGCGCGTGTATTGCCGATCTTCTAGCCCGTCGAGGACGAATTGTGACAGAGGCTTATCTCAACAAGCTGTTGGAGCGCAAGTCGGCCAACTATCGCACCGAGATGGCAGAACTAGACCATTTGCCTATCTATCCAGGACTGGCCGATTTGATTTTTAAGATTCGAGGAGCGCAGCTCAAACTGGCGGTGGTTTCTGGTGCCCAGAAATCAGAAATTGAGTGGGTGCTGGAGCAGACCCAAATCAGAGCTTACGTTTCCGAGATTGTCTCTTGCGACGATATTCCGACTGAGGCCAGTAAGCCTGCTCCAGATGGTTATCTTCTTGCTATTGAGCGTCTCAATCAAGCCTTTTCTAATCTCGCTCTAAACCCTTCCGAATGCCTTGCCATTGAAGATTCGTTTGCGGGAATTGAAGCGGCTAAACGGGCAGGTGTTCCAGTGATGGGAGTAGCTCATACCTATCCCTATCAAATGATTCACCGTCGAGCAACTTGGGTGGTGGACTACTTGAGCGAGATTGATTTGGATTGGCTACGGCGATGGTATGAGCCTGTCCCTCAGCCGATTGGGGAAGCCCGCTAGGGCAGGCGTTTTCCCAAAGGTAGAAGTTCCTGAATTAAGGGGTTTCTAAATTTAGAGATGCCTGAAACAACGACATCTTGACCTAATGGCAGAGATTGGGATGTAAGATTTCTATTCTCTAGCGGTCGGTAGATAAGCCAAACCAGAGCTTGAAGTTAGGTTAAGCGCAACGGCAAGTGCATGACCTATGAGCTGAGATCATCAGGATCCCGGCTTTCTTGATGTCTGCCCGTGCCATGTCGCTTTGAGAAAAGACTTATGACTTACGCCAACGCAATAAGTAATCCTGAAACCGCTCTGCAAATTTTTCGGCAGTTAGGCACTGATGAACAACTGGCCTGGTTGTGGTTTGTCTATGAGGCCATGGGCGACTCTGTGACTCCTGCTGCCCCTGCTGCTGCCTCTCCCGAAATCGCGGGTGGTCTGTTTGACCAGGTGAAGGCCCTGCCCTTTGAGGAGCAACTCAATACAATGCGTGCGATCGCAACCTGCGATGCCAACAACCAGATCAGCCGCGAATACGGTTCCTTGAGTGCAAACAGCAAGCTGGCTTTCTGGTACTTCCTCTCCTGCGGTATGGATGAGGGCACGATTGTTCCCATGCCCGAAGATTACGAGATGACTGAGCAGGGTCAAGACTTGCTGGCTGCCCTCGAAACAATGGAGTTTGAGCAGCAGATTCGAATCCTACGAGATACGGTTGCAGGAATGGGTGCAGAGCCCGCTGCCGGTTCTGCAATCTAGAAATACTGACTAGACCGAGAGTAGGAGCGGCTTGGTGCAGGGCCGCTCCTGCCCAGTAAGGCAAGCTGCCTTTACAATGAACCAGAGTTCAGCCCTATTTAGACTTGCTTCATGAATCGCTCGCTGGGTATTCTTCTCATTGCGCTGGTTCAGTTTTTAGTTAGTTTGCTGTCCTTTGCCAGTGGCGTGTTGCTGTTGCTGTTGCTGACGGGACAGGTTCAAGTATTTTCAGCCGATTTAACTCGGCTTTCCCCGTTCTTTAAAGCGCTGGTAGTTTCAGGCTTTCTGATTAGCCTGCTGGGATTATTTGCTTCCATTGGGCTATGGCAACAGCGGCGTTGGGGTTGGATTGGCTCACTGCTGTTTCAAAGTCTGTGCTTGCTGAACAATGCGCTAGCCATGCTCGGTGGACAAAGCCCTTCCTTTGGTGTGTATTTTTCAGCCACCTTGTGTACTGCGATGATTGCTGCGCTATGCCAACCCGGTGTTCGTACGCCATTTCAACTTCAGCAGTCTCAAGTTTCCTAACGTGAGTCAGCTTGGGTAGATTCAAGGATTCAAGGGGTTTTAAGAATTGACTGCAGGTTCCAACATCTGAATTTTTCCTGTACGGGCATCAACGCTGACCCTGCTGCCCATCGGTATGGTCCAAAGGGGTTCTACGTGGCCAATCCAAGCTCCCGACCAAGCTGGGATGCCTAGGGGGCGAATGTGGTCCTGTAAAATGTCAGCCAGGGTGAGGGATCCATAATCTTCACCAGGACCACAGTTGACACACTGACCAAAGATAAAGCCTGCAAGCTGATCAAGTACTCCCGCCAGTTTAAGCTGGGTCAGCATTCGATCAACTCGGTATAGAGATTCCCCCACATCTTCTACAAACAGAATTGCCCCAGTCAGGTCGGGTAGATAGGGTGACCCAACAATGCCAGAGAGTACCGAGAGGTTGCCCCCTAAGAGTTTTCCAGTGGCTTGACCAGGGGTAATCGTTTGGATACGGCCTTTGACTTGCATTAATCGATCCTGATCTTCCCCCAGCTTGGGATTTTCAAAGGCTAAAGCTTGCCCCTCAAACAGCAGTTGACGAAAGGGGGTGGTTTGGTCAGATCGCCAAGCGGTCAGTCCATTCGGCCCATGAAAGGTGATAAGGCCAGTCTGGGCATGAATTCCAAGGAGTAGCGCTGTTAGATCGCTAAAGCCAACTAAAATCTTGGGGTTTTGTCTAATCAAGCCATAGTTAAGATACGGCAGAATGCGAGCGCTACCCCAGTCGCCCCGAATAGGTAGTAGGGCTTTAACGGTCGTATCTGCAAAGAAAGCATTGAGGTCAGCTGCTCGCTCTGCATCGGTCCCTGCCAAGTAGCCGTAGCGGGACAGGGCGTGAGGTGCAATTTTGGGCACAAGCCCCAAGCCTCTAACTGCATCAATGACAATCTCAAGCTCTTCCCGATTAAATGTGGCTCCAGCAGGGCTGAGAATACCGACGGTGTCTCCTGGCTGAAGTCGCTCTGGTTTGATACTTGAGGTATTCTCAGCAGAATCCTGAGCGTGGACTTGGGCTTGAGCAGAATTATGGGGTGCCCCTGCGATCTGACAAGCTAGCGTTGCGATCGCACTTGACACCAGAAATTGACGACGGCGCATAAGCTCAGGACAATGAAGCAAACCTGTCCCCTCCGAGCATACTATGGAGACTCCCGAAGCGATCGATTCTCAGCCGCTACCTAATAACACGCTCAATACTGATTTCTGGGAGCAGCGCTACCAGGAAGGCAGCACTCGCTGGGATCTAGGACAACCTGCCCCCCCTTTTGTTAGTTGGCTCAGGGCAGCGAATGCGCCGCCACCTGGAAAAACAATTGTGTTGGGCAGTGGCCGGGGCTACGAAGCTATGTTGTTTGCTGAACGGGGCTTTGAGGTGACAGCGGTCGATTTTGCTCCCTCTGCGATCGCAGAGGCTTCCCAGATGGCAGCCGCTCAGGATCTCCCAGTTCAATTCTTGCAACGAGACATTTTTGATTTGGTGCCCGAATTCGCGGGGCAATTTGATTACGTGGTAGAGCACACCTGCTTTTGCGCCATTCATCCAGCTCTAAGAACGGCCTATGTGAACTTGGTAGCTGACTTGTTGAAACCAGGGGGTGAACTGCTAGCCCTCTTTTTTACCCATGGGCAGCCCGGCGGACCTCCCTTTAGTACTACACCTGAGGAGATCCGACAGCTCTTCGAATCCAAATTCGCCCTGCTTAGCCTCAGGCCTGAAACCCACTCCATTGAGTCTCGTCAGGGAAAAGAGCACATCGGTCACTTTCATTTCAAGGCAGGTTAACGCGAGTGCTTTACTTAAACCTGTGAGCTTTCCGTCCCTCGGCTGGCTGGAAAGCCGTATTCCTGTCGCTACTTGGACCTCTCTATAATGGGGATAAGGGTTATGTAAACCTTTGTAAATACTTCTCAGGAATCCCATGAGCCAAGTAGATCTGGAGTACGTGGCTAGTCAGCTTAAGAGTGAAGACTCGAAGGACCGAATGCTAGCTCTAGCCTCCTTACGGCACGTCCCTGCTGAGCAAGCAAGCCCCTTGATCAGGCAGGCAATTTATGACAAGAGCTTGCAAATTCGATCAATGGCGGTGTTTGCCTTAGGCCTTAAGCCCGATGAGGAGTCCTTTGATATCTTGATCAAACTGCTGAGGTCTGACCCTGACTATGGAATTCGAGCCGATGCTGCGGGGGCTTTAGGTTATCTAGAGGATCCGAGAGCGTTTGAAAGTTTGGTACGCGCTTTCTACGAAGATACTGATTGGCTTGTGCGCTTTAGTGCTGCTGTGGCCTTGGGCAATCTCAAAGACCTTCGCGCTCATGACGTCTTAGTGAAAGCTCTCAAGTCTAACCAGGTTGTGATGCAACAGGCTGCGATCGCAGCCATTGGTGAGATCGGTGACCTGGAGGCCTTAGAAGAAATTTTGGCCTTTGCCCAATCCGAAGATTGGCTCGTGCGTCAGCGCTTAGCAGAAGCTTTGGGTAATTTGCCCTCGGCAAAGAGCGAATCAGCCCTACGCTATCTTGAAAAAGACATTCACTATCAAGTTGCCGAGTCAGCTCGCATTTCTCTGCAACGCCTGGCTGAACGGCGAACATCTTAAGCCCAAAGGCGACTACTTTCGAAAAGCCAAGCCAAAACGTTCAATTCCCGCTAAGTCAGCGTGAATTTGAACCTGTTCGTAAGCGCCCTGTTTCAACAGGAGCGCTTTTACAGTGTCAGCCTGCCCTGCCATCATTTCAACTAACCACAGTCCACCAGAACTCAACTGGCTTGGGCCTTGCTCTACTAGGGTTCGAATGGCTTCTAAGCCATCTTCTCCCCCGTCAAGCGCGAGTAGCGGTTCATGGTTCATAACCTCTGGTTCCAGCGTCTGCACCGTAGCGGTGGGAATGTAGGGTGGGTTGGAAACAATGCCCGCCAGTTGCGCCTGGTAATGCGCTAGGGGAGTAAACCAGGAGCCTGCGCGAAACGTGATTCGGTGCTCCAGTCCATTGAGGCGTGCGTTTTCACGGGCTATGGCGAGGGCTGCTTCGCTGATATCAATGGCGTATATCTCTGCCTCGGGCAGGGCTTGAGCTAAGCCAAGTGCGATCGCACCGCTTCCGGTGCCCAAGTCCACCCAAATACCCCGACGCAGCCTCTCTGCATCAGGGCTTTGGTTCACTGCCTCAACTGCCAAGTCAATCAACAGTTCTGTCTCTGGCCGAGGAATCAGCACTGCTGGAGAGACTTGGAGCGTCAAATTTCGCCAAGTTGTGAAACCAACTAGATGTTGAACGGGTACACGCTTTTCAACCCGTTGTTGCCAGCGTTCCGTCAACTCATCCAGAGAGGCCTTGACGGAGACCGATGGACGCTGCTTAAACGTTCCCAGTTTTAACGCCAAACTGTCTACATCACTCATAGCCCTGAGGAACCAATCAGCCTCGGCTCGTTCGATGCCTGCGACCTGCGCCCGCTCACACGCCCATTGCCACCACTGCCACAGGTCAGCTCCTGAAACTTTAGACGAGGCGGCGCTTGAGTCCATTGCCTAGAGAACTCGCAGAACGCTAGCAATGCTGTCAATAGCTGGGGTGCTGCGCAGTTCAGCCAGAGCCGTTTGGAAGTTAACTTCTTTCACCTCGTGGCTGACAATGACAATCTCAGAGCAATTGTCCCGCATCCCGATTTGTACCACCGATTCCAGGCTAACGTCGTGGTTGCCAAAGCAGGTTCCCAGTTTGCCGATCACGCCCGGCTCATCTTTGGCCAGCAGGCGTACGTAGAAGCGGCTAATGATGTCAGACATTGGGCTGACTTTGCAGTAGTGCTGATGGGAGCACGCTAGCAAGGGGTTAGCCGGTTTAGAGCCTGACACTGGGCTGCTTTGGGATTTTAAGCTGGCAGCTAGGTTGATCAAGTCAGAAACAACAGCGCTGGCGGTGGGGCCAGCCCCAGCACCCGGTCCAAAGAACATCACCTGACCAATCGGATCCCCCTCCACCAAAATGGCGTTGTAGACATCGTTAACGCTGGCTAGGGGATGATTTTCTGGTACTAGAGTTGGATGGACTCGAATTTGAAGCTGTTCTAAAGGTTCTTGAGAAGCAGAGGCGGGATCGCGACGTGCGATCGCAAGCAGCTTGATCACAAATCCCAGCCGATTCGCGTAGGCAATGTCAGCAGCCGTCACATTGCGAATGCCTTCGGAATACACCTCCGACAGCTTGATCCGCCCTCCAAAGGCTAAAGACGCCAGAATGGCAATTTTATCGGCTGCATCAAGCCCGTCTACATCAGCCGTGGGGTCTGCCTCTGCATAGCCTAGCCGTTGAGCATCGGCTAGGATTGGGCCAAAATCTCCCCCTTCACGCTGCATCCGCGTCAGGATGTAGTTTGTCGTGCCGTTAACAATGCCTGTGACGGCGTGAATCCGGTTTACTCCCAGAGCCTGCTTGAGCGGCTGAATGACTGGAATGCCACCCCCTACAGCAGCCTCTAGCAGCACATAAACGCCAGCTTCATTTGCAGCGGTAAAAATTTCGTCGCCATAGCGGGCAATCACTGCCTTATTGGCCGTTACCACAGATTTGCCCTGGCTAATTGCCTTAAGAATGAGGGAGCGGGCTGGTTCCAGGCCACCCATGACCTCAACCACCACATCCACATTGGGGTCAGTGACAATGGACTCCAGATCGGTCGTCACTCGTTCTGCTGGAATGTTCACCTCACGGGGCTTGTCCAGAGAGCGCACACCCACCCGTACAATTTCGATATCTTGCACCAGGGGATGCCGCTCAGCCGGATCTAGCAGAATTTTGGCTGTGCCCGTTCCCACTGTTCCCAATCCCAGAAGGCCAATCTTAACCGCCAAAGCTTTTTTTCCTACTCTGCGCTCTCTATTCCCCCAATTGTAGGAGGTTCTCGCCACCAACCAAAAAATTGGAAATACCCCAAAAAGCGCAGAGACGCGATACATCACGTCTCTGCGCTTTTTGGGATTCTATCTAAAACCTTGAGTAGGTTAGTAGGTTTCTACATGCCAGCGCTCTTCACGCTTCATCTGCTTACGGAAGTCATCCCAGTTCACGCCATGCTTGGCCGCTTCAGCTGACATGGCCTCGTCAATGCCATCTTCCATGCCTTTCAGACCACACATGTAGGTGTGGGTGTTGGGCTTTTGCATCAGTTCCCACAGATCAGCAGCGTGCTCAGCTACCCGGTCTTGGATGTACATACGGCCACCCTTAGCATTTTTCTGCTCACGGCTGATGGCGTAAGTGAGACGGAAGTTTTCAGGATTCTCATCCTGCATTGCTTCCAACTCTTTTTTATAGAGAATATTGGGAGAGACGGGAATTCCGAAGATGAGCCAAGCCAGTCCCTTGAACTCGTAGTCGGGGTTAGCCTTTTTCTCCTCAGCCTTAAACATGCGCCACAGGAACGCCCGGAAAGGAGCGATACCTGTACCCGTCGCCAACATGATCACAGTGGCTTCAGGATCCTCCGGCAGCAGCATTTCCTTACCAACAGGTCCGGTGATTTTCACATCGTCCCCAGGCTGAATGCCGCATAGGTAGGTAGAGCAAACACCGTAAACCTTCTCACCCGTTTCGGGGTGGTTGTACTCTAGCTGACGCACACAGAGCGACACGGTTTGGTCGTTCATGTCGTCGCCATGACGAGTAGAGGCAATCGAATACAAGCGCAGTTTGTGGGGTTTGCCAGCAGCGTCTGTGCCAGCGGGGATAATGCCGATGCTCTGGCCCTCTAAATAGTGGAGGTTGCCACCGGACAAATCAAACTTAATATGTTGCACAATACCGATCCCGCCCTCGGTAACGAGAGGTTCGTTGGAAATCACTTTGCCAACGAATGGATCCTTGGGTTTATAAAGATTGACGGGGATCGATTTCTCCGCCTTGGGCTTCGCTTGAGTCATGGGCTTAGAAGTCTCTTCTGCTGGTGCGGTGTGTGCATCAGCCGTAGACGCAGTCGGGGTACTCAAGGCTGCTCCGTCTTCGAGAGGCCGAATGCTAACGATCTTTCCACCTAAGCGGTGAATTCGCTGCATTTCCTGGTTCATCCGGCTGTAAGGTACCGTAATGAACACGCTACCGCTCTGTCGAATGGGGTAGTTCGCTTTTTCAGTTTCTGTGTTCTGGCGCAGACCCTGAACTTCGTATACAAATAGACGGCTACCCGCCACAGAGTTAGCGTTACCGCCACTGACGCTTGGATTGTACATGTTTAACTCGTGACTCTCCGAACCCAACTAAACTACGATGGAGTAAATAAGCTTTTTCCTTAGATAAACCTGCCTGAACGGTACCGAAAGAAGTCCTCGAAAGTCGTTCACGCGGTTTACCCTAGCCTATCACTGTAGGGTAGCCTAATTGACGCAGGTCATGAGTTTGAGCAGCCTGAGCGGCACCCATTGACAGGAATACAGCTACATGCTTGTTAGAGGGTAACGAATTTTCTCTGAAAAAATTGTGATCTCTGAAGCTTTTTCAATCCTGTCAGGCTGCTGGCATTTGTCTGATTTTTGAAATAGCAAGCGAGCTGAACAAATTGATCCTTATTAATTCTGTCTCTGATTATTTCGTTTCTGGCTCTGATTCTTTCCTGGGATAGTGGGATCAGCAGGTTGTGAGGGATGGCGGGTTCTGGTAGGATGCTACTAGCTAATAGTATGAAATACTTACCTCCCCCGTGCTTATGTAAGCCTAGACTTCAAGAGAAGCAATCGAAGGCAAAAGATTGGGTCTAACTTCTCCGGCACTGGCAATGTCGTTTGTTATGGCGTTTCAATCATCGCTCATTCTGTTGAGCGTTTCATGCTTGAAAAGCCATGTTTTGAACTTGGCATTCCAGGGAAGTTGGAATTCGATACGGTCAATCCGTCAAGTTGCCCGCTCTCGTTACTCATTGAATTGTTCAATTTAATGAGTACTTGTGGTTTGAAAAGAGGCCAAGGGAGGATAGCATTCTACTTAATTGGGAAGCTGCCGTTGTTTTTATGCGTGTTGTTTAGAGGGAAGCTATGACCAGTAAGCCAGACCGCGTGGTTTTGATCGGTGTTGCCGGAGACTCTGGTTGCGGCAAATCTAC
>DATNQF010000010.1:0-13456 GCA_036702855.1 Trichocoleus sp. | reverse complement strand
TTAAAAATGCCCGTCTCGGTTGAATACCCTCTTCCAGAGCCTTATTAAATAAAGCGTTAGATACTTGTGGTATATGCATCTGGAGTACCTGCTTTTGAGTAGGGAGAAGCCATAAAACTAGATGTTCACACCATGGCTTCTACTTTGTACTCAGATAATCCTTATATTTACGCAAATTTCATCAGGAGCCTTTGACTTGGTCCGGAGGTTCACCGAAGGAACTTTCGGGGAAACCAAACAACCCAATCCTAGGGGCAGCTGCTACATCTACCGCTGAGCTAGGGAAAACCGAACCCACTCTAGGAGGGATTCCCGCTTGTCTTGCGGGTGCGATCGCACCCACAATGACCAGTTAGGATAGTCCTTTAATTGCCAACGACGGTAGAAAGTAGAAAGCAGCCATGACCACGATTCTGGAACAGGGCAATATTTCAATCCATACCGAGAATATTTTCCCGATTATTAAGAAGTGGCTCTATTCAGACCACGAGATCTTCTTACGGGAACTCGTCTCTAATGCGGTCGATGCCATCAAGAAGCTGTCAATGGTCGCCCGCTCTGGTGAATATTCGGGCGATATCAGCGCTCCAGAAATCGAAATCAAGCTCGACAAAGAGAACAGCACCCTCAGCATTTCCGACACCGGGATCGGCATGACGGCTGATGAGGTGAAGAAATACATCAACCAAGTTGCCTTCTCCAGTGCTGAGGAGTTCGTCACTAAGTACAAGAACGTCTCCGACGAAAGCATCATCGGCCACTTTGGCTTAGGCTTTTACTCCTCCTTCATGGTCTCTTCCCGTGTGGAGATTGATACCCTCTCCTACCAGGAAGGGGCAAGTGCAGTGCATTGGTCCTGCGATGGTTCAACCGAGTTTCAGCTTTCAGAAAGCGATCGCACTGCGGTCGGTACAACCATCACACTGCACCTACTAGAGGAGGAAAAGGAATACTTAGAGGCCTACCGCATCAAGCAGTTAATCAAAACCTACTGCGACTTCATGCCCGTCCCCATTAAGCTAGACGGCGAAGTCATCAACAAGCACGAAGCGCCTTGGAAACAATCTCCCAGTAACCTCACAGACGAGAACTACCTAGAGTTTTACCGCTATCTCTACCCCTTCCAAGAAGATCCCCTGCTGTGGGTCCACCTCAATACCGACTACCCCTTCGTTATCAACGGCATCCTCTTCTTCCCCAAGCTCAAGCCCGATATTGATGTCACCAAGAGCAGCATTAAGCTGTACTGCAACCAAGTCTTCGTCACCGACAACTGTGAAGAAGTGGTGCCTCGCTTTTTGCTACCTCTGCGCGGCGTGATCGACAGCACCGACATTCCGCTGAACGTGTCTCGCAGCTTCTTGCAAGCCGATCGCACCGTTCGCAAGATTTCTGAATACATTGCTCGTAAAGTAGGCGACAGTCTAAAGCAGCTTTACCGCGACAATCCCAGCAAATACATCGAAAGCTGGCAAGACCTGGGCAACTTCGTCAAGTTTGGTTCTTTGAATGACGACAAATTCAAAGAGCAGGTTAAAGACATTCTCATCTTCCGCACTACCGCTAAGCTGGGGAATAGCTCCGATGCAGCCAAGGTAGAAGTTCAATCTGCTGAAGGGGATGCTTGGGCTGAAGTTTCCTCTAACAACAACCCTGCCACCGATGCCAACGGCTTCTACTACACCAACTTAAAGGAGTATCTAGAGCGCAACAAGGAGAAGCACGAAAACCGAGTCTTTTATGCCACAGACGAGGTAACTCAAGCTACTTACATTGACCTGCACAAGAACCAGGGCATTGAAGTCCTGTTTATGGACTCTTTCATTGATACTCACTTTATCCCCTCCTTAGAGCGGGACTACTCCGACGTCAAATTCTTGCGGGTAGATGCTGATCTTGATGAAACCCTGCTTGATAAGGACAAACAGAGCGAAATTGTCGATCCGGCTACAAACAAGACCCGTGATGACCAAATCAAGGAACTGTTTGAGAAAGCGCTGAACAAACCTCGATTGAACATCAAACCCCAGGCGCTCAAGGCCGAGAACGCCGAAGCAGCCCCCCCTGCAATGGTGCTGCTGCCAGAAGCGACTCGCCGCATGCAGGAACTCACTGCCCTAATGCAGCAAAAAACAATGGAGTTTCCTGAAGATCACGTTTTAGTGGTCAATACTGCGCATCCGCTGATTCAAAACCTACTGAATCTAAGCCAAAGTACAATTGTGCAGGCCGATGGCAGTTCATCTCCTGCAGGAGAGATGGCAGGTTTGATTTGTAACCAGGTTTACGATCTAGCCCTAATGGCGCAAAAAGGGTTCGACGCAGATGGCATGAAGACTTTTGTGGAGCGGTCCAATAAGCTGTTAACCCGATTAACTGAGCGTTAACTGTCGAATTCCAGAGATTTTCAATCTATACAGGCATCAGCAAGGTTATCTTGCTGATGCCTGCTTGTTCAGAGTGTTTGCTTTCTAACTTAAAAAGTTTATTTCTGAATCTCTCAGTTGATAGATGTTTTAGAAATTTCAGGCATCCAAAATAAAAATACATAAAGCCGCATAAAATCACATAAGATTTAAATGATTAAAGCCGATCTAAGAAGTCTGTCTCTGGTAAATTGGCGGTTACTATATTGCCAATAATCAGTGAATAAAGATTCAACTGGAACTAATATAACTGTTCATTCTAAAAATGATTTGAAGCCAAGTGAGTTCCCTTGGAGTAACTTTACAAAGTTCTCCGTATGACTTAAAGAGAGGAAAATCAACAATGCCCCAGCAGGACAACCGTGCGTTTTCCTGTGCTGATTGCACGTCGGGAAAAGGGCTTGATTTTAGGTTTACAATGGCTTTCCAGCCAATCGTAAATGTTGCTTCCCGACAAGTTTTTGCCCATGAAGCGCTTGTTCGCGGCCCAAACAACGAATCTGCATCTGAAATTCTAAGTCGGATTAATCCCATCAATCGATATCGCTTTGATCAGGCCTGCCGAATCAAAGCTGTGCAGCTAGCATCAAAGTTTGGTATTCAATCTTCTATCAGCATCAACTTTATGCCGAATGCAGTTTATCGTCCTGAAAGCTGTATTCAAACTACGTTGGCTGCTGCTAGCACATATGACTTTCCAGTCGAAAAAATTATCTTTGAAATTACCGAAAGTGAGCGAGTAGATGATCATGTTCACTTGCGGGAGATTATTCAAGAGTATAAGAGGCGAGGGTTCAGAACAGCGATCGATGATTTTGGTGCCGGGTATGCAGGCTTGAATTTGCTGGCAGACATTCAAACCGACCTGCTAAAGCTAGATATGGCTCTAACTCGGGCAATTGATCAAGATAAAATTCGCCAGACAATTGTGAAAGGCATTCTAAAAGTCTGTCAGGAGTTGTCAATTCAGCCAATTGCTGAAGGCATAGAGACCTACGAAGAGTTCCGATTCTTAGAGGATTGCGGAATTGAGCTGTTTCAAGGTTTTTACTTTGCTAAGCCTTCGTTTGAGTCTGTAGCATCTGTCTCTCCTGAACAATTAGAGTACCTTGCTGCTGTGGCTTAGCCCATTAAGCTGTGGCTTAGTCATTAAATAGACAAGCAAGAGTAGTAGATATGCCAGCCATACCGCTTGCGCTCTAAAATGAGCTTTGCAGAAAACACGGGCTAGGTATCATGACGACTGCGTCTAATAAGGTCAAACCAGATTGGGCTGGAGCAGACTTGCTCTCTCGCATTGTCAACCTGCTCATCCAGACTAAGCCTATCTACGCCTTGATGAAACAGCAGGCGCGGAAGGTGCTAATCAAGACAGCAGAAAAAAATGGGGTTGCCTGGCGACAAACGTATCAAGCGTTGGAAGCGTCTGATGCAAGGAAGGTGGTCGCAGAGATTACCAATCCTACAGTGACTTACCCTGACTATTACAAGGTGCCCTTTCACGCTTATGACGAGGGCAATCTTTGTTGGAAAGCAGCTTTTGAAGCAGAGCCTGCAACCTACTCGATGGCTCTACGAGTCTGGCCCCAAGAGGAGATTACTTGGCAGGAAGCGCAGGACCGACTGCGCGGCAGTTTTCATCAAGTGCTGGCAAAACACGGTCCTGAGCAGGTACATGACATTCTCGATATTGGTTGCTCTGTAGGAATTTCAACGTTGGCGCTGCATCGCTACTACAGCCAACGTCAACCCAATCCTGTACAAACAGTGGGTTTAGATTTGTCCCCTTACATGCTCTCAGTTGCTAAAATCCGCGACACTGAGGGTGAAATTTCAGCTTGGCTTCATGCCCAGGCCGAGAAAACAGACTTGCCAGATGCCTCATTTGATCTGGTTACGCTGCAGTTCGTTACTCATGAATTGCCCCAGAGTGCAACAAGAGCTATTTTTCAAGAGGCGTTTAGGCTAGTGCGTCCAGGAGGTGCGATCGCACTGGTTGACAACAACCCCAAGTCCCCTGTCATTCAAAACTTGCCGCCTGTTCTCTTCACGCTGATGAAAAGCACAGAACCCTGGAGCGACGAGTATTACACGTTTGATTTGGAAGCAGCGCTAGAGTCAGTTGGGTTTGAGCAAGTCGTGACTGTACCGAGTGATCCTCGCCATCGGACGATTGTTGCTAGAAAGATGTAAGGTTCATCAGTCTGTTAAGCAACCTCGAAGGAGGGGCAGGAGTAGTCCCTTTCAGGAGGTATTGGTTAATAATCGGAAATAATGTGTTTTGACGCTAAAGATAATTGATATGGGCCTTACTGATAAAGTTCAGGATCAAGCCATTCGTGATGGCATTACCGCCGATCTTACTAAGTTAATGGACGAGCAGGTTTCTGCTAAAAGCGGATTGTCGGGTCTGGCATTAAAGACCGCTTACAAGGTTGTCAAAGGCATTGGTCCCACCTACATTCCAGGTGCAATCGGACGGATTTTGCCAGATGCCCTAGCTGCAATCGATCCTTTGTGGGCCGAGGGCGTTCAAAAAGGCAACCCAGTCGAGTACCTGAGCCAAAACAAATCGCGTACGGCTGATCTGCTGCTCAGCACGACCGATGCCCGTATTGAAAGAACCGACAATGGAGTTATCCGCTCCTCCTACAACCAGCTTCGTAAATCTGTGAAAGCTGACGTGGAGGCTGCTGTTCCTGACCTAGCAAAGATCCTCGATACGCACATCCAACGATAAAACCTGCTTAAGCTCCCTAGAGCTTAAACTCCCCAAGTAGAAGCCAAAGGGCACGTCAATCCTGACGTGCCCTCTATACACTCTTAGCCTTCGTAGGCGTCCATAGGTAGACAGGAACAAACTAAGTTGCGATCGCCATACGCCTGATCGATCCGATTTACCGCAGGCCAGAACTTATGCTGCCGCACCCAGTTCGAGGGAAAAATGGCCTGTTCACGCGAGTAGGGACGGTTCCACTCTGCCGCTACCAGGTCTTCTGCGGTGTGAGGAGACTGCTTCAGCACGTTATTCTCGGTCGGAACTTCACCCGCTTCGATAGCGCGGATCTCTTCCCGAATAGCGATCATCGCATCACAGAAGCGATCAAGCTCGACCCTAGCTTCACTTTCGGTTGGCTCTACCATCAGCGTCCCTGCCACAGGCCAAGACATTGTGGGCGGATGGAAGCCATAGTCGATCAGCCGCTTTGCCACGTCCTCCACCGAGACATCGGCCGACTTCTTAAAGGGTCGCAGATCGATGATGCATTCGTGGGCTACTAGACCGTTTTGTCCGGTATAGAGAATGTCGTAGTGGCCCTCTAGCCGCTTGGCAATGTAATTGGCGTTGAGAATGGCCGCTTCCGTTGCCAACGTCAGCCCTTCGGCCCCCATCATCGTGATGTACATCCACGAAATGGGGAGAATGCTAGCACTGCCCCAAGGGGCGGAGGTCATCGCTCCAATCGCCTGCTCTCCTCCAACGCCCGACACGAGACAGTGGCCAGGCAAGTAAGGCTCCAGGTGAGCCTTCACACCGATGGGACCCACACCAGGACCACCGCCGCCATGAGGAATGCAGAAGGTTTTATGCAGATTCAGGTGACACACATCTGCACCAAAGTCAGCAGGCCGACACAAGCCTACTTGGGCATTCATATTAGCCCCATCCATATAGACCTGTCCCCCATAGCTGTGGACAACATCGCAGATCTCGCGGATCGCCTCTTCGAACACCCCATGCGTGGAGGGATAGGTCACCATTAGGGCTGCTAAATTGTCCTGATGCTTTTCAGCCTTGGCGCGCAGATCAGCCACATCAATATTGCCGTCTTCATCGCAGGCGACAGGCACCACCTTCATCCCAGCCATCACTGCACTAGCAGGGTTGGTGCCGTGGGCCGATTGAGGAATCAGGCAGACAGTGCGGTGGCTGTCACCCCGCTGCACATGGTATTCCCGGATCACCAGCAGGCCCGCATACTCACCCTGTGCTCCGGCATTGGGTTGTAGCGAAACCCCAGCAAAGCCCGTAATTTCGGCTAGCCAACCTTCCAGTTCCCGGAAAAGCTGCTGATACCCCTGCGTCTGCTCCAGCGGAGCAAAGGGATGGATCTGACCAAACTGAGGCCAGGTAATCGGGATCATCTCTGCCGTAGCATTTAGCTTCATCGTGCAGGAGCCAAGGGGGATCATCGCCGTGGTTAGCGACAGATCCTTGGCCTGAAGCTGATGAATGTACCGCAGCATTTCCGTCTCGGAATGGTGGGTGTTGAAGACGGGATGGGTGAGGTAGGAAGTGGTGCGTAGGAGAGAGGAAGGCAGAAGGCAGGAGGCAGAAGACAGAGAATGCCGCGAGGGTTCACTGGAAAAGATCGCGATGAGATCTTGCACGTCCTCTACGGTGGTCGTTTCGTCCAGGGAAACGCCTAGGGTGTGCTCGTCCAAACTTCGCAGGTTAATGCGTTTAGCGGCGGCTCGGCTGAGAATTTCTTGGGTTTGCGCTCCTGTCTCAATTCGGAGGGTATCGAAGAAGGGTTCGCTGCCCAGAGAAAAGCCTGAGGCTTTCAGTCCTTCTGCCAGGGTGACCGCAAGACTGTGAATGCGGCTAGCAATTTGCTTGAGTCCTTCTGGGCCGTGATAGACGGCGTACATGCTGGCGATCACGGCCAGCAGTACTTGAGCAGTGCAAATATTGCTGGTGGCGGCGTCGCGACGGATGTGTTGTTCGCGGGTTTGCAGCGCTAGACGGAGAGCGGGTTTGCCGTAGGTGTCTTTGGAAACCCCAACCAAGCGACCGGGTAGTTTTCGAGCGTAGGCGTTCTTCGTTGCAAAGTAGGCAGCATGGGGCCCCCCATAGCCCAAGGGGACACCGAAGCGCTGGGTATTGCCTACGGCAATGTCAGCCCCTAGTTCACCCGGAGACTTGAGCAAGGTGAGACTGAGCAAGTCGGCAGCAACAGTGACCAGCGCACCCGCAGCATGGGTAGATTGAATAAAGTCGGTGTAGTCGTAAACTGCACCATCGGTAGCTGGGTACTGAAGCAGCACGCCAAACACAGGGGTGTCAAAGGCGAAACTACGGTGATCGCCTACGATGACTTCGATACCCAGAGGAATGGCGCGGGTCTTAACAACGTCAATGGTTTGAGGATGACAAGCCTCAGAAATCCAGAAGGTGTTGACAGCCTTCTGTTTACGGGAGTGAAAGCACAGCGCCATTGCTTCGGCGGCAGCGGTCCCTTCATCCAACAGGGAAGCGTTAGCAATTTCTAATCCCGTCAGGTCAGTGATCAGGGTTTGAAAGTTGAGCAGGGCTTCTAAACGACCCTGAGAAATTTCGGGTTGGTAGGGGGTGTATTGGGTGTACCAGCCTGGATTTTCGAGGATGTTGCGTTGGATGACAGGCGGAGTGAGGGTGTTGTAGTAGCCCAAACCTAAGTAGGAACGCCAGACCTGATTTTGGTCAGCAATCTGCTTGAGGCGATTGAGCGCTGCCGTTTCTGAGACTCCAGCAGCTAGCTTGAGAGTTCCCGGCAGGCGAATGCTGGCAGGCACCGCTGCTTGAATCAAGTCCTCCAGGGAGGGGTACCCCAAAGTTTCTAACATGGCGGTCACATCTGTGGGGCGGGGGCCGATGTGTCGCTGTACAAACTCACTGAAAGCGGGGTCAGGGCTGCTAGGCGTGGGGGCGCTATGGCCATTTGCGATCGCAGCCCCCATCTCTACCCTCTGCTGAGAATCGGTGCTAGTGGTGTATTCGTGCAGCAATTCTGGTACCCCCGCGTTGAAAGAATGCTCTGGCCAGAGGGATGGCTCATATGCGATCGCACCAGCGCTGACAAATCAGCTCACAGGACAGATCAGCGGCACCACCCGGCCCAGCCCACAATATTACCTATTGTGAAGCAAATTAGGGGCCATTGACAGAGACATCTCGCGAGGGAAACTCTATTCGCCTTCGACCTGTTCTTTGTATTCCTCGGCGGTCATCGCATCTTCAAGATCTTCCAGAGAGTCAGTCCGCACTTTAATGAGCCAGCCGTCGTTGTAAGGGTCATTGGCTAGCTGTTCTGGGACATCAAGCAGCTCACCGTTACGCTCGATCACTTCACCGCTGATAGGAGCCTTTAGGTCTTCCACAGCTTTGACCGATTCTACCGTGCCAAACTTCTCGCCCTTCTCCACGGTGTCACCGATTTCGGGCAGTTCTAAAAATACGATGTCCCCTAACTGATCAACAGCAAAGGCAGTGATGCCAACAGCTACGATATTGTCGTCTTCAATCCGGGCGTATTCGTGAGAGTCGAGGTACCTAAGTGTGTCGGGATATTCAAAAGCCATAGTCTGCACTTCACTGGTAAGCCGTACACATCATACTGTTAGGGACGAGAAGTGCGGTAGAAAGGGCGCTTTACGATACTCGCGGGATACACTTTGCCACGAATGTCAACTCCCAAGGGTTGCCCCACTTTAGCCAACTCTGCCGAGACATAGGCTAAGGCCACCGGAAAACCCAGCGTCGGTCCCAGAGTGCCGCTAGTAACCACCCCCACAGGCTCACCAGCGTGCATCACGGGGTAGTCATGGCGGGCAATATTGCGGCCTTCCATCTTTAGTCCCACCAGTTTGCGGGAAACACCGTGCTCCTTTTGCAGCTCCAGCACCGAGCGTCCGATAAACTCACCTTTACGATCGAGATGCACCAGCCAGTTCAAGCCTGCTTCCAGTGGAGTCGTGGTGTCGCTAATGTCTTGACCATAAAGTGGCATAGCCGCCTCTAGACGCAGGGTATCCCGAGCCCCTAGACCGCAAGGTGGCACCCCTGCCTCTAGTAACGACGCCCAAAGCCTTTGGGCTGCTGCCGCTGGCAACATAATCTCAAAACCATCTTCTCCGGTATAGCCAGTGCGGGCTAAAAAGGCGGGTTCACTCAGTAGTGTTCCTTCAATGTGTTCATAGCGGCCCACTGCCGAGAGGTCTTCTTTCACGAAAGGTTGAAGCTGAGTAGCTGCCTCTGGCCCTTGGACAGCTATTAGGGCTTGTTCCCGGGACAAGTCATGCAGCTTGACCGTCTCGGTTAGGTGCTTGAGCAACCAGCTTCTGTCCTTCTCAGTAGTGGCTGCGTTGATGATGGTAAAAACTCGCTGATCGCCGTTAGCCGCATCAGGCAGCAGGTAAAGGATGAGATCATCGACAATGCCACCCTGCGGGTTCAGCAAAACGGTGTACTGGGCTTTACCGGGAATCAGTTGACTTAAATCGGAGGGCACCAGCCTTTGCAATTGGCTAATCACATCTGGCCCTTGCAGTGTGAACTTGCCCATGTGGGAAATGTCAAACATCCCAGCCTGTTCCCGCACAGCTTGGTGCTCTTGCTTAATGCCAACGTATTGCACGGGCATGTCCCACCCGGCGAATCCGGTCATACGGGCATTCAATTGCAGATGGGCACCGTGAAGGGGCGTTTGATTCAATGGGGTTAGACTGGGGGACATTGACAAGACCTAACAGCCAAATTGCAAGACTACCCCGAGTCTATCCGACTTCAAGGCCGATACGTCGATTGAAAGCGATTGAACGCCTCGGCAGGCAGAGGAGGACTAATCAGAAACCCCTGCATTGCATTGCAGTGATGAGCGGTCAAAAAATCTCGCTCAGCTACCGTTTCAACCCCCTCAGCAATAACAGACAAATTTAAGTCGTGGGCCATGTGAATGACAGCTGTGGTAATAGCTGCATTCGTTTTGTTTGCTTCAATGTTGCTAACAAAGCAACGATCGATTTTGAGTACATCAAAGGGAAAGTGTTGCAGATAGCCTAAAGAGGCGTAGCCCGTACCAAAGTCATCGATTGACACATGGATGTCTAGCTGCCGCAGTTCTTTTAACCGCTGTATGGTTTCTTCCACATCTTTGACGAGTAGCGACTCAGTCAGCTCAATGCCCAAAAGGTGGGGTGGCACCTGAGTCTCCTGCAAAACCTGGGTGATATAGCTTGTAAGATTCGTTTGATTGAATTGAGCGCTGGAGAGATTCACAGACAGCAGTAGCGGCGACAGACCAGCTTCCAACCACGATTTGATCTGGTGGCAGGCTATTTGCAGAACCCATTCTCCCAAAGGAATAATAAAGCCGGTTGCTTCAGCTAGGGGAATAAACTCGGCAGGAGAAACCATACCTCGCTCTGGAGACTGCCATCGCAGAAGCGCTTCTGCCCCAAATAAGGCTCCTGTTTGCAGATTAATTTGAGGCTGGTAATAAAGTTGAAACTCCTCTCGTTCTAAGGCTAGCCGCAGTTCTTTCTCCTCAATAGTGAGATCTTTTGTGAACAACTGGGGTGCTTCTAACGGGGTGTAGAGGTTGTGAATAACATGCTGCTTATTGAGCCGCACATGAACAGCGTCTAGCAATTCCTGTTGGGTGAAAGGTTTGGTGAGGTAATCATCGGCCCCTAAAGCCATACCCTGGCGAATATCAGGGCGGTCGGACCGGGCCGATAAGAAGATGAAGGGAGTGAGCGCCGTAGTTAGGTTTTGGCGTAGATGGGTCAATACCTCATAGCCATCTAGCCCAGGCATCATAATGTCGCAAAGAATGAGATCTGGCTTTTGCTCATGAGCCAAACCTAGTCCCTGCCGACCATTCTCCGCAGCGATTACTTCAAAGTTAGCCTCCTCAAGCATTTCGTAGATGATCTCCCGGATAGGGGCTTCATCTTCGATAACCAGAATGGTATGCGGCGATTTCATCTGAGGGTTTCATCTAATCAATGGGTAAATGAGGAAATAGGCAGTTTTTTAGGAATAAATCTTTTCTAATCGCCTATGAGTTCAAGATTATCTACAGGGGAGAATCACTGTTACTAGAGTGCCCCGAGATTCTTCACTTTCAACGATGAGTTGTCCTTGATGCATATCTACGGCCCGTTTAACAATAGGTAACCCTAACCCGGTGCCGGGAATAGACCCTACGTTGGTTCCTCGATGAAAGGACTTATACAAATAGGGTATATCTTGAACAGGGATGCCAATGCCCCCATCCCGGATTTGTAGGGTAACTTGATTGTCTTGGCAGTTGATCCGAAGGTAAACGGAAGTCGTCGAAGACGAATATTTCAAACTGTTACCTAACAGGTTCACCAAAATTTGACGCAGTAAGTGTTTATCGACAGGGAATTCACATCCCGAATCAGGCGCTTCGAGAAGAATACGGTTAGGGAAAGCCTCACTCATCGTTAATTCTTCGATGAGGTCTTGACAAAACATGACCAAGTCCAAGGGCGCTGGATTGCAGGAAGATCGATCAGCCTCTACTTTGCTGTAGAGCAGAACGTCATCAACCAATCTGGTCATGTGGTGAACCGTGTTTTTAATCTGCTCGAAATGACGCTGTTTCTTTTCCTCCGACCATTTGTGGCTGGAGTACTGCAGCAGTTCAGTAGACCCTAAGATCGTAGTTAGGGGGGTTCTCAACTCGTGAGACGCCATTGAAATAAATCGGGACTTGAGCGCGTTGAGTTCTTTCTCGCGTTCTAGGGTTCGCAAAATTTCGGCTTCGGCCCGTTTGCGATCGCTAATATCTAGAGCCACCCCAATAATTTGCTTCACCTGGCCTTCGTCGTTGCGGCTGAAGACGGTATCGCGGCTGCGGAGCCAGCGCCACTTACCATTGGCATGACGCATCCGGTATTCCACCTCTAAAATTTCCCCGTCTTTGGCTTGACTTAACTGCTGGTGGTGCTTTCCTACGAGGGCGTGATCGTCTGGGTGAGTCAAGCGGGGGATAATGTCTTGATTCAGCTGTTGAAGCTCCTCTAGCGAGTACCCCAAAGTGCCGACCAACTCTTGGTTAGCGTAGACGTTGCACTTTTCCTGCACATCGTAGATGTAGAGAATGCTGGGAGAGGTGTCAGCAATGCTTTGGACAAAGCGTTGACTCGCTTGCAAGGCCTCTTCCGCCTGAATGCGGGCGGTAATGTCTTCATAGCTGCCCAGGATGCCGATTATGTGACCATTGCTATCATGCAGGGGCACCTTGCTCGTTTCTAGCCAACGGGTCTGGCCATCTGTCTGGTGCTGAATTTCTATAATGTGCAGTTCAGGGTTACCTGTGGTCAAAATGAGTCGTTCGCGCTGGCGGTAATGCTCGGTCTGGCCGTCCCACCAGAGTAGGTCGCGATCGCACTTGCCCACAATCTCCTCATTAGAAGCTAGGCCCACATCTTGAGCAAAGTTGCGGTTGCAGCCTTGGTAAATGCCATTGCGATCTTTCCAAAAAACTGCTTGAGGAATGCTGTCTAGCACCAGTTCCAGAAAACGTTGGGAGTTTTGCAGGGCTACTTCTACCAGCTCTCGTTCAACAATCTCTTGACGTAGGCGGTTGTTGCTTTGCTGCAGTTCCTCAGTGCGGAGTTCGACAATATCCTCTAGGTTTTGATTCAACACCCGGAGGGCAGTTTCGAACTGCTTACGATCACAAATGTCAGTGTGGATACCATCAACAATCAGATCTCCAGTCTCATTCCAGCTAAAGTGGGTGCGATCGCTGACCCATTTGATTTCCCCTGATGGCAATTGCAGGCGGTACTCAGCGATTCCCTGGCTGGTGCGGGTCTGCTGCACTTTTTCAATGACGCCTTGCAGCTCGTCTCGATCCTCAGGCTGAATCAGCGCCATCAGCGCTTGAGGATGAGCCATTAGATAGCTAGGAGACAACCCCACCAGAGTTTGGTAAGCTTCGCTGGCATAAGGCATTGAGATGCGGCCATCGCAGTGGTAAATGAAACGGTAAACGCCTACAGGCACGTTACGAGTAATTGCACTGAGCTGGCGTTGTTGCTCCAGCAGGGTGAGCGCTATCTGCTTCTCTTGAGTAATGTCCCGGCCTACCATAAACAGCTTTTCTCCAGTGCCCGTTAGAGTGACCGACCAGGAAATCCAACGGTAGCTGTCGTCGCAGCAATGACAGCGGTTCTCGAACTGCACAGTAGGGGCTCCAGTAGCCAAACGATACAGCGCCTCTTGGGTGGCC
>DATNQF010000111.1:0-24881 GCA_036702855.1 Trichocoleus sp. | reverse complement strand
GGCGCAGGCCAAAACATCATTCCTGCTTCTACTGGAGCCGCCAAAGCCGTTGCGCTAGCCCTGCCTGAACTCAAGGGCAAGCTGACCGGGATGGCGTTCCGGGTGCCCACGCCCGATGTGTCCGTGGTAGACCTGACCTTCAAAACTGAGCGGGCGACTACCTACAGTGAAATCTGTGCAGCAATGAAAGCGGCTTCTGAAGGGCCAATGAAAGGCATTCTCGGCTACACCGAAGATCCGGTTGTTTCCACTGATTTCACGACCGATCCCCACTCCAGCATCTTTGATGCCGAGGCTGGAATTGAGCTAAACAGCAACTTCTTCAAAGTTGTGTCCTGGTATGACAACGAGTGGGGTTACTCCAACCGTGTTCTCGATCTGATGCTCTACATGGCCCAGAAAGACGGCATTATCTCTGGAGTACAAATCCCTGTAGCCGTGTAACCACATTACACACCCTTCTTGGGAGGGGTGCCCTTTAGGGCGGGGTGGGTCTACGCTTGGCAACTCAAGAGCTGACCCACCTCTGCCCCTTCCGAGAGGGGAGTTTAGTTAGCTGATTGCTGAAACTGAGAGCTTTTGTGATTGGTCTCCTCCGTAGAGGTTTGCCACCGCCGAACACAGGGAGCCAGCGTGATCAAATCCTCCATGTTGCGCCACATCGTGCGGCAAATGGTATCGAGAGGCAAATCATTCGCATCGGTGCCAAATGGATTCTCAATTTCGATGCCGATCTCCTCAATCCCAAAGACAGCAAAGCTAATTAGGCCTGCAATTAAAGCTGTCCACCAACCCAATTGGTCTACCATCTGAAACGGCAGCGCCAAGCAATACAGCAGCAGTAGTTGCTTGAGGTGAATGGAGTAGGCTAGCGGAATCGGCGTTTTAAGAATGCGTTCACAGCCACCCAGTACGTTCACCATTTCATCCAGCCGCTCGGTCATGGCTGTGAGTTCGTAAGTGCTGACTTTGTGCTGGTCGTGCTGGTTTTGCAAATAATCAGCAATCCAAAAAGCAACCTCAATGGGGGGATTGTTCATAGATTGCAGCTTCTCAAACTGCTCAGGCTTAACTAGCGTTTCGAGTTCGTCGTTGGGGCGTTGCGATCGCAAATGTAGTTTCACCGAGATGGCAAAAGCCACCAGCAATTTCAAGGCTCTAATCTTAGCTGCCCGATCTTCCGGAGTCACCTCACGGATAGCCACCCAAATTTGGCGAGCTAGGTTCCGGGTGGTATTGATGAGAGTGCCCCAGAGCTTTCGACCTTCCCAAAATCGCTCGTAGGCGGTATTGGTCCGAAATACTAGCAGGAGACCTAGCACAATGCTAGGCACTAACGTTCCCAGCACCGGCCATGACACGCTCCAACCTAGCTGGTGCAAGCCCGCAATGACAACACCAAACCCAGAACAGAAAAGCACTCTAGGCAGGATGGAAGGAATAACCGACCCACGGAAGCGGAACAACAGGCGAAACCACTGCCGCTTATAGTAGGGGTTAATTTCGTCAAGAAGGTGCTTGGACACTAAGCTAAGCTCCCATTAAACCGAGCAAACCTTTCCTTTTTAGCCCAATTTTCAGCTTTGAGCCATCCTTAGCGACATGCCTCAAAAACTTGCTGAACTAAGACTGCTACAACCCAGCTATCCATTGCTTTGGCTGACCAAAATATTGTCATTTTCTACGCGGGCTTCATAGACGGCAAGTGGCTCAGTAGCTGGGCCACCAAGAACAGCCCCATCAGCAGCAAAACGAGCTGCGTGGCAAGGACACACAAGCTCCTTTTGCTCACTCTTCCACTCAACTACACACCCCTTATGCGTACAAGTCGGGTTAACCGCTTTGAGCGCATTTGGACCCGCACCCTCCTGCGTTACCAGCACCGGGCCAAGGGGGGTATCTTGATTCAGCACAAAACCCGCCTGCTCAAGGGTGCTAACAGGCCCCATTGAAACAGAGGCCGCTGAGGGAGACTGAGCCGTCCCAGCAACTCCCCCTCCTCCACTGGATTGGGAAAAACAACCCGGCAACACACTGGCTAACCAGCCAAGCCCGACCCATTGCAGAAAAATGCGGCGATCCATAGATTTCCTTTTGTTCAAGTTGTTGTGGGAAGAGCCAGTTTGGGAATTTTCTCCTTCAACTTACTCTTTTGAGGGGCTAGGAGAACGGCCCTTACGACGCATTACACCCGTCAGGCTAATCCCCGTAATCAGTAGGCCAAGAGCACCCAAGCCATTCAAGATTGGGTAGATTTGCCCTAATCCCACTAAGTCCCCTGTATGAAGGCGAAGCAGGAAGCCACCAACCGAACCCATCTTCAGCCAATCACTGAAGATGGTATAGCCCAAGCCCGACAGGATAGTCAGCCCCAGCGGCAGCATCATGATGATGGACAAGGTACGGTGGTATTTGCGAAAGGAGCGAATCATATTTGTCAGTCCAAAGGGTTTACGGAGCAGACCCGAAACTGGATGGCCTGTTTGTCTTGACTGTAACAAGAGATAGAGGGAGAACTGGAAAAGGTTCCGTAGCCCTCAACTCATAAATCTTGCATTAGCTTCTGCTCTGCTTTTACCATGACCCAGATCGAACCTACTCTCAAGACTGCCGAGTGGAGCGGTCGCCACAGGGACAAAGACGTCCTTAGAAACCAAATTTGGACCATCTTGAAGGAGCAAGACGCTGTTCATCGTGATCCCTTCGGCCACATTCCTAACTTTATAAACGCTGATTTAGCAGCAGAGCGATTAACCGAACTGTCAATTTGGCAGCAGGCTAACGTGATCAAATGCAACCCTGATTCGCCTCAAAGGTCAGTGCGATTGCGGGCGCTGCAAGATGGCAAAACGCTGTACATGGCAGTTCCCCGACTGACCCAAAAGCAGTGTTTTGTAGAGCTAACGGCAGAAGCGCTCACAGCCAAAGGGATTGCTCTGGAAACTGCTGCCACAATGCGTAACGCCCTGATCCACGGACGGTTAGTGAGCTTTGAAGAAATGAAGCCGATTGATCTGATAGTGGCGGGCTGTGTTGCCGTTAGCCCCAACGGAGGACGTACAGGTAAAGGGGCAGGCTTTGCCGATTTGGAACTGGCAATGATGGCTCAGTTTGGTTTGATCCAAGCCAAAACTCCCATTGTCACCACAGTTCATTCTCTGCAAGTTGTGGAAAATGCTCAACTGCCCATGCAGCCCCACGATTGGCCGCTTGATTGGATCGTCACTCCAGAGCAGGTGATTGAAACCCGAACAGCCTATTCTCGGCCTCAGGGATTGGACTGGGCGTCAATTCAGCCAGAGCAGTACAAGAAGATTCCGATCTTGCGATCGCTCCGTCCCCCGAATCAAACCCTCCCAGAAATCTGATTTAGGGTAGCCAAGTAGCTTGAACTCCCTTAAACGGCATCGGCTCAGGTTGATTTTGAATGGGTTTGGCTTGAAGCCGTTCTTCTGTTGAAGCGTAGAGCGGCAGCAGCCAGATTGTATTCGTTGTCGCCTGCACTTCAGGGGAAGGTGATGTGCCATCCGCTTGCGCTCCCTCAAACGTGAGCACCAGGGCTAGTCCATCTGGAGCCAGATCCATAGAGATCATCTGCTGCGCTGGCAGAATCAGAAGATCGGTCACGGTTTTGTCGCGCAGTGTCACAGCCGATAAGACGGGCTGCTCTATATACTCATCCCCAGGCAACAACTCACTTGTTAGGGTGTAGAGGATTCGGTTCGTTGGATCGAACTGGGCATCTGCCACCTTGCCCGTTACCTGCATCAGCTTGGTTTCCTCACCCTGATTGGTGACGAGAAACAGAGACTCAGTGAAGCGTTGGTTAGGGTCGTTTTGGTTGAAGTTGACCATTGCAGCGGAGGAACCGTCGTTGCTCAGGTCAAACACCCGCCCATAGTTGGGTAGAAAGTCTAGGGGTTCATTATTGGGAGTCTGCTCCTCCTGACTCAGCGGAACAATCGCCGTGCCTTGGCCCTGCAACATAATGAGAGACTGGCTATCCGGCGCGATGAGGAACTCCCCACCTTCCTCGGTTTCTAGCCGTCTAGCAGATTTCCCAGCTTCTACAACCCACGGTCCAAAATCAGCCGGGTCGCTCTGGCTCAATCGCTGTGCAACAATTACTTTGCCATCGGGAGACAGGTCAAACTTGAGGTTTTGATAGTCCTGACTGTCTAAAACCAGCTCAACTTTGCCGGAAGGCTGAGCCGCAGGCGAACGACGGAACAAGGTGCGCAGCGTCAACCTGTTAGCAGCCCCCAACTCCTCCGGTGGTTTCGGGTTCAGTCCAGTGGTAACGGTATAAAGCTTTTGGTTAAGCTGGCCCTGGCGATAAGCTGCAGCATCGGTCGCAGAAAACAAAATGCGATCGCCCAGCGGGTAAGGCTCAAAGTCCAGCACAACAAGATCTTTGGGCGTGAGAATCCGGCGATCTTGTCGGGTCAAATCAGCCAACACCAACCGTCCTGCCTCGTCTCCCTCAGCGCCTACATAGGCCAACGCCCGGTTGCGAGTTTGAAACGTGCTCTGAAAAGCCTGAAATCTGGCATCTCGCTTTTCCTGAACAGCAAAGCGATCCTTAGCTTGATTCAACCTGACAGTGAAGGTTTCCCCATAGGGGGCTGGAACGTCAAGCGTATAGGCCATGCGGCGACCCGCCCAGCTAAACTTGCCAGGAATAGGTGGGGATACTTCCAGGTTTTGCTCAACGCTGGCGGGATCCATTGGACGACTGAAAGTCATCAGAAAAGCTCGGTCTTCAGCTCCAATGTGCCGCTCTTGCCATGAAAAATCACGCACCCGCGCCAGCGCATGGTCGCCCGAGAGCACCAGTCCCCCAATCACTAGAGTCAACCCCAGCATTAGAGCTAAGGCCCAACGATCTAACGGCAGAAGAGAGGGATGGGTTGAGCGACGACGAGGCATGGTAGTACGTTTTAGCGTTGCTAAACAAACCAAAAAATTGAACTAGACGCAGCACTAAGCCCTTCCCAGGGGAAGAGCAACTCGAACTCTCTAATATTCGTAAGGGTTTCGGGGTTCGGGGACGTCTTTGACTTGGCTCGCCTCAATGACGAGTTGCCGCTTGCCATCGAGCGTGTCAGTGACCATCTTGCCTCGGATTTCTAGCCAAGAGTCAGGTTTGGGGCGGGACTGCCCCGCAGGGAGGCGAACCGGAAGACCCACTGGGTAGGCATCAGCGGCGCAGCACGTAAGGACAAACCGGGAGATCATTAGATAATTGTCGGACCACCCAGGTGGATGGATGACAAAGCCAGTGACCTGAGCTTTTTTACCCGTGTAGGCATCGGGTTCGGGATAGACGTTGAGGGTGCGCACCCAGTCGATGATGGTGCGTTCTTCGGGGGAGGTGTTGAGGGTGAAGCGTTCGGGGTGCGATCGCGTCATGCTCAGGGTATCAGCCACGCCCCGTTGCAAGGCCGTATCGCTGGTGAAAGGGCGCGGCGTGTAGATCAGACCAAACACGGCCACAGCTAGCAATAGACTGCTGCTGATTTGCCGGGGTAAGAGGCTGATATGCTGCTCTGCTTGGAATACTTCGGGCCGTTGTGAGGATTGAGTCAAACGCTGCCAAAGTTGCCACGCCCGCACACAACCTAGTCCCAGCAGGACAATGGCGGCAGAGTTGGACAGCCACATGTAGTCAGGATGGAGCAGGAGAAAAAGCTTGCCTGTCACCCAAAAGCGCACCAGCATTAATCCCCAGATCACCACGATCAGCAAATCAATGACAATTGACCAAGGGATAGGGCGCTTCTGTTGGAGGCGTGAGGAGGGAGCCGTCATGCTGTCTCAGGTCAGGTATAGGTTCATCAGCAGGGTCAGGGCAAAGACCATCTGACCTGCCAGCACAAATAGATAGACAATGGCACGAGGCTTGAAGACCGTCAGCAGCAAGCTGATATTCTTCAAGTCGATCATGGGGCCAAACACCAAAAAGGCCAGCAGCGACCCACTGGTAAACATGGAGGCAAACGACAGCGCAAAGAACGCATCCACTGTGGAGCAAATCGACACGACCCAAGCCAGAAGCATCATGGCCAAGATGGACGTGATCGGCCCTTGCCCTAGACTGATCACCACATCGCGAGGAACGGCCACTTGGACAAAAGCTGCGATCGCACTTCCCAGCACCAAGACTGCTCCCAGTTCCCGCAGCTCCAAAATCATGTTGTCCACCATCAGCCGCAGCTTATCAGCCAACGGTTTGGGAGGTGACTGAGCCATTGCTAAGGTCTGACCCATCGGGGCACTCAGTTCCAGCGGCTTACCAGAGGATTGCAGCAGAAAGGTGCCTGATTGCAACAAGGGAGAAATATCATTCGCAGGTTTAGGCGACTCGAGATTAGCCGGGTCAACCATCAGGCGAGAAAGATTTTGCTGCAAAAAGGGGCGCATATCTTTTTGAGTGCTGAAAATAGCCCCAATCGTGGTGGCAATTAGCAGCGTAAACCCCACCCGCAGAAACACAATTTCTGGCTGATCCCGAAAAGCAACCCAGGTCGCCCAAAACACAATTGGGTTCACTGTGGGGGCTGCTAGCAAAAAGCCGATCGCCACAGCAGCAGGCGCACCCTGCATCATTAGACGACGTGCTACGGGAACGTTGCCGCATTCACATACAGGAAAAAGAAAACCGATGAGGCTTCCTGCCAAAGCTGCCAGCACCGGATTGCGAGGCAGGGCAGCAATCAGCTTTTGCTCATCGACAAAAAATAGCAGAATGCTCGAAAAGGCGACCCCCATGAGGAGGAAGGGCATGGCTTCAACCAATAAGCTCAAAAAGAGCGTGATGCCATTATTGAGTTGACCCATAGGCGCGGAGGATGGCCCGGCTGGGGCGCACTTTTAGTTACAAGGGGCTATTCTACCCAATTATTTTGGTTAGTGTCTGCCTGTTGGGATCACCCAATATAAGGTGATCCCAACAGGCAGACTGCTTCAACCTCTTTCAACGGCTAGAAAGTTATTGATTTTAGTAAGCTCAATCAAGGCAGATAAGTCTTACCAGAGGCAAATTTTCGTTAAGCTAATCTGTCCCGAAAAACAGATCTCCACATCCGAGCTTGGATCTCGCAGGCGGTTACCATACTCCCCCACATAGCGAAACAACCCGTCCTCCACTGCAAATTCAGTTGGGAGGGGTTGGGTGCAGCAGGAACACAGCACCAGATCGGGATCGGGGTCATCGGCGCTAATGTGGGGCAAATTGACATTCCAAAAGCAGCCCGGTTCAAGTGGGTCATCTAGCAGCTTGTCCAGCACTTTGCTAACTAGACGAGTAGCCACGTCCCAGTCAATCGGTCGCCGCTGCTTGATGTAGTGAGAAAGGGCAATTCCTGGTTTGCGCATCAATGCCGCCTCCCGAACCGCTGCCACCGTCCCAGACACGTAAATATCAGCTCCCAGATTCCCCCCGGCATTGATGCCCGAAAGCACCCATTCTGCCTGAGGGTACAGATAGCTCAAGGCAACCCGTGTGCAGTCTGCTGGCGTACCACCGATTGCATAGGCATCTTCGGCCCGCTTGTCGATGGGAATGGGGCCACCTCGGTTGATCTGGTGGCTACAGCCTGAAAGGGGAGAATCGGGGGCTACAATCCCGTTAGCTCGGCCCTTAAGCGCCCGTTGCAGCGCATAAATACCGGGCGCATCAATGCCATCATCATTGGTCAAAACAAACATTCAATTAACCCACCAAAACAGGTTCCCGCACAGCTGCCTCTGGAATTCTACGACCCACAGCGGCAGCGATGGGGCGCAGGCTGTGAACTAGGCTCACCATGTCTTCTAGAGAAAGTGCTTGGCGAGCATCAGAAACGGATTCTTCGGGAACAGGGTGGCACTCAATGATCAGGCCGTCGGCTCCGGCTGCGATCGCAGCTTTTGCCAGGTTTGGCACCAATTCGCGCTTACCCGCTGCGTGGCTAGGATCAACGATTACAGGCAGGTGGCTCAACTGCTTCAGGGCAACCACCGCGCCCAAATCCAGCACGTTTCGAGTGTAGGTGTCGAAGCTGCGAATGCCTCGCTCACAGAGCATGACGTTGGGGTTGCCGTGGCTGACGATGTACTCAGCGGCCATGACGAATTCTTCAACCGTGGCAGCGAGGCCCCGCTTTAGCAGAATGGGCTTGTCGGTTTCACCGAGCGCTCTGAGCAAGTCAAAGTTTTGCATGTTGCGGCTGCCTACTTGCAACACATCAACATGGGCCAGCATGGACTCAATCTGGTGAATCGCCATCACCTCGGAAACGACGGGCACGTGGTAGGTCTGGCGAATTTCATCCAAAATTCGAAGCCCCGCCTCTCCGTGTCCCTGGAATGCGTAGGGGGAGGTGCGGGGCTTGTAAACGCCGCCTCTGAGGGCTTGAACAGGAGCGGCGACGAGTTGGGTGGCGACTTGTTGCATCTGTTCGAGGCTTTCAACCGTACAGGGACCGCCAACAATCAGTAAATCTTCACCTCCCACGGTGACAGAGGGACTGATGTTGACAACGGTTTGGTGGTCGAGGGTGTTTTTGAGGGTCAGGGTTGCGTCTTTCATGGGAAATGGCTCGGTTAGGGTTGTGCTGTGACTAGAGGGTTCAAAAGGGAGCTATTAAAAAACCCGGAGGGTTAGCTCCGGGTCAGGTGGTGGGCATAGGAAAGTCCTATCCGCCGGTGCCTGACCCGGTGGTAAAGAAAAATCCAAAATACCAATATCGAGAAGTGGTCATTAGTAAACGAGAGTCTAGATAAACAAAAACCGCAGAGTTTGGTTTCTCTGCGGTTCACCGGAGGATTTCAGCAAAAACTGAATTCACCGCCGGTGAACCTCCATAAACCAAAAATAAAACTGCTGCGCTGCGGAAATCATGGAAAAAAACTTTTTGACCTGTCTGCACTGTAGCAAGCTGACCTAGAAGCGTCAACTCTGTCTGTGGAGATTTAGCAATTTTCGGTGTGGGAGCAGGTTTTGGGCGGTTGTTTCGGGTATGGTGCGCCGAAGCGATAACTTTGTGCGAGGGAAGCAACCCAGAATTGCCTGTATTGTGATAACGCCATTGTGATGACATCGTTGTGATGACACTGAACTGAGTAACTGAGTATAAGAGAAGAGGTAGTCAATAATTCGGTGCATACATTTGGTGGGGCGGCGGCTACTTACCTCCTGCAACATCAATAAATGAGCCTGTTGTATACGAAGCCTCAGCCGACAATAACCACAAGACTGCTTTTGCAACTTCAATTGCTTGCCCGCCCCGTTTCATAGGAACACTCTCTTTAACTCGCTCCACCCGATTTGGTTCACCACCACTGGCATGAATATCAGTGTAAATAAAACCTGGACGTACCGCATTTACACGAATGCCCTCATCCGCAACTTCTTTAGCTAACCCAATCGTCATTGTATCGATCGCTCCTTTAGAAGCTGCATAATCTACGTATTCACCAGCGGAGCCTAACCGAGAAGCAGCCGATGAAACATTAACGATTGCTCCTCCAGCTCCGCCTCGCTTGGTAGACATTCGCTTAATCGCTTCTCTTGCACACAAAAAACTGCCAACAATGTTTGTTGCAAAGACGCGGTTCAACCGAACCGCGTTAATATCCTCTACTCGCATCTGCTGCTCTAGAATTCCAGCATTATTCACAAGAGCAGTTACCTTTCCTAATTGTTTATCCACCGTCTGGAAAAGGTGAATTACGTCATTCTCGGAGGCAACATCAGCAGTGACAGCGATCGCTCTACCTCCAATCTGTTTAATGGAATTAACAACGTTGTTAGCAGCTTCTTGGTTGCGAAGATAATTGACACAAACAGCATAACCTTGCTCAGCAGCAAGACAGGCAGTAGCCGCACCAATGCCACGGCTAGCACCTGTAATAATCAGGACCTTTTCCATACCTGTAACATCTAAAAACTGCATTCATCTAAAATACAGCTGCGCTTTTGTGACGCACAACTGATCAACAACGACAAAGAAGTAAACGTTGTATATCCGCGCAACCAGGTGCTCATCATTTGATTGGTTGTCCCTTATCGCGGTGTGATAAGGGAGGGGCTGCCCCGATTGTTACAGGGATGCCGCGAATGTGTAGGCGCATGTCATGGCGAAACGAATAATTAGGGTGATTAGTCAGGAACATTTGTGGAGCAATGTCAAAAGAAACTATTAAACCAAGTTTTTAATTATGCAGGGTGGACAAAACAATAACAAATTAGCTTGATGAATTCATAAATGTAATAACACACAATCACCCACACTTGTTCCAAGTGTGGGTGATTGGTGTTAAAAACTGTTAGTTTCGTCCCTATTACTCAATCAATATCATGGCAGCAGAAGCAGTAACCCAACCCCGACAACAAGAGCTGCCGTTTGAATGACTAAAATCATGCGATCGAGTCGAACAACCTGTGCAATCTCCTCTAACTTTTCATCCTTAATTCGGTCTGCTGTCACGATCGCCTCCAAAATTGAGACGATGATGAGGACGTACGCGATGGCATAGATCTTATCGAGTAAAACCAGGTAGCCAACATCCGGCAGTGTCGAGGAGTAGGACTGTTGTAAGAATACAGTAGTCAGGAGAGCAGTCACAGGTAGAATGATTCGAGAGTCAACATGTTTAGGATTAAGTAACAAGGCTCCCCAACTGGTAACTACCACAATAATCAGGGGGAGCAGTAGCTTCCAAACAAAGAAACTAATTGGTCGAGAGACAGTTAATGAATATTGCATAGAGGAATACTCAGCCGTTTCCCCTAAGCGAGTATCGCCAAAGTTACTTGTGTATTCACGAACCAAGTTTGATAAGTCGAATCCCTGAATTTTCCACCCTGGAATTGATAAGTCACTGGAGTAGCCAGATTGCTCTTTGTCTGCTACGTAAGCTAGTTGGTTAGCCGTATAGACTGAATTCTCAATTAGAATTCTCAAATTTTGTTGGTCTATTGGATACCTAGAGAGCGCAAAGGGTTGAGCGAAGCGACCTTCTACTCTTAAAACTTGGTAGAACCTGCCATCTGGCATCTTTTCAGGTTCCTCATAGGCAGGAGTTGAAATCGCTCCCCAATCCTCAACGCCATTTGTGTACTCTAAGTTTGCAGTTGGGTCAATGTCTCCTTTCCATTTAAACCAGATATAAAAGTCTGCATAGTAAGTATTGCTCGAAGTATCGAGATTATAGAGGTTCATTGCGAATATTCCTGTCTCGACCTGTTCGGCCTGAGCAGGAATATCTTCAAAGGGTTTAAGAGTATCGGATCTAACTGGAAGTTGGGCAGAAACTCCAACCCCTAATTGGATTAAAAGAGCCAACAAAGCAGTACAAAATATAGCAATCAGTACTTTGCGAGTAGTACTGTTTCTAGCAAAAAGATATAAGTAGCCAGGAAATCGCATCTTGATGTTAATAAATTACGAATGCTGTGAAAAACCAACACATAAACCACGCTTAAAGTTGACAACTTAATGGCTAAGCATGGTGTCCTCCTAATTTTTTATTTATTTCTAAACTAAGAAAGTTAATGTTGATTCTATGATTTCAACATTCCAACAGGTTTGTGAGGCTATGATGCCGTAATCAAATAGCCTTAAATAGTTGGGATGGGATTTAATCAAAGTTTTGCAGGTGGGCAAAAACACAACAGCTCAACTTGGCTAATTTAAGTACCCCTTAGATTGCCCACCTTTGCTCCCAGAATAATGGGTATGCTTCAGAAGCTTAACTTTCCCAGCATGGGTTACGCTTCGCTTTTCTGGTAGTCAGAACGGCTTTACCCGTCTTAAATATCTTCTCTTGCAGCATAGGCACGCTTTGCTTTGCCCATCCCGCGTTCTTTTCCAAATGTATTAATTTCTACTTGTTTTTGAGGATCGGATGAACTAATATCGGTTTTCATAGCTGTTCCCGTGCAGCTTGTTCTTCCCCGAAAACCTGGTCAGTCGCTACCGGAAGGCGCTTGCAACACCTACCGATAGCTAACCCAACAGCAGTTACCGCCTGCTGCATGGGCTGCCTTAATTTTAGGCTGCTCTGCTGCTTGCTCTATGTCTGGGGCTACCCGTTTTTCGGGGATTCCTACCCACTTGCGTTAAGGAATCCCCTTAAAATGCTGCAAATTCAATATTTCCTGCCGTCTCCACTTGTGGAGGGGGCACAGCCTCCTGCATCTGTAAACCCTACACAGCCGAGGCGCAGACGACTACGCCTATACCTGGTGGGGTCAGAGGCCGATACCCAGGGTGCTATTGATAGCCTGCATCTGCTCGACTACGCTGAGCGCATCGAGTGGAGCCGAGTGATTAGCATTCCTGAAAACGGCCTGCTGATTCGTCCTGATTCTGGCGATGTGTTGCGCTACCTCCAGCGCTACCGTAAGCCCTAGCTTCCCAACGGCTCCCCCAATTCCCTTTGGGTAGGGGAAGCCGCAGAGTGGGATGGGTTAGACTCTGTGGGGCAAAAGTGCGATCGCACTCAAATCGGCTGTTTCGCATTAAGGTTTAACCCACCCCTCCCAGTAGCTACGGTGTACACATAAGTCTTTTATCAGTCACCCAGGGTTATGTAGCCCCCTAGACAACCCGAAATCGGGAGACTTTGACTCCTCTTTCTCCCCCATTATTGGGGCTGGGGCCAGATGCAGGGTTTTGAGCGCGTCAGGAGGTGTGTATACAAGGTAGCTCCCAGTAGGGGAAAAAGAGCAGAGATTGTGGTTTTCCCGGAGTCCAAAACTATGTGAAGATTCTAAGATGAGGTCATGGTATTAATAAAGCTTTGATGAAGCCAAGCTGTTTAAGCCCAGACCCAATTGAGGCAAAAGAGGGCGCTATGTTGTGGGAACTCTGTATTCAATATTCCAATGGCAGAGAGCAAGTGCTTAAGGTCTTTCGAGATTTAGAAACGGCACTTAACTGTGTAGACCGTATCTATGCCGAGGGGTATCCCATGCACGTAGCTTATACGGTGCGTCCAGGCTGCAATGCCTAGCATCAGAGAGTCAACTGACCCATCTCAGCAGACATCATTAAAAACAGTGGGGACGTAGCAATGCTACGTCCCCACTGTTTTTAATGATGCTGAAATCAAAGACTCAGAAACGAGTCACAGGGACATCAGACTGTCATGATGTCCTTTTCTTTTTCAGCCAGTGCCTCATCCACTTTGCCGATGAACTTATCCGTGAGCTTCTGAATTTTGTCTTGCAGGTCGCGGGACTCGTCTTCAGACATGTCACCACTCTTTTCCTGTTTCTTCGCAAAATCCATGCCATCGCGGCGGATGTTGCGAATAGAAACTCGGCCTTCCTCTGCGTACTTGTTGGCCAACTTGACGAACTCTTGACGACGCTCGGTGGTCAGCGGGGGAATGTTCAGCCGGATCACCTGCCCATCATTGTTAGGGGTAAGCCCCACATCCGATAGAGAAATGGCTTTTTCAATCAGGGTCAAGCTGCTGCGGTCATAGGGTTGAATCAGCAGCGTGCTGGACTCGGGGGCGCTGATATTGGCTATGGATTTCAGTGGGGTCGGGGTACCGTAATACTCAACTGAAATTTTGTCGAGCAGGGACGCATTTGCCCGGCCCGTGCGGATTGTATTGAAGGCTCTACGCGTGGAATCAACGGCCTTCTCCATCGCGTCTTGTATGTCGCCTATGTCAGCTAACTTCACAGGATTCTCCCACAATCGTACCAATGGACTCTCCCATCACGGCGCGGTGAATATTGCCACGCACGGATAGGTCAAACACCATAATTGGAATACTGTTATCTTTGCACAATGCAATTGCGGTGCTATCCATTACCTTAAGATCATGGGCTAACACATGACTATAGGTTAGGGTGTTAAAACGCTTGGCCTGAGGGTTGATTTTGGGGTCGGAGTCGTACACGCCGTCAACCTTGGTGGCCTTGAAGACAACATCAGCGTTTATCTCCGCCGCTCTGAGCGCAGCAGTCGTGTCGGTGGTGAAGAAAGGATTACCTGACCCTGCTCCAAAAATAACCACCCGGTTTTTCTCCAGGTGGCGAATGGCGCGGCGGCGAATATAAGGTTCAGCAACTTCTTGCATGGAAATCGCGGTCTGCACCCGCGTTGGGACGCCAATGCGCTCTAGGGCATCTTGAAGGGTCATGGCATTCATCACAGTGGCGATCATGCCAATGTAATCGGCAGTTGCCCGATCCATCCCGGCAGCTGAGCCCTTAATGCCTCGAAAGATATTGCCACCACCCACTACGATCGCAACTTGGACCCCAGTGCTGATGACTTCGGCCACCTCCTCGGCGATAGTTTGAACAATGTTGGGGTCGATGCCATAGGAGAGATCTCCCATCAAGGCTTCCCCACTTAACTTCAGTAGAATTCGACGATAGGTCGTACCCATGTCATCACGCTGTAGATATACGTATAACGGCTCAACACCAATATACCTACTCGGGCAGAGTTCTATTCAAGTCAAGGGTTGGGGTTATTCAAGCTTTACCGGGGATTACAGTAGGTAGAAGGGGCACAGACAAGGCCCTATTTTCTATAGTAAAGCGGCTTGGAATTGAGGCTTATTTATGCCAACCCCACTTCTGCAAATCGGCCTAGTTGTCGGCTGGCTAGGTCTTATTGGTGGCTTAGCGGAGGGGTTGAGGCGTACCACTTCAATTAGCCCAGAAATTACTCGTAAGATTGTCCACATCGGAGCGGGCCATGTCATTCTCTTTGCCTGGTGGCTGAAAACGCCGACGTGGATGGGGTTGGCGGCCTCAGTGGGAGCAAGTGCGATCGCACTGCTCTCCTACCGACTTCCCCTATTGCCAGGCATCAACGGTGTAGGGCGAGACAGTCTGGGTACTTTTTTCTATGCTCTCAGCATTGGCCTATTAACGGCCTGGTTTTGGCCCCAAGGTCTGTTTCAATATGCGGCTCTGGGTATTTTGGTCATGACTTGGGGTGACGGGTTGGCAGCGCTGATTGGGCAACGCTACGGTCGTTACATCTACAAACTCTGGGACACTCAAAAAAGCTGGGAAGGAACACTAACCATGTTCGTAGCCAGCCTGGTGGTGTGTCTAGCCATTCTGGGCGCTGTGGAGGGCTGGACAGGACAGGTGGTGCTGGTTAGCTTTACGGTCGCGCTAGTGGCAAGCGTACTGGAGGCTTTTTCTAAGTTCGGAGTAGATAACTTAACAGTGCCGCTAGGCAGCGCGGCACTGGCATACGGGCTGATGGAGTTGTTAACGCTGTAGATAGCACGCAGGGCTGATTAGGCCCTATCATCCCTCGCCCCTAACGACCGATGGTGTGGGGTTGCCATCTTGGACGAGCGGATCGAGGTTCCAGAGCAATGCGTCTGAGGAGTTGGCAGGCACAGCCCCCTCAGGGGTCAGCAAGATGACCCTAAGCTGATGACGAGTTGCGGGGTCTAAATACGTTTTTTGGAGTGTTTGCCATTGCTGCCAGGCTTGATGACGTTCGTCTGCTAAGCAAGCAAACAATTGAGGCAGCCGTTTGGGGGCATTGGGCAGCGCTGTTTCTAGAAATTGGGCCAAAACGCTGCTGTCCTGAAGCTGACCTAGAGCTTCTTGCATCGTTTCGAGATCTGCTAGGGCCGGGCTCAAGCGATCGCCGTAGAGGTCGCAGATCAACTTGAGTTGATACCTCACCCGTTTAATCTGCTTGCGCAGGCTGTGCAGGGTTTCACTGTTTTGGGCGATTAGGTCATCTACTGCGATCGCATCCAGCTGAGTATTAACCTGGAGGGCATCGGTCGTGCTGACCCACCAGCCCGAATGCAGCCAGAGATGACTGAGCAGCGGCAGGACCAAATCGGGAATCGCAACTTGAGCAGGAAGGGGTGCGATCGCACCTAATTTTGGTTCATTAGTCCAATCTTTCAGGCTTTTCTTGAGGCTTTGATATTTTTCACTTTTTAGCAGGTCTTTTACCTGTTTAAAAGTCTGCTCACGCTGCTCTGCCAAGGTTGAAAAGGCAGTCTTGAGCAGGTCTTGCTCTTTGGTAGATAGACTGGGCAAATATTCAGTCTGGAGCGTTTCCTGAATCACATCGAGATCCCGCAGTTCACCCAGTTTGCGGGCAACATCAGCGACTTTAGGTTCCCGTCCTGCTTTAGGAATTAGAAGAAGAGGTTGAAAAACTTGCAAGGCTGTACGCAGACGACGCATTGCCACCCGCATCTGGTGAAGCTCTTCCGGGTCAGTATCAGCCAGGACAGCCTTTTCGCGCCGGGTCGCCTGCTTTAGGTATTTCGAAATTGCGTCTTGGGCTAAGTCACCCAAGGTTTGATTCACATTAGCGGCCATACGGTTAGCTACCTCACCGAGACGCAAAAAATTTTCCCTCAGCTACCCCAAAGAAGACAAGGCAATAGAACACAGTAGACAGTTGGAGGGGTTTTTGGAAATTTTGTTAGAAATGTGTCGGCAATAGCTCGATTAAAGCTCAGCTTCACGCTCGATGCGACTTCCCATAGACAGACAAGACGTCAGCTTTTCCTAACTCTTTGAAGCATACTCTTCCGTCAACTCCATCTCCAGTGAGATACTTCATCTTTTAGAGCACGGTATAATACCTGAAAATAAAATTTATAGTACATAATTACTATATTTATGTTAGCCGGATACGCAGCATGAGCTTGACGACCCAACGGTTATCTACCTCCGAATTGACCGGACGCATTCTGGAAATGGCCCGAACCGGAGTCTACCGAGAGTCGATTTTTGAGGTATTTCGACCCGTTGCCACCAAACGCCAAATTCGCAGTGCGATCGCACAGGCCAAGCAATTTGGGCTGCACTCGGTTGCCTCTCTGCGAGATGGGGATCTGGGCACTTACTACCAAATCGAACACAGCAAATACCAGGTCTTTCAGGAGGCGCTTCGCACATCCTCGTCGCTAGCTGCGGGAGAAGATCTAGGGCAGCAAATCATTAGCACAACCCGCGCTATTAAAGCCATGTTGGTCGTAGCTGGGGGCAGCGCACTCAGTCTGTTCGTAGTCGGCAGTGCTTGTCTGCTCAGTGGTCATTCCCAAAGCGGCGGCACGCTTTGGCTCGGCTCTGTCCTAGCAGGAGGACTGTGGATGGTGCAGCGATCCATCGCTCGAAAAACGCTATAGAAGTCTGACCCAGTAGCGGTTGCGCCCTCTTCGCTTGGCTTGATACATCGCAGCATCCGCCACAGCGATAAGTTCACTCGGTGAACTCTCCTCATTAGGTAGGGTACTGGCAATCCCTAAGCTAGCGGTCAAAAAAGAACTAATGGGCGAGTTGGGATGGCTAATCTTAAGGGCTGCAATTTCAGCTTGAATAGTTTCTGCAACGGAAACCGCACCAACTCGCTGCGTATTGGGTAAAATCACCGCGAATTCTTCGCCCCCATAGCGGGCCACCAAATCGGTAGAGCGCTTTACGGCTCGGCTCATTGCTTGAGCAACTGCAATTAGGCACACATCTCCCTGTTGATGACCAAAGTGATCGTTGAACATTTTGAAGTAATCTACATCCAACAAAATCAGGGAAAGCGGCTGCTCCTCACGGAGCATGCGGTGCCACTCCTGCTGCAAATAAGCATCAAAGCGCCTACGGTTAGCAATTTTAGTCAGATCATCGATTGCCGCTAGCCGTTCTAGCTGCTCATTAGCCTCTTGAAGGGCTGCCTCCATAGTTTTTCGATGTGTAATGTCAATGCAGTTGCCTATAATCCCTTGGACATCGCCATTCACGATAAACGGGCTTAGGATCATTTGATACCAGCGAATTTGCCCAGTGCTCTCGGTAATTGTCCGTTCTGCTTGTTCCGTAATTCGCTGGCTCATTACGCGCTCAGTAATGGCGGTGTAGCGAGCAAACTCTCCGACATTAATGCTGGGATTAAATTCAACCTCCAGCTTACCGATCATGTCTTCGGGCTGTTTACCGTGCATCACCCCGGTCGCCTGGTTAGCCGCTAATAGGCGACCTGCCCGGTCGGTGACAAAGGTAGCGCTAGGCATGTTGTCGAGCACTTGTTGCAGAAACTGCTTTTGGGTATTGAGTTCATCTTGGGCTCGCTTTAAATCAGTAATGTCCCAAAACACGCCCTGAATTCCCACAATGCGGCCATCTGCTCCGTGCACAGGAGATTTGATCACTTGGACATAGATTGATTCTTGGCTGGCGGGAACGTGGTGAGCTTCAACTGTACGAAGGGTGATACCCGTTTTTAGAACCAACTCATTATCGTCGGCATACTTTTGCGTTAGGTAAGACGGATAGAAGTCATACACCGTTTTTCCCAGACAGGCTTCTAGAGGCTGATCTAGGGACTTTAGAAAGGCTCGATTCGCAAAGGTCAAACGGCCTTCCAAGTCAGTACGGTAAAGACAGTGCGGTAAAACCTCTGTCAGAGATTGATACAGGGCTTGGCTTTCTTGCAGAGCATTTTCCGCCTGTTTGCGCTCGGTGACGTCTCGCACAATCACAAGGACTTCGTTGTCACCACTGGTAATAATGCGGGATTCCTCGTAGCGAACGGTTTCTCCCTGAAAAAACTGGTACTCATGCGTCTGCATCTCTCCAGTTTCTAGGGCACGGCGAATGAAATGCAGCCGCTTCTTCGCAATGTGGGATGGCAGAAACTCGGACAGATGCCTACCTATGAGGAACTCAATGGGTGCCACCAAGGGTACATCACCCGAATTCATCAGTCCCAAGCAAACGCCGTCTCCAGAGTACCGAATTAGGAGATCTGGGATGGCATTGAGAATAATTTGCTGGGTAGCTTCACTGTGAGAGAGAGCTTGGGTTCGTTCAGCAACTTGGGTTTCTAGCGTGGCGTTATAGTTGGCCAGTAGTTGTTCGCTGTCTTTACGAGCAGTAATGTCTTGAAAGGTTGCGATCGCATACTGCACGTTCCCTTTCTCAACAATTGGCTGGCTCGTTGTCTCTAGCCGAAGGATACCTTGAGACGAATGCACCTCCAAATCATCTGCCCATCCCGCTTCTCCTTTGAGGGAATGCCAAAGAGGCAAGGTTTCAACTGGATAGAGGTGTCCTGTCCCAGCCTTGTAGAGACGCAGCGTGGCTGCTAAGTAAGCTACGGGAACCTGGGGCAGTGTTTCTCCCAGTTCAAAGAGTTGCCGAGCAATTCGATTGGCGTAAACCAGCCTACCGGTGTGGTCATGAACCAGCACTCCGACCGGGATGGCCTCTAGCAACTGCCGCCACCACTGTCCTTGCAGTCCCAAGCGATACGGTTTCTGCCAAACCCCGCTCAAAGCTAATCGGTTCTTCACCCAAACAGCCCAGTTCAAAGGATGGCGAAGAAACTTTCTCAAAGCATTACGCAGGGTTGAGGAAGTATTGGGTATGTTGACCATGCAAGGAGTGCCTGACCTCCCCCTTAAGGACAGAAATTTTGCCTATGAGAGATCAATGCCTAGAAAAAATCTACAGCTCTCTACAAGTCAACTCAACAATATTACGGACAGCGTAATGATTCTAGCGGGGGTCACCAAAAGACTTGCTAATGGCTCTTTAACCCTAGATGTCCAAAATAAAGGTATTTTAATTACGATTGGGCTAGTTTTAGTATGGTTTCCAATTCTTCCCCACAGACTATCTCCGAGCCTGTGCTAATGGCCGAAGGCGTTTCGGTTTACTACGGTTCAACGCTAGCGGTTCAGGATGTATATCTAGAGGTTCCAAAGCACAAAATTGTCGCCCTAATTGGCCCCTCTGGCTGTGGTAAAAGCACAATTTTGCGCTGTTTCAACCGGATGAATGACCTCATTTCAGGCACTCGCATCGAAGGGCGAGTTAGCTACCACGGTAGAAACATTTACGATCGCACCCTTGACCCCGTAGAACTCCGTCGTCAAATCGGGATGGTTTTTCAGAAACCTAATCCCTTTCCCAAATCAATTTATGAAAATATTGCTTTTGGGGCGCGCATCAACGGTTATCGGGACAATATGGATGAGCTTGTCGAGAAATCTCTCCGCCGAGCAGCCCTATGGGATGAGGTAAAGGACAAGCTGCGCGAAAGCGGCCTTTCTTTATCTGGGGGGCAGCAACAGCGTTTGTGCATTGCGCGTGCGATCGCAATCGAACCTGAGATTATCTTGATGGATGAGCCCTGCTCTGCCCTTGACCCTATCTCAACCCTCAAGGTTGAGGAGCTAATGCACTCACTCAAGGAAAACTACACCATCATCATCGTCACCCACAATATGCAACAGGCCTCGCGGGTGTCTGATAAAACCGCGTTTTTCAACGCTGAAGCGACCCCAGGTGGGGGCAAAGTTGGCTACCTGGTTGAGTACGACGAGACTGAAACCATCTTTAGCAACCCTAAAGAAGAACGCACCCTCGACTATGTCAGCGGACGCTTCGGTTAAGCTAGCCCAAAAGCCGTTTCAACAAGTCAGTAGAGCCGTTCCCCCTCAGGTTCTCGGCTGTTGCCGATCTCTACCAGAAATATGAAAACACCGCCTGTAGCCCGCCAATGAGGAAACCTAGAACACCTCCTAAATTAACAATAGCCTGCAATTCGTTACGCACAATTCCTTGGATTGCCATTTCTAAATCTGCTGGAGAGGTTGCCTTAACCCGCTCAATAATCACCTGATCAATGCTCAAAATCGGAATGACTTGAGCCACAAGGTTTTCTAAATCTCGTTCCAGGTACCGCTCTAGAATCAGCGCCAGTTCTTCACTCACGGGGTCAAGAGAACTGCTGACCACCTGAGAAGACTGAAGCCGATTCAGAAGTTGGGAGGCGAGCATTTCCCAGTTGACAGAAGCGCTCAAGCCACGTAAAAACTCAGGCCCTAGTGTACGAACGTAGTTGCGTACAGACAGCCGAATATCCTCCCGCAACTGCCGCACAGTTGCCACTGGTAGCTGCTGCAACGATAGATTAAGAATCCATTCTTCAATCCGGTACTTCACCTTCAGTGTGTCGATTAGCTCAGCGATCCGGGCATTACTGACCTCACGCTCATCTAGACAGAAACTCCTTAACCGGGTCAGGGCATTCCGAACCCCAAACAAATTTGCGACCACCCAGTACGTCCCACTAGTCCGTTCCCGAAAGATGGTGTCGATCACCTGGATGTTGCGATCAGTCAGGAAATCAACCACCAGTTGCCGCAGTTTGTCAGGGGGAAACACAGCGACGAGCAACCAATTTGAAAGCTGCCGGGCTTGGTCCTCAGAAAATTGAAACTCCAGTAACACTTGGTCAAACAGTTGATTAAACTGAGCTTCTAAAAAATCTTCTCGCCGAGCCCAAACTCGGATCAAGCGGGGCAAAGACTGACCGAACAGATCCTTCAAGATGCTGCCCACAATGGTTGCCGTCCGGGCCTGCGCTTTAGACTGCACCTGCTCAAGCGCCATCTGCAATAGCCACCGAATCGCGGCTTGCATCCGCTCAATTTGTAACAAGCGGCGCGCTAGATTTTGCAGCTCTTCTGGGGTTAGCAGTGATCCCATAATGGTGTCTGAGATTCGCTTGGCTAACCGTTGCTGATTGCTAGGAATTAACCCCGGTGTAAAGGGAAGTTGACGTTTAAACAGATAGAGGGGCCGATAAGGCCGAAAGAGCATTTTAATAGCAATGTCATTGGTAAAGTAGCCAATCACACCGCCCACAATTGGAGGGATTGCCAGTTTCCAGAGATCTACCCAATTCATATCAACGGGTTGCAACGAGGACGCCCATCATCCCCCCTGCAGTGGGATAGTGGACGGCATGGCTAAAGCCTGCTGCGAATGCCAACGCCACTTGCTGCTGACCTGTAGGGAAACGATCTAGGCTAGGTGCAATATAAGCATATTCTTCTAGCAGTCCGCATCGCTCTGCTGAAGGAACTACAACTTGGCTAAGGTACCACTGTTGAAACTGCTGCATGATTGGATTCTGCGGCTGGTGAAAATCCAGAATAGCCACCTTCTTCCCTGGCTTTAAAACCCGGTGTAGCTCGGCTAGCCCCTTAGGAATATCTGTCAGGTTGCGCAGTCCGTATCCCATTGTGGCAGCATCAAAGCTCTCATCCTCGAAAGGGAGAGCCAGAGCATCTGCCCATTGCCAGTGCAAGGTTTCTTCTAGTCGGGCTTGCTGGGCGCGTTGATGTGCGATCGCAAGCTGCTGTTCCGAAAAATCGACTCCATAGACCTGACCCTTGCGTCCCACCTGCTGAGCCAGCAGCAGCGCCAAGTCTCCACTGCCACAACACACATCCAAACAACGATCTCCAGTAGAAGCCCCGCTCCACATCACGGCCATCCGCTTCCAAACCTTATGAAAACCCAGGCTCAAACTTTGATTGAGATCATCATAGACCGGAGCAATGCGGTCAAATAGAGCTTGAATTGCTTGGGCATCGGGCGAAGACGCGTTAGGAGCCACCATGCTAAAGGCACCAGAAAGGGACTGCCCTACTGTAGCAAGTCCCCTGCCTGAAACTAATTCCTGTGCGTTTTTTTCAACTTTGCAAACACAGCAAAGCCAGCGTCAGATGCCGAATTGCCAATCTCAGCGCTTCCTGCTGCCCCTCAGAGAAAACCTGGTCCGTTTTCCACTGCAACATGAGTACAGCAATGACCTGCTCCCGATACAGTACCGGAGCCAACACTTGCGCTGCAATTCCAGCATGGGAGGCCGAGGCGGCACCAGCGTTGCCTACAGACGTATCTGTCAACACCTGCACCTGCTTCGTTGCCATCAGGCGTGCAAGTAGGGGTGTTTGATCCAATTCAGCCTGTAAGTCCAATGGCCCAAAGGTACCAAGCGTAGCCGTCAGTTGTTCATCGGCAGCCAGTCGCAATATGCAGTGATCAGCTTTAAACGCCTCAGCAAAAGCAGCAGCAATCGGGTTGAGGGCAATTTCTAGGGTCGCAGATTCCTCAGCAATCTCGCTAATCTGGCTCAGGAGCAACGCCTGCGTATGAGCCTGAAGCATTTCATCCGTGCGCTGCTTCAGCAGTTCGTAAGTCTCCGCAGCTCGCTGAACTACCTGCTTAAGTTCATCCGGATCCCAAGGCTTGGTGATGTAGCGATACACCTGCCCTGCATTGATTGCCTCCACCAGGTCTTCAACATCGGTAAACCCGGTCAAGATAATGCGCACTGTATCTGGAAACTGAGGAACCGTTTTGCTCAAAAACTCTGTTCCCTTCATCTCAGGCATTCGCTGATCCGAGATGATGATCGCAACTTCACCTTCTTCCGCCAAAATGGCTAAGGCTTCCTTGCCACTAGCTGCCCGCAAAACCTGAAAATCTCGCCGAAATGTGCGGTACAACAAATCTAGATTGTCAGGCTCATCATCCACCACCAAAATTCTGGGCTTTACCGTTTTGGCTACCAGAGATTTGGCCATCAAACTTGAGGAACTCATTAATCCAGAATTCATGGATAAAGTCTGCCAAGCAGGAATAACGCAGTAAACAGGAATGAGGGCCATCTTAGCTAAGACCAAGCTCAGCCAAGATTGTGTGCGCTAGAAACTACAGACTCATTTTTCTTAGCGGTAGTTTCTAGAAGCACTAGGAAGCCATCATTCTCAGTGTGCCCAAGTAACGTTAGGAGGTACCTAACAATCTCTAAAACGCTACGCCTGACTTAGCTCAATAACATTGCCGTCTGGATCCTGGGCAAAAAGCGCTGTTCGCCCCGAAGCGCTCATTTGAATGGGGCAATCTGCTGCCAACAATCGCGCCTTGACTGCCTCCAAACTGCTTACTGCAAAAGCCATATGGGGATTACGGCCCCATTTCTCAGCATTAGGCAGGGATGTCTGCTGACCCGATGCCACAATCAGGTGAATTTGAAACGTACCCACCTGGTACCAGACGCCGGGAAACTCCATAGGGCGAACCGCCTTCTTTAAGCCCAAAACCCCACCGTAAAATGCCTCAGCTTTGGATAACTCAGTCACCAAAACCGCCACATGGAGGGGTCCTTCGATTTCAGTCATTATCCCTAGCTTTGGGGTCTTGAACGGAAACGCCGCTTCTTCCGCCGAGCGAGAGCCTTGCGCTTTGCCTTCTGCAAAGGGGTCTCAAAATGACGATTTTTTTTGATATCTGAAAAGATATCAGCCTTGGAAACTTGGCGCTTAAACCGTCGTAGGGCTGATTCAATACCCTCATTTTCTCCCAAAATGACTTGAGCCATTCACAGTTCCTCCACTAATAAACAACAGTAAATAAACAAAAGTTTTTCTAAGAGGCAATCTTGCTTTGAGTAGACTTTGCCCCGAGTGGACTTGACAAAGCTGTTGCATCAAGCTGCTTGAGGCCTATCTATCAACAACCTTTGCCAACAGTTCGGTTTCTCGAAGCATGGCTACTAAAAAAGCTTCCAGCAGGGCAGGAGAACTGCCCGAGTTTGCTGGAAGCTCTCAAATTACAAGTTGTAGGCAGTTGCTTGCCGGAAGGCGAGGCTTAGTAACGACGATCGTTGTTACGTCTGCCCCGATCGCCACCCCAGCCACCTGAAGCTGGGCGCTCTTCACGAGGTCTAGCTTTGTTGACTTTGAGATCGCGGCCCATCCACTCAGCCCCATCAAGGGCGTCAATAGCCGCTAGCTCTTCAGCCTCGGAGGACATTTCAACGAAGCCGAAGCCCCGTAGACGTCCGGTTTCCCGATCGGTGGGCAGTTGGACTCGCTTGACAGTGCCATATTCCGAAAAAATTTCGCTGACAGCTGCCTCGGTGACCTGATAGGACAGGTTTCCAACGTAGATTGACATGAACTACTCCAGGGTGAACAGTGTAGAGAATCAAATAAATCGGAGAGTTGTCTGTCAACGCTAGAGCAACCACAACTTAACACCGAATATTAAATCTCACAGCTTATCCTAGCTT
>DATNQF010000245.1:0-9943 GCA_036702855.1 Trichocoleus sp. | reverse complement strand
TTAAAACAAGGCACAATAGGAGAACTTTAACGGGTCTATCTCGGGAGCGGATGTTGTGAGTCAAGTCTTTACGCTTCAGGAAGTCCTGATGCTAACTGAAGCAGGTTACTGCTCCCAAGATGTACAAGTTGCAGACGGTGTGATCACCGCTTTGGGTTCAAACTTACCCTTGGTAGGAGAGTTAATTGATGGCCGGGGCAAGCTGCTCTTGCCCGGATTTGTCAACGCTCACACCCACTCCCCAGAGATGTGGTGCCGCGGATTAATTCCTCCGCTCCCCCTAGAGCTCTGGCTGGGAGCGCTTTACGGCTGCCCTGCCCTTACACCAGAGCAAGTTTACCTGTCGGCTTTATGGACGGCGGCGGAAACCCTGTTCTCTGGCGGAACAACCGTTGTAGATCACCTCATTCTCATCCCTGGGCAGGAGCTAGAAACCATTGCGGCAGCTGTTCGAGCCTATCAAGAAATCGGTATTCGGACCATCATTGCGCCGCTTGTTCATGATCAGGCTCTAGAGAGGGGAGTGCCAACCGGATCAACCGGGGTGTATCCAACAATCACCCCTCAAACCGAGCGAGCCCTGGTTCTTTTAGAAGCCGCGATCAAAAGCTATCATCAACCCCAACAGGGACTTTACATTGCCGTCGGGCCAACTGGCTTTCAATTGTGTTCCAACCTCCTACTTGAAGGCTGTGTTGAGTTAAGCCAGCAGTATGACCTGTGTTGCCATACGCACTTACTGGAAACCAAGGCCCAACAAATGCTGGCTTACGAACGCTACGGAACCAGCGGTGTTACGTACCTCAAAAATATTGGTTTTTTAGGGCCAAAAACTTCACTAGCTCATGGCGTTTGGCTGGAAGACCCGGACATTAACCTACTGGCGGACACTGGAGCGACGGTTGTACATAACCCTTTGAGCAATTTACGGCTAGGCAGTGGACTCGCCCCTGTCCTTAAGTATCGGAGAGCAGGCGTTAATGTCTCGTTTGGCTGTGATGGTTCTGCCAGTAATGACGGTCAGGATTTACTTGAGGCGATCAAGATAGGAACCCTGTTGCACAACACAACAGACTTTGAGTATCGGCACTGGTTGAGTCTACGAGATTCAATCGCAATGGCAACACAGGGGGGAACAATCGGGTTAGGGCTGCAAGATCAAGTAGGTGCGATCGCACTTGGACAGCAAGCCGATCTTGTTTTATATGATTTGAATAACGGATCCATGCTACCGACGACAGATCCATTGGGGCTACTGCTGTTAGGGCGTCCTACCGGAGTCGTGGAACGGTTATGGGTTGGGGGACGTCCAATTCTTCAAAATCACCAGATACAAACTGTAGATATTGATGCCCTGCGCCAAAGTTTAATACAGTCGCGATCGAGTTGGGTCATTACTCCACCCACCTTGGATCCTCAGTTGGAACAGCAATATCGCCGGAGTATGGGGCTGTGCGGGTGCTAATGGCAGCTTTTAACTTGCACGGGTAGCGTGAAACCCCAAAGTCCTGCCAAGATAGGGGCAGATGTGTGCATCCACTCTCACCATCACCGGAAAGTTGGCTCGGATGACCGATATTACCGATATTTTAGTCATTGAACACGACCCTATTACCGAACTTTTTTTGGTGCATACGCTCAAGGAGCAGGGATACACAGTTACCACCACCCGCACCGGGCAAGAAGGGTTAGAGCAGGTCAAAAAGTTGCAGCCAGCAGTTATCATCTGTGATTGGAACATTCCAGGCAGTGTTGATGGCCTGACCATTTGCCGAGCTGTCAAGCAAAGTGCTGAACTCTCTACCACCTTTTTTCTGCTGCTGACCTCTCGCCACAGCATTGCTGATCGAGTCAAGGGCTTAGAAATGGGAGCAGATGATCTGCTTTCAACCCCTATTGATGTCAATGAATTACGGGCCAGAGTGCGAGCCGGAATCCGATTACACCAACTAGCCCGAGACCTCAAACAGCAGAAGCAACAGCTAGAGGCCGAACTCGCAGAAGCAGAATCTTACGTCCGCTCTTTGCTGCCCCCCGCTCAGCAAATGGGGAAAGTACATATTCAAGCCCGATTTGTCCCTTCGCAACAGCTTGGGGGAGACTGCTACGACTACTACTGGCTCGATCCAGACTACTTAGTGGTGTATCTGCTCGACGTGTCAGGTCATGGTCTAGGGTCTGCACTGCTTTCAACCTCGGTGCTCAACGTGTTGCGATCGCAGTCACTGCCCGACGTCAATTTTTATCGACCTGAGAAGGTGCTCAAAGCCCTCAACGAGACGTTTCAGATGAGCGACCAAAACCAGAAGTACTTCACCATCTGGTATGGAGTGTTCAACTGCGTCAATCGCCAGTTACTTTACGCTAGCGCTGGGCACCCGCCCGCAATTTTAGTTTCTTCTCAAAATGGCCAAGAAATTACTGCCGAACGTTTGCGTACCCCTGGTCTACCCATTGGCATGATGCCTGAGGCTCGTTACCAATGGCAACGCTGTCAAGTCCCTCCCAACAGCACCTTGTATCTATTTAGTGACGGACTGTACGAAGTGCTCCAGGACAACCAAGAGTATGTAGGATTAGACGGGTTTATTGATTTCCTAGCCCAGCAGCGACGGCACAATGTGGATGAAATTTTACAGGCTATGAGCCAGCGACGCACTCCCAATTCGGCTACAGATGATATGTCTGTTGTTGCCCTAGCCCTCGATTAATGCTCGGTGGGAAATTCTTTCAATACAGTAGATTCAAAGTCAGCCTGGTCCTCCAGCACATCAAAGACCCGATCCATTCCTGTCAGGTCGAACAACATACGAATCTGATCATTAATCGAGCAGAAATACATTTTGCAGTTTTGTGAGCGAACCTTCTTCAACACCATAACCAAGCCTCCTAAACCTGAGCTGTCGATGAAGGTCGTATTTTTTAGGTCAAGCAGAACAATTTTCATCCCCTCTGTCAGCGCTTCTTCCACAGCTCGACGTAAGGGTTCTGTCTGATTACCATCCAAAATTCCAGAGGGTTCAATTACTTTAAACGAAGTAGTCATGCTAATTCTCTACAGCAGAATAAGGCAACAATACTAATTACTCACTAGAGTCCTAGGGTTAAGGAAACTAGCAAGTCTTTTCCAAGAAAGCTTTACACAGTTATGCAAGCAAAACCGTAAACTTTCAGATGATTTATACTCCCTTATCCGTAAACGCTGTCGAAATCTTGGGAGTATAAATTTTGCGAGGCACCCGATTTGAACCAATTTCAATCACGAGATCGGCCCAGCCCCCCTGAGTTTTTAAGGGTGGCAAAAATACTTCTGGGTGAAGAGCTTTCCAGAAGTAGGTCACAAACTCATCAATCGTGGCATCGCTCATGCCGGCTTTTCCCTGAGCTTTCATACGGTGTTCGGCCTGACGACGCCATTGTTGACTCATGCGATAGTCTTCGGGGCAGAGTACGATGAGTCGATCTAGCAGATCCCACAGGGGTAAGTACTCTCGCAGCCGCTCGTTCATATCGGCGGCGAATTGCCGATCCGTAGGGGTAAAGATTGGGTCGGGTAAGTCTCCCTCAAAGCACCTAGGGGTGACCGGACGCATTCCTAGAAACCACCCTTCAAAAAGCACAATGTCTACATCTTGTACAGGCTCTGGATCAACACGGTCCCCCTCCCCTCCGTGCAAGGATTTGTCAAATCGGGGCAAGTAGGCAATTTGCCCTGGCTGAGCCTGCCGGATGGATTGAAGGGTTGCAATTCCAAGATCAATATCATGGGTACCCGGAGGCCCTCGCCAAATCAAGCGAGGATCAATGGCCTTCACCTGCTGGCGCTCAGCATAGGTTTTATAAAGGTCGTCAATAGACAGGCCTACAGTGTGGTAGCCCATCACTTGCAGAAAACGCTGCAAGATTTGGGTCAGCGTCGTTTTGCCAGTCCCCTGTCCACCCAAAAACCCTTCGATTAAAGGATGGTTCTGTTGCTGTCTATCCGCTCTCAATCGAAGCGCTAACGGCAACCAAAGTTGCCAATACAGGGGCAAGTATGCTTCTAGCGGTTGATCAGGAAGAGGCAAGTCGGCATGCAAGGGAACAATCCGCTTCAGCCAGTCTAAGCGTTCCTCAAGAACACACCGAACGTTACCAGAGGTGATTTGCCACGCCTGGGCTCGGTTTAAATCTCCTAACTCCCACTGAATTAGCTGAGCCCATTGCGCTTCAGAAGGAGCCTGACCAGCCAGAGACTGCTGCAAAATTTGCCCAAGTTCTGTCATACTCACCGACATAGTTAAGGGTTGCTGAGCTGAAGGAAAAAGGCCCCTGATTGCAGTTGCTGATCTCGGCCATAGCTGGTGATCGCAACGGTTTGCAGGTGGTTAAACAGGGGTTGTCCAAGGGTTTCTACAAGCCTTAGCCAGGGAAGTTCCCGCACGAGCTCAGGTTCAAGAGCAGGCCAGTTGAGATACAGGTAACCCAGATTAGGACGAGAGAAGGGGGCAATTGCCTGCCGCCATTGCTTTTCGGAGTCAAGAGAAGACTCAGAAACCTGAAACGCTCTGTAAAGAGCAGTAGGAGAGGTTGAAAACAAATCAAAGCCACCCAAACTCGCATGGAGTCCTGCCACCTCAGTCGTTACAGTCAGCTCTGATCGGTTCTCGCTGCGACCTCGCTCAGGCTGAACTGAAAGACGAGTCCAAGCAGTAACCGGGTAGTCACCCATAACTAACGGTCCGACGCTTAATCCCTGCTGACGGGCTAGAGCATCCAAATTGTCAATGGCTACTTGTGAGTCTGCTTCATGTTGAGTGACTAAAAGCCAGTCTTGAGATTGGGAAGAAGGGTTCGTCAACCCCAAAGCAAATTCACCTTTAACCCAACTTAGAAGAGGAGTTGGGGAACTGCCCAGCGCTGCTTCGAGGGACTTCCACAGGGGGCGGCCCAACTGCAAAATCGGTTCGTAGTAGGGCAAGTTGTTGCGAAGATCTTGCCAGAGCTGATCCAAATTCTCCCCTACTATTGCTAGGGGAGAGTCGGCTGGTAATAGGCGAGAAGCTGCTAAGGTTAACGCCTCCGACCCAACCATTTGTGGTTGAAATTGATGCCCAGCAGCAGCCAATAAGGCAGTATCCGCTAGTAAACCCTGCCGATTGAGACGCAGGGACAAAACTGCTCGATCAAACACGCCATCTGCGGTTCCCAACTCATTCAGTGCCAAAGCAGGCGTATTTGAAGAAGAAATACCTAGCCAGTTCAGGCTGGCTGGCAAGTTCAAAAATACCAGGCCAACTCGCCTATCAGGCAGAGAACTCAGTGCCTTGCGGTAGCCCAAATCCTGCTCCAAGTTCAAATCCTTAGATTGACCACTGGTAAGGGCTTGTTGGAGCACCCTAGGGTCATTAGCTAGCAGCACAAACTTGTTGCTCACGATAGCGCTGGCCAAGTTCGCACGCCCGCTGGATTTTGTTGGTGTCTGTGTATAGATTAATTTGCTACCCGCAAACTGCTCAAAGACAAGGCTATTACCTGCGATCGCACGTTTCTGCCAGAACAGTTCTAGAGCCGTTTTAGCCAGTTCACTATCTTGACAACTCAAAATAGCAAGATAGCCAGGTTGCCTGCCATTTTCAGCATCCTGGTCAAGGTCGCTCTCTGTGACCGCAAACGTAATTTCATTGCCTAGCCAGGGCCGAATATCCTGTTCGTAATTGAGATCGGTATTCGCCAGTATCGTCTTTTCCAAGCGATCTATTTCTGCCTGAGTCTGCCGACGACTGTTGGGTGCAGACAAAAAGAGCCAAAGATCAGCTAGCCGATCCGGACGAGTCAGCAATGAAACAGTAATAGGAGATGTCTTCGGAACAAACTGAACACCTAAGGGCAGAGCTTGCCCCCCTTGATTAATTAGAGCCAGCGGATTACGGGCTGTGAGCCCCCAAAAGCCGCCCAACCCCACTACCAAGAGGGTAACAACAACTAGAACCAGGGCTGGAAAGAAGATGCGGGGTTTCATGCGAACTCACGAACTAGCAAGCAGGAGAATCCTGACCCCAGTTCTTTAACCCATACGAACTAGCGGTCAAGTGCTAGTTTATTACTGCATGGCTGTCAACTGCGCTGAGTTTTCCGGCAAATCGTTCTAATTTAAGGATTGTAAAGATAATTAGCCACCCCAGCGAACTTTAACCTCAGACGATCAGGTCTGGATCAACTCCTCTCCAAACTGCAATCAAGCGTCCCTGAAGATCTACAGCGTCTGCCGGAAACTCCATAGTGGGATAGTTGGGATTAGCTGGTTTAAGCTGCACCAAATCACCATTCCGATAGAACGACTTAAGGGTCGTGCCACTGTCTACCCGCGCTGCGACAATAGTCCCTTCCCGAAGACCTTGAGGATCCCCGATGGGTCGCATGATAACGACATCGCCGTCACAAATCTGCTTACCGATCATGCTGTCCCCAGTGACTTTCAAAGCGTAGTCACTATTTTTAATAGGTAAACCCGTCAAATCGAGCCGCTCTATATCGTCGGTAAACACTTCATTGACAAAACCAGCGGCGATTGTACCCAGGATAGGTACCCCTCGCGCCTTGTCTCGAATGCGGATGGTTCGCGCTTTACCCTCACTCCACTCAATGTAGCCCTTATTCTTCAGGTGTTCTAAGCGACTCTGAATGGGGGCTGGCGATTTTAGTCCCATTGCCCGCATCATTTGGCGAATGGAGGGGGAATGCTGATGCTCACGGATATACTCCACCAGCCAATCGTATAGTTCTTGTTGGGCGGAAGTGAGGGGATCCATAGATGGAAAAGCTAAGACGGTACAACGCGGTTTAACAGAACAAGTGTACCAATAAATGCGGGTTTTGTCTATGGGATCCGTGAACATTTGTATGGGTCTTTCCAATTAGGATACCTGTTTATTGGCCTGCCATTCGTATTAGTTTCAATCCCTCCTAAAAATAAAGAGATCGCCTTACAAAGACGATCTCTTTCAAAGTTCAACAATAGTGGCTAGAAACTAACTCAAACCAAAGCCTAACGAATGTATTCTTTTAGAATACTGTTACGGTTGGGATGACGCAGCTTGCGTAAAGCTTTAGCTTCAATTTGTCGAATCCGTTCACGAGTAACGTTGAAGATTTGACCAATTTCCTCAAGTGTTTTCATCCGCCCATCGTCGAGGCCGTAGCGCAGGCGTAACACATCTCGTTCACGGGGACTTAAGGTACCCAGTACACTTTCAAGATCTTCCCGTAGCAGGCTCTTAGAAACCTGATCCTCGGGTGTTTCACCATCAGACTCAATGAAATCACCTAAGCGGGAGTCTTCTTCTTTACCAATAGGGGTTTCCAGAGAAATGGGAAGTTGGGCGGACTTGGCAATAAAACGAAGTTTCTCGATCGTCATCTCCATACGGGTCGCAATTTCCTCTTCAGTTGGTTTGCGGCCCAATTCCTGAGACAGGAGTTTGGTGGTTTTTTTGATACGAGAAATTGTTTCATAGAGGTGTACGGGCAGACGAATCGTGCGAGATTGATCTGCGATCGCACGCGTAATCGCCTGGCGAATCCACCACGTTGCGTAGGTCGAAAACTTGTAGCCCTTTTCGTGGTCAAACTTTTCAGCAGCTCGAATCAGGCCTAGACTTCCTTCCTGGATTAGATCCTGGAAGGACAACCCACGGTTCATATATTTCTTGGCAATTGATACTACCAAGCGGAGGTTGGACTGCACCATCTTGTCCTTTGCCCGCCGGCCTAGGTAGAGACGGCGGCGGAAAGCAGGCAGTTCCATACCGACTTTGTTCGCCCACTCGTCATCCCGAGGATCCCGTTGTAGGCTTTCAGCTAGACCTTCCCGAATCCGTTCCAATTCAAGAAGATCTGCAATTTTACGGGCTAACTCAATTTCTTCTTCGGCTCTTAGGAGACGAATCCGCCCGATTTCTTGAAGGTAAAGACGAATGGAGTCTTCTGTGTAGTGACCCCGTTTTTTTGCCTGGCTACGACGACGTGATGGCTTTCCCTTGGCTGTTTTGCCTCGCCCATCCTCGTCATCTTCCTCATCTGGAGCGACAAAATCTTCGTCCCCATCGTTATCAAGCAAGAGTTCTAGCTCGTTCTCCGGCTCAATGGTTTCGAGCAGATGATTAGCTTGAGTCATGCCGCGATCCTCGTGCTCCTCTAAATTCAAGACAAAGGCTTAATACAAACTAGCATTCCAAGTAAAACTCTGCCTGTTATTTCTGAAGCGTCATGAACATCTGACATTGCCCTTTATGGACTCAGAATTGGCAAGCAAAAAGAAATACCCGAACCTAACGACCATTGGTGAAGAACTTAACTTCTCCAGAATTTCTGGAGCGTGTTCTGCCAAAAGTTTTCCAATTGTAACTTCTCTAACAAAGATGTACCACTCCTAATATTTAAATCACCGCTCAAAATTTATAAAAAACCATGAGTCGCTCTAGGTTTGCCTTCTATTAAACTGTCGCAAGAGAAATTAGCACTCTTTATCACTAGAGAACAAGTGCTAAAAACGTTAGAAAACTTTAAAGAGCAATTCGGGCCAAGCAGCCAAGCTGAGCACCCAAAACGCTAGAAAACGCTAGCTATGCTGGTAGGCTGGGCTACCCCCCGAAAAGTCGGAACTGGGTAACTGCACAGCAGAACGGAGAGTCATCGCAGCTAGCTTCTGATTACGTAGACTAATCCATAGACTATATTTGTCATCCCAAGCAGTGACTACTACGCAGGCCCGCCGTTCGGTCAGCTTACAAGCAAGTTGGTAAAGACGCGCTCGCTGGTCAGTCGTAACAGTTCTAGCCCGATAATACAGCTCGTGTTGGTAGTGCAGTCCATCCTGCACCTTACCGTCAAACCAAAACTTAAAGGTGGAGAGACAACTTTCAGGAAGAATCTGAGGTAGCACAGAAATTCGCTCCGTTTAGGTGCGAGTGGAGGGATATCTATATGAATTTCAGTAACTCTTACACCCTGAGGTCAAAGACAGGGCAGCTTATCACTATTTATATTTCCTCCAGAGCCAAACCGCCAGATCCTTTCAGAGGAGATGGCAAAGGCGACAACGGCCCAACTGAAAAGCTGTAGCGGAGGTAGCTGTCTTCAGCCCAACTGGGACCTAGAACTTCTCCTCAGGCGAACCTTCAGGGAGAGACTTGAGTATTTTTGTAGTGTACCCAGGCTAACGAGAAACAAGCATGTCCAACCTTTAAGACCACCTCTATAGAAGGTTCATGGTTTAACCCCGGCCTGAGAAAACATTCGGAGTCAACTCAGCTAGTAGATCCAGCTCTGTTTAGCCAAAGCCGACTCTACAAGCAAAGTCAACACTTCGCTGCTTAAGGGTTTCACTAAAAACCCATCTAGGCCTGGATTGTCCTCGGAGTGATCCCAGTGTGGACTGCTAGAGTCGGTAAGCGCAACGATGGTCATCTGAGCGGCGCTCCCCTCTTGCCGCAGTTGATCAACCAGAGATTGAGACCAGCTACAACCATCACCGATCAGGATCACCAGGCAGGGGGACATCTGACGTGTCTTGGCAACAGCCTGTTCTGCTGTGCCTGCGATAAAGACCGGGCAGTGTAATTGAGTGAGGAGGGAATGAACACCATGGGGTTCATGGCGTTGAGTGTCTAATATTAGGATGTAACCATCGGAGTTTTTCATGAAGAAGGATCTACGCTAATTTCCTGTGGTCGTTAGCGCTCAAATATGGGTTTCAAAAGTGTCTCATTTTAGAAAAAGGGTGAAAACGCTGGAGCAGACTGGAGATAAACCTTTTGCTCCATAAAAGAGGTAAATATTTCTTCCACTTTTTTTAGCCTTACGAAATCAATCCTAAAGCTAGGCAGCTATTTTCTGGAAAGTTCTTACATCTAGCTTTAGCCTTCTAAATAAAGCTTTATAAAATACTGAAATTAGTCTTGCC
>DATNQF010000237.1:0-26732 GCA_036702855.1 Trichocoleus sp. | reverse complement strand
AGTCCCAACAAGGTCAACAGTAGTCTGCAAAAAAGGCCAAGGGGAGAGGTGCGATCGCACCTCTCCCCTTGGCCTTTTTTGCAGACTACTGTTGACCTTGTTGGGACTATAAATTGAATTTTTCTGGCATTTATCATCTTTCTATGACAAAAAGAATGTCTTGCGCGAAACTGTTATCGCAAGATCTCCTTTAAGCTCAAAACAAGTATTAGAAAAATTTAAATTCTTCATAAATAGATAAACTCTTGGGAGCATATATGACAATTTCCTTAAGTCCTAGCCGTGGAAGCTTTTATTGCTAGAAAATTCATGCTAGCTAGAGTGGGCCTCTTGCACAGCACAACAAAAAGAATGGGATTTACTAGTTATTCTTTGACCCCTATTTTCTTTGAGTGGCCCAATTGACAGTGTTTGTTCTCTAGATGCTCCTCCACAGGCTGCTTCCTGAAATTATTAAGATGAATATCCCTCAAACGCCATCTAAACAGGGTTTATACGACCCCCAATTTGAGCACGACGCCTGCGGTGTTGGCTTTATTGTGCATATGAAGGGAAGCCCCTCCCATAGTATTGTTGAACAGGCATTAACAATTCTGTTAAACCTGGATCACCGGGGCGCAGTTGGGGCTGAGGCCAATACCGGTGATGGTGCAGGGATTCTATTGCAGATACCCCACACTTTTTTTCAAAAGGTAGCAACTGATTTAGGTATTGCTTTACCTGAGCCGGGCCGCTATGGAGTGGGCTCAATTTATGGTTCGCCTAATGCCGATGCTCGTGCGCAGGGCCGCCGCGTGTTTGAGCAAATTGTGGCTGAGGAAGGCCAGCAGGTCTTGGGCTGGCGCGATGTGCCCACTGACAATTCCTCCTTGGGCGACACAGCTAAGGCCAGCGAACCCTTTATGCAGCAGGCTTTTATCCAGCGGGCAGCGGATTTGGATGAGGCTGCGTTTGAGCGCAAGCTTTACATTATTCGCAAGCGATCGCACAGCGCTATCCGTGCTACCGAGATTGATTCCTACTGGTACCCGGCTAGCCTCTCCTGCCGCACAATCGTCTACAAGGGAATGCTAACCCCAGCTCAGGTGGGTGAGTATTTCCTGGATTTACGCAACCCCGCTTTAGAAAGTGCGCTAGGGCTGGTGCATTCTCGCTTCAGTACAAACACGTTTCCCAGTTGGGAGCGATCGCACCCCTACCGCTACATCGCCCATAACGGCGAAATCAATACCCTGCGTGGCAACATCAACTGGATGCACGCTCGGCAGTCGCTCTTTGAATCCGACCTCTTTGGCGATGACCTGAAGCGGGCTCATCCTGTTATCAATATTGACGGCAGCGACTCGCTGATCTTCGACAACGCGCTGGAACTGCTGGTGCTGTCTGGGCGCTCACTGCCCCACGCCATGATGATGATGATCCCGGAACCTTGGGCTGCACATGAGTCTATGAGCCCAGAGAAGAAGGCATTTTACAAGTACCATTCCTGTCTAATGGAGCCGTGGGATGGTCCCGCCTCGATTGCCTTTACGGATGGCACGATGATGGGCGCGGTGCTGGACAGAAACGGGCTGCGGCCTTCCCGCTACTACGTTACCAAAGATGATTTGGTCATTATGGCTTCAGAAGCGGGGGTGCTGCCGATTGAGCCAGAGCGAGTAGCGCAGAAAGGCCGCCTAGAGCCGGGACGCATGTTCCTGGTGAATATGCAGGAAGGCCGGATTGTAGCTGATGAGGAGATTAAGAGCCAAATTGCTGCTGAGCATCCGTATCAAACCTGGCTGGATCAGCATCTGGTGCCCCTAGCTGCCCTCAAGGATGCTCCGGTGGAGCGGATGCTGCCAGAGGTTTCCCTGCTACAACGGCAAAAAACCTTTGGTTACACCTTTGAGGAACTAAGGCTCCTGCTCAATCCAATGGCGCGAGATGGGGTCGAGGCTGTAGGGTCTATGGGGACTGACACGCCGCTAGCGGTGTTGTCAGATCGACCTAAGCTTCTCTACGACTACTTCCAGCAGCTTTTCGCTCAGGTAACTAATCCACCCATTGACTCAATCCGGGAAGAGATTATTACTTCACCGGAAACGACTATCGGGGCCGAGCAAAATCTGCTCAAGCCGGAACCGGAAAGCTGCCACCTGATTGAACTCAAAACGCCAATTCTCAGTAACGCTGACCTAGCCAAACTAAAGCATGTTTCGGAGGGTGGCTTTAAATCGGTTACGCTGCCGATGCTGTTCAATCCTAATGAGGGGGCAGCTGGGTTGGAATCCGCGCTGACCAAAATCTTTGCGGAAGCAGATCGGGCAATTGAGTCTGGTGTGAGCTTGCTCATCCTTTCAGATCGCGATGTTGATGCAAGTCAGGCTCCGATTCCCGCTTTATTAGCGGTATCTGGTCTGCATCACCACCTAATTCGCCAGGGTACCCGCACTCGTGTTGGTTTAGTGCTGGAGTCGGGTGAACCGAGGGAAGTCCATCACTTTGCAGTGCTGATTGGCTATGGTTGCGGTGCGATTAACCCCTACCTGGCATTTGAATCAATTGATGCCTTAATCCAGCAGGGTTTGTTGGTGGATACCGACTACTCCACTGCTTGCAAGAATTTCATTAAAGCTGCCACCAAGGGTGTAATTAAAATCGCTTCAAAAATTGGCATTTCCACGATCCAAAGTTATCGGGGAGCGCAGATTTTTGAAGCGATTGGCTTGAATCAAGCGGTAATCGATGCCTACTTTACTTGGACTGCATCACGGATTGAAGGTGCAGATTTGGCCGTGATTGCTCAAGAAGCAATCCTGCGTCATCATGACGCTTTCCCAGGACGCGATACCGTCAACCCGACTCTAGATGTAGGAGGTGAATACCAATGGCGTAAAGAGGGTGAGCGACATCTGTTTAGCCCTGAAACCATTCACAGTCTGCAAAAGGCTGTGCGAATGGACAGCTATGACATTTACAAGACCTATGCAGCCCTGGTGAATGAGCAGGACAAAACTCGCTTTACCCTGCGTGGGCTGCTTGATTTCAAGGCGCGCGAGCCGATTCCTTTGGAAGAGGTCGAGCCGATTGAGGCAATCATGAAGCGGTTTAAGACCGGGGCCATGAGCTACGGCTCGATCTCCAAAGAAGCTCATGAGGCGCTTGCGATCGCAATGAACCGCATTGGCGGTAAGTCCAATACAGGTGAAGGTGGCGAAGACCCCGAACGCTACACTTGGACTAATGAGCAGGGTGATTCTAAGAACAGTGCTATCAAGCAGGTAGCCTCCGGTCGCTTTGGTGTCACGAGCCTCTATCTATCCCAAGCCAGAGAGATCCAAATCAAAATGGCCCAGGGAGCAAAGCCTGGTGAAGGCGGACAATTGCCTGGTCGCAAGGTGTACCCCTGGATTGCTAAGGTCCGTCACTCGACCCCTGGTGTGGGTCTAATTTCACCCCCGCCCCACCACGACATCTACTCCATTGAAGACCTGGCCGAGCTAATCCACGACCTGAAGAACGCCAACAGAGAAGCCCGGGTCAGCGTCAAGCTGGTGTCGGAAGTGGGTGTAGGCACGATTGCAGCTGGGGTCGCTAAGGCTCACGCTGATGTAGTGCTGATTTCTGGGTTCGATGGGGGCACTGGAGCTTCGCCCCAGACCTCGATCAAGCATGCCGGATTACCTTGGGAGCTGGGCTTGGCGGAAACTCACCAAACCTTGGTGCTGAACAACCTGCGTAGCCGCATTGTGATCGAGACCGATGGTCAGATGAAGACGGGCCGGGATGTTGCGATCGCAGCTCTGCTGGGAGCCGAAGAGTTCGGCTTTGCAACTGCCCCCCTCGTGACGCTGGGTTGCATCATGATGCGCGTCTGTCACATGAACACCTGCCCTGCTGGGGTCGCTACCCAAAACCCAGAACTGCGCAAGCATTTCACAGGGGATCCTGCCCACACAGTCAACTTCATGCGATTTGTTGCTCAGGAACTGCGAGAAATCATGGCCCAACTGGGCTTCCGTAGCCTAAATGAGATGGTGGGGCGCACCGACATTCTGGAGGTCAAGTCTGCTGTTGACCATTGGAAAGCCAAGGGCATTGACCTATCGAAGGTTCTCCATCAGCCAGAAGCAGGGCCAGAGGTAGGGCGCTATTGTCAGGTTTCTCAAGACCATGGCCTAGAACAATCCCTCGACATGACTGTACTGTTAGACCTGTGCAAACCCGCCATTGAGCACGGTGAAAAGGTCAAAGCCACCCTGCCGATTCGCAACGTCAATCGTGTTGTTGGCACCATCTTGGGTAATGAGATCACCAAGCGCCACTGGGAAGGTCTAGCAGAAGACACCATTCACCTGCACTTCCAGGGCAGTGCTGGACAAAGCTTTGGTGCTTTTGTTCCCAAGGGTATGACCCTGGAACTAGAAGGTGATGCCAATGACTACTTTGGCAAGGGCCTGAGTGGTGGCAAGATCTTTGTCTATCCGCCTGCGGCTTCAACCTTTACCCCGGAGGACAACGTCATCATCGGTAATGTTGCCCTATATGGGGCAACCAGCGGTGAAGCTTACATCTACGGCGTTGCCGGGGAGCGCTTCTGTGTGCGCAACTCCGGGGTCAATGCTGTAGTGGAATCAGTGGGTGACCATGCTTGCGAATACATGACTGGCGGCAAAGTCGTAGTGCTTGGCAGAACCGGGCGCAACTTTGCGGCGGGCATGAGCGGCGGTGTGGCGTATGTCCTCGATGAAACTGGAGACTTCCCCACGCGCTGCAACACCCAAATGGCCGACTTGGAAAAGCTAGAAGATCCGGAAGAGATCGCTGATTTGCGCCAGATGATTCAGCGTCATGCTGACTATACAGGTAGTCAAAAAGCCCATGCCATCCTGGCCAATTGGGAGGAAATTCTACCCAAATTCGTCAGGGTGATGCCGCGTGACTACAAGCGGGTGTTGCAAGCGCTCAACCGCGCTTTGGCAGATGGCCTTAGCGGTGATGATGCCCTTACTGCTGCGTTTGAAGAGAACGCTCGTGATGTCGCCCGAATCGGCGGCAGTTAACTCTCGCCCAGGAATCGGGGTTCTTTGAGAAACCCGATTCCTGAACGCCTAAGAAGAAACCTAGAAACCGGGTTGCTTGGGCGGAGTGAAAAATTACCACGACAAAAAGAAACCCGGTTTCTAAGATCCTTGCCATAGACACAAAAATGGGAAAACCAACCGGATTTATCGAATTTCTACGCGAACTGCCGCCTGAGCAAATGCCCATCGAGCGCATTCGCAATTGGGATGAGTTTCACCTGCCGATGGAGGAGGAAAAACTCCGCACTCAGGGTGCACGCTGCATGGACTGTGGCACTCCCTTCTGCCATACCGGAACGATTATCAGCGGCATGGCCAGCGGCTGCCCCGTCAACAATCTAATCCCCGAATGGAACGACCTGATCTATCGGGGGCTCTGGAGAGAAGCTCTAGAGCGGCTGCACAAAACTAACAACTTTCCCGAGTTTACAGGCCGGGTCTGCCCTGCCCCTTGCGAAGGTTCCTGCGTACTGGGTATTACTAACCCGCCCGTTACCATCAAAAATATTGAGTACTCTATTGCTGAGCGGGGTTGGGATGAGGGTTGGATCACCGCTGCTCCCCCCACAAAACGTACTGGGAAAAAAGTTGTCATCATCGGCTCGGGTCCTGCTGGTCTGTGTGCCGCTGCCCAACTAAATCAGGCAGGTCATTGGGTCACTGTATACGAGCGGGCCGATCGCCCTGGTGGCCTGTTGATGTACGGCATTCCCAACATGAAGTTGGATAAGAAGGAAGTGGTGCTGCGTCGTATTGAGCTGTTAGAGGCTGAAGGCGTGCAATTCGTCTGCAATACCGAGGTTGGGAAAGATCTCCCGGCTGAGATGCTACTTAAGGAGTTTGACGCTGTTGTTCTGTGTACTGGCTCGACTCGTCCTCGTGATCTGCCGATTGAAGGGCGCGACCTCAAAGGCATTCACTTTGCCATGGACTTCCTAACCGCCAATACTAAAGCTGTGCTCGATGGTTCGCCGGAGGATAACTACATCTCGGCAGCGGGTAAAGACGTCGTCATCATTGGTGGGGGTGATACGGGAACAGACTGCGTCGGAACCTCCATTCGCCACGGCTGTAATAGTGTCGTGCAGGTGGAAATTATGCCTCGGCCACCCCTAGAACGGGCTGCTAACAATCCCTGGCCCGAATATCCAAAAGTCTACCGTCTAGACTACGGCCAGGAAGAAGCTGTTGCTAAATTCGGCAACGATCCCCGTATCTATGTCACCACAGCCACCAACTTTGTCGGTGATGAGAACGGCCAAGTCAAGGGTGTTCGCACTGTGCAGGTAGAGTGGGCTAGAGATGAACAAGGTCGCTTTACTCCCAAACCTGTGCCTGGCACTGAGCAGACTTTTCCGGCCCAATTGGTGTTGTTGGCAATGGGCTTCTTGGGGCCTGAACAGCCCCTCCTAGATGCCTTGGGCTTAGAGCGGGATGTCCGTAGCAACGTGAAGGCAGACTACGGCCAGTATGCCACAAGCATTCCCGGCGTATTTGCGGCGGGCGACTGCCGTCGGGGCCAAAGTCTGGTGGTCTGGGCCTTTAACGAAGGTCGGGGCGCGGCGCGGGAGTGCGATCGCTACCTCATGGGAACAACTGAGTTGCCGTAGCGAAAAGGTAGAAGGCAGAGGGAGTTTGATAGAAGGGCATACGCCGTACGCCCTTCTATCAAGTCATCCCCTCTGTCCTCACTTCAAAAACTGCTCTCGAACTTGCTCATGGATAAAACGGTAGCCGCCGCCAACTTTTTGAATGAGAAGTTGATCGGCGGCAAAGTTGAGAAAGTGGGCTAGATTCAACGGCAAGGTGTTGTTGGCACTTAGCAATCCTCGAATCACCAAATGTTGAATGCCATAGGAGGCCCATAGAACGCCAGCAAATCCTGTGGCTACGATACTTTTGAGTGCCTGAGCGCTGACTAAATCTGCCGCGGGTTTGCCTATTGCCGCTGCCACAAGGTTCATTCCTAACCCTAAAAGCACGCCTGCGATCAGAAGAACCAGGAACAGGTTTCGCACTGCGTGGAAGATGTCTTGATTAGGCTGGTGCCGCATTTGAATACTGCCTTGCAATCCTGACCGCAGCTCAAATAGGCAACCAACTAATAGACCAATCATTAGACCCACTAGACCGCCGATGGTTAGACCTACGCCACCAAGGCTAAACACGCCTGCGCCTAACCCACCGATGCCTCCCAACACCAACGCCAGAAGCGCCCCTGGGATCAGAGCTCGGCCAAACAGAGCAAGTCCTGTTGCCCAATTTAAAGACGCCATTGAGAGCCTGTATTTGGGAAACGCCTCGACATCTACCTGTGAGGTGTAGAGGGCAACGGCTACTCCAAACATGGGGTGAACAAAGAGTCCTGTGATGGCTCCCAAAATTAGCCCAACTAAAAGTCTGTACTGCCACCGTTGAGACTCTGGTAAAGCATCGGGTTCTAACGACTCAATGTGAAAGGTGCGATCGCGTCCTGTTAAATGCTTGGCCAGCCAGCTCAGATACCGCTGAGTTTCACGCGGTGAGTAAGGGGGCTTTGGGGATGGAGTCCTGGTGATCTGGTGGGTGACGTAGTGCTGCACCAGATCGCTTTGATTGGTAATTGACTGATCGGCATGGAACTCAATCAAAAAGTTCAGCAGTAAGGGCAGACGGGCCAACTGCTGCAGAACCTTACTGCCTTTGATACCCTGCCATACATCAGGCTGATCCATGCCCACAGTGTAGTCTTTCACCTGTTGTGCCACTAAAGGTACTAGGTTCACACCGCAGTTAAATTGGCTAAAAGAAATTCCTGTGCGTTCCAATACCTGACGGCGACAGCAAAGGACTGCCTTTTGATGAATATTTCCCCGTAGAAAGCTGTCTAGGGCAAGGGCACAAGTGCGCTGTTGGGCAGTTGCTAGATTGTCGTACCCATCAAATAGAAGAATGAGTTCGCCATTGCTGAGCCAGTATTGGGCACAGTTGCTCGGAATTCGATACAACTCCCAAAGTTTGTCTAGGCACCAGTCCTGCAAAGAATCTCCCTGCCAACTGGAAAGGTCGAGGAGTATCGGCACTGGCTCAATAGTGTGGAGACACTGTTTCAGCAGATCGCTGGTCAGCGCTAACAGGGTTTGAGTTTTGCCTGCGCCTGATTCTCCTAAAATTAGCAGGCGACCATCCACATTGTCTTGCTGAAATAGCTTGATTACTTCGGCAGGGGAGGACAATTTCTGCTTTGACTGCAAACTCGACTGGAAGGCCCAAACCTGGTACTCCAATGACACAAAGGGTTGGGATGGCTTGATTGAGGTTGTCGAAGTCTTGCTCCGTTGCGCGGCTCCAACAAGAGCCCTGGTTGGTCGGCGTACCTTGGCCTGTTGGCGTACGTGTAGTGCTGTCTGCTGTTGCCAGGCCACTTGCTTACTAACGGCTTCAATAAGTTGGGCACGATCGCGGACTGTGGGCAAACGCAGCGGCGTGAGGTCGAGCAAGGAGAAGGAAGCCATAGTAGTACCTGGGGGGACTGGCAGAGTACCAAGACATCAGTAAATACCTGGCACAACTATAACAACGCTAATCTTGACGCCGATCAGGAGGTTCAAGCCACTTATGTAAGGAGGTAGAAATATAAAGTTCACGTGAAGTGCCACCGTACAAACTCCGCAATTCAATGCTCTTCGTTAAAGTCTTGGGCTTGGAGTTATACCGGTTGTCGTAGTTCCTCCGACAGAGGTTTTATAGGGTGAACTCGTTACGGTAAAGATACGTAACGGTTCAAATGATGACTGCCATTCACCTCAAACCCATCAACCAACAGGTGGTTGCCGTAGTTGGTGCCTCTAGCGGCATTGGCCGAGCAACTGCGCTTCAGTTTGCCCAGCAAGGAGCTAAGCTGGCGGTTTCAGCCCGTAGCGTTACTGGGCTAAATTCTCTAGTCGATGAGATCAAAGCACTGGGGGGAGATGCGATCGCAATTCCCGCTGACGTAGCTGATTTCAATCAGGTCAAAGCCATTGCCGATAAGACCGTGGAATATTTCGGCAGGCTCGACACTTGGGTTCATGCTGCTGCCACTGCCGTGTTTGCTCGCTTTGAGGATCACACCCCCGAAGAGTTTCGCCGTGTGATCGACGTTAACTTGATGGGCCAGGTCTACGGCGCGATGGTCGCCTTACCTCATCTACGCCGTGAAGGTCGGGGTGCATTTATAGCGATTGGTTCAGTTGAGGGTCATCGCTCTCTACCGCTTCAGAGCGCTTACTCCTGTTCCAAACACGCTGTTGAAGGTTTTCTAGATTCCCTGCGGGTGGAGTTGATCCATGACAAGGTGCCCATCAGCATCACCAACATCATGCCCTCCACGATCAATACACCCTTCTACAACAACGGCCTCACCAAGCTGGGTCGCAAGCCCAAAGGTGTGCCCCCTTTCTACCAGCCCGAGCTGGTCGCCCGTTCCATTCTCCACGCTGCTGAAAACCCCGTTCGTGACTTAATCGTAGGAGATTCTGGTCGGGTGCTCGACGTCGCTCAAAAGGTCGTTCCCGGCTTTGTCGATGCCGCACTTGCCCTGATCGCTGTTCCCGGTGAACACAGCAGCGACCCTAAAGCCGAGAGCGATCCCAACAATCTCTATGCTCCCGTTGAAGAGGACAACCGCGTTCGAGGCGATTTCGGCAACCAAGTCTTTCCCAGCTTCCTCGACTGGTTTGACTGGCACCCTGCCATTAAGTGGGGTACGGTTGCTGGTCTAAGCGCCCTGGCTCTTCTAGCGGCTCAAACCCTAGGCGATAATCACTCGGCCTAGCGGGAGAAGAGGGAGGAGACATTCCTCCCTCTTTCCTCTAATCTCCGCCTTCTTGTGTCCTTTGCCTTTCCCCTTCTGCCTTTAATCTCTCTTCACCCCTCTCTCTACACTTATGAAAGCAGTCACCTGGCGTGGAGCCACCGATGTCCGGTTCGAAACCGTTCCCGATCCCAAAATCTTGAACCCTCGGGATGCCATTCTCAGAGTCACCGCTACCACTATCTGCGGCTCTGATCTCCACATCTACGATGGCTACATCCCCACCATGCAGCCCGGCGACATCATTGGACATGAGTTCATGGGGGAAGTGGTTGAGATCGGCAGCGAGGTCAAGAAGCTCAAGGTGGGCGATCGTGTAGTCGTTTCGTCCATTATTGGCTGCGGTCGGTGTCTCTACTGCGAGAGCCAGCGATGGTCACTCTGCGATAACTCCAATCCCAACACCTGGATGCAGGAACCGATTATGGGGTTTGGTACGGCTGGGATCTTCGGCTATTCTCACGCTTTCGGGGGCTATGCTGGGTCGTTTGCTGAGTATATTCGAGTACCCTTTGCTGATCACGGTGCAATCAAAGTTCCCGATGGACTGCCTGACGAGAAGGTGCTGCCGGTTTCTGACGCTTTCCCTACAGGATTCATGGGAGCGGATATGTGCAATATCCAGCCCGGACAAATTGTCGCAGTCTGGGGAGCTGGGCCAGTAGGTCTATTCGCCATGATCAGTGCTTACATGCTGGGAGCTGAGCGGGTAATTGCTATTGACCATGTGCCTGAACGGCTGCAAATGGCTAAAGATTTTGCGAAGGCTGAACCCATCAACTTTATGGATGTGGATGCAGGGGAAGCCCTTAAGCAAATGACCGGAGGGCGGGGTCCCGACGCCTGCATTGACGCGGTTGGTTTGGAAGCGCACGGCATGGGCGCAGAAGGATTGTACGACAAAGCTAAGCAGGCAATTCGCTTAGAAACGGATCGTCCTCACGTTCTGCGGCAAATGATTTTGTCCTGCGGCAAGGGTGGGACGCTCTCCATTATGGGTGTCTACGCTGGCTTTATCGACAAGATGCCGATGGGGGCAGCGATGAACAAGAGCCTCACCTTTAAGATGGGGCAAATGTACGGACAGAAGTACATTCCCATGCTGTTGGATCGGGTTGCCAACGGTGAGGTTGATCCATCGCGGGTTTTCACCCATCAGTTGCCGCTGGAAGAGACCAGACAGGGATTTGAAATCTTCAAGCACAAGAAGGACAACTGCATTAAGGTGCTGCTCAAGCCCTAACCCTGATTCATATCCCAATTTCTTATCAAGGTCGAACCTTGAGTTTTCTTAATCCCGAAGCCCCTTTGCGGCGGCACTATACAGAAGTCGATGGTCTCTCCATCTGTTCCCGGGTAGCCACCCCTGGCCCCGACGCCCTAGCCATTGTTTTGGTCCATGGGTTAGGGGTTTCGGGTCGCTACCTGGTGCCTCTGGCGAAAGCGCTAGCGGCGCAATACCGGGTTTTTGTTCCCGATATGCCTGGGTATGGCAGTAGTGATAGGCCGGATCATGTGCTGGAGGTGCCAGAACTGGCTCAGTTTCTTGACCATTGGCTAGATACAGTGGGTCTGGAACAGGCTGTGTTTCTGGGCAACTCTTTCGGCTGTCAAGTGATTGCAGAATTAGCGCTGCGCTATCCTCATCGGATTGACAGGGCGATTTTGTTGGGGCCGACTAGCGATCGCACCATTCGCAGCGTTTCCCAGCACCTGTGGCGCTTCTTCTGCGATGCCCCCAATGAGCGCCTTTCCCTGTCGATTGTCCTAGCTCAAGAATACCTACGGGCAGGCATGGGGCGCTTTATTCGTAACTTTCAAATGGTTTTGGATGACCACATTGAAACCAAGCTACCCCATATGCAAATGCCGACGCTGGTTGTTCGAGGTAGTCGAGATCCTTTGGTGTCCCAGCTTTGGGTTGAGGAAGTTACCAATTTGTTGCCCTATGGTCAGTTAGCGGTTCTACCCAAGGCAGGGCACGTTCCCAACTACAGCGATCCGGCTGGTTTAGCTCGTTTGATTGATCCTTTTCTCAAAGCTTCACCATTAACTCTCAGTTGTCAAAAGTCCTCAGCACCGGGGGAGCAGAGGAGCGAATCTGCGAATTCAAAATCTTAAGAATCTTAAAGGAAGAACCTCGATCAAGGCTTTCAAAATCGGCAGGTTTTAGAAGGATTAGGGGATGAACCCTCTGTTCGTTCCTACTCATCTTTCGTGAATTCAGTGTTGCTTGTGGTGTGAACGATCCCTCACAATGGATCGGTTGTATTCTGCGTCACCTGCTTTGATCGAACGCTACACTCTGCCCGAAATGGGCGAACTCTGGACCGAACTCTACAAATATAAGACCTGGCTCAGGGTCGAAATCGCCGTCTGCGAAGCCCAAGCAGAGTTGGGATACATTCCCCAAGACGCTGTCGATGAGATCAAGGCAAAGGCTAATTTTGATCCGAAGCGAATCCTGGAAATCGAAGCTGAGGTCCGCCACGACGTAATTGCCTTTCTCACCAACGTCAATGAATACGTGGGTGAAGCTGGGCGTTATATCCACTTGGGCATGACCAGCTCCGACATGATCGACACTGCCCTGTCGCTGCAACTGGTGGACAGTCTGCAAGTGATCATGGCTCACGTCGAGAACTTGATCCAGGCCATCCGATATAAGGCTCAGGAGCATCGGGACACGATCATGATTGGTCGCTCCCACGGCATTCATGCTGAACCCATCACCTTTGGGTTTAAGCTGGCGGGTTGGTTGGCCGAAATGCTGCGCCATCGGGAGCGTTTGATCGGGCTGCAAGACCGCATCGCTGTTGGTCAAATTTCAGGTGCAGTCGGCACCTACGCCAACATTGACCCCAAAATCGAAGAACTCACCTGTCAAAAGCTGGGCCTCAAGCCTGATACTGCCTCCACTCAGGTAATCTCGCGTGATATTCACGCTGAGTTCATGAATGCCCTAGCGCTGCTGGCAGCTTCCATCGAGCGCTTTGCGGTTGAGATCCGTAACATGCAGCGCACTGATGTGTTAGAAGTCGAGGAATTTTTCTCGAAAGGGCAGAAGGGGTCATCGGCGATGCCTCATAAGCGCAATCCCATTCGCTCAGAACGGCTGACTGGGTGCGCGCGTATTATTCGGGGCAATGCGATGGCGACCCTAGAGAACGTGGCGCTGTGGCACGAGCGCGATATTTCCCACAGCTCTGTTGAGCGAGTTGTGCTACCCGATAGCTGCATCTTGACTCACTTCATGCTGGTGGAAACGACCGACCTGGTGAGAAACCTGCTGGTCTATCCCGAAAACATGAAGCGCAACATGAACGTATACGGCGGCGTGGTCTTTAGCCAGCGGGTGCTGCTCACGCTTGTAGGCAAAGGACTGTCGCGGGAAGAGTCCTATGCCATTGTGCAATCTTGCGCCCACACCGCTTGGAACACTGAGGGCGGTGACTTCCGCAAGCTGATTTCCCAGGATGAGCGGGTGCAAAAACACCTATCTCCCGAAGAAATCGCGGAGTGCTTCGACCCCAATGTGCATCTACGGAACCTAGATGCCGTTTACCAACGGCTAGGAATCTAGTCGTGCCCCATCCAGCTTGATGTATTGGGTCATTTTAAAGGCGCTAAAGTTCGCTGATAGGAGGGGTTGCAAAGCGTGATCCCTCCTACTGTTTTGACAAGACTGAAGATGTGCATTGTCATTGCGTAGCTTGCTTCTCGTAGAGTGCAGAGCGAAGCAATCTCGATGCACAGCTTTAGCCTTGTCGGTCCACTACGTCAACTTAAGGGGGTATGGAGAGGCCACACCTGGCATTTCTAAATCCCAAATAGGTTTGGTAATAGGGAAACGGGAGCAGGAAGCATTTCGCCTCGGAAATCAAGAAGCTGCACCAGCACCAGATAGCCAATCGCCAGCAGTAGGGATAAGACGCCCGTGATAATGGCTACGATTTTAGAGCGATCCATAAAAGCTAAAAGTGTGGGTATTCTTACAGTATTGCGCCACCTCTAGCGTGACACAAAAGGTTGCAGCCCATGAGTTCTCATTCTTTGCTAGTAGAAGAATCCCCTGCCGCTACTCGGCCCATTGTCGTGCAGACCTATGAGCTTAGCAAGGTATATCGAGGGGGCTTTTGGCTCAATCAAAAAATTGCTTCGCTCAAAAGCTGCACGCTGACTGTGTATGAGGGAGAAACCTTCGGCTTACTTGGGCCAAACGGGGCAGGCAAAACCACTTTGCTTAAGATCCTGCTGGGTATTATTCGCCCAACCAGTGGACGGGCTCGACTTTTGGAGGAACCTATTGGTGACCCTAAAGTTAAACAGCGAATTGGTTATCTGCCGGAGAACGCTTACCTTTACGACTTTTTGACTGGCTGGGAGTTTTTGCAGTACACAGCAGGGCTCTTTCAAATTCCCAGTGATGTGCAGCGTAAGCGGATTCCAGAACTGCTTGATTTGGTAGGACTTTCTAAAGAAGTCGCCCGCAAAAAGCAACTGCGCCAGTATTCAAAGGGCATGATGCAGCGGGTGGGCATGGCTCAAGCCCTGATTAATGATCCTGATGTGGTGTTTTTAGATGAGCCAATGTCGGGGCTAGACCCAACTGGCCGCTACCAAGTCCGCGAGATTATTTTGTCGCTCAAGGCCCAGGGTAAAACGCTCTTTTTCAATAGCCATGTCCTATCGGATGTGGAGGCGATTTGCGATCGCATTGCCATTCTCGACCAAGGGGAACTGGTCTGTTTAGGAGACTTGCAGAACTTGCTGGGAAGCGACGACACCTATTTACTCAAAGGGCGGGGCGGTCACATCGAGACGCTGCAAACCCGCTTAGCTAATTTTGAGATCCAGGGCGGTACCTGGCATGGCTACATCAAAGGGGACCCCTACCCAATGCTGGGAGAAATTCGACAGCAGGGGGGTGAACTGGTGTCTATGCAGTTAGCTCGCCCTTCGTTGGAAGACTTTTTTATGCAGCAGATTCGGCAGCGGCGCACTAATTTACACGAGCAATAACCTGTTGCCTAATTGGCTTACCCTCACCTCACGGGCAGCGCCTTACCCTGATATTGCGGGTTAGCCCGTGGCAGCAACAAAATCTGTAGCAATAGCCAGGGAGCCTAAAGTTCTTCTAAGCTTTTCCAATGTTGCCACTGCCCAGGATGCCAAAACAGCATTTTCATCAGTGTTCGCTGCTGGGTCAGGGACACCCTTTTCTTGGGAAAGCGTAGGTTGTTTTTGTAAATTGAAAACTCAAAGCAACAGCACAGGCTGTTTAAGGCCTGTGCCGATCCTGCTCTCTAAGAATCCCTAAATTGGTTTAAGTGAGCTGGCTGTTTCCAGGCAGGAGGGTTGGTCAATGGTCATTAGGTCGATCTCCATCCCTTCCCGTGCAACGATGCTGTTGGGAAAGACTTCAGCAGTGTCGCGTGCCACTTTATCCATAAAGTCGTCGTTATGGATGGGATCGTGGTGAAAGATAACGAGTTTCTTGACGTTTGCCGCTTTAGCGACTTTTACGGCCTCTTGCCAAGTAGAGTGGCCCCAGCCAACCTTGCTCGATCTTTCGTTGTAGTACTCCGCATCTGTATAGGTAGCGTCGTAGATCATGATGTCGGCGTCTCGTGCCAGCCACAGCACATTCTCATCGAGTCGATCGGGGAAGTGCTCAGTGTCGCTAACATAGGCCGCTACCCGGCCTTGCCAACTCACTCGATAACCGACGGCTTCGCCAGGATGGTTGAGCAAGGCATTTTCCACCACAATGTCATCGAGTTTGACGGTTTCGCCAATCTCAATATCGCGAAATTTAAGGTCGGCTCCCATGATCTGTAGCGGCACCGGGAAGTTTGGGTGCAGCATTTGGTCGTTAAGCCGTTGTTCAATGGTGGAGCCATTGGGCGCAATCGAACCATAAATATAGAATCGATTGCCCGGCACAAACGCTGGTACAAAGAAGGGAAACCCTTGAATGTGATCCCAATGGGAGTGAGTAAAAAAGAGGTTGGCTTCTAGGGGCATTTCCCGTAGAAGCGACAACCCTAATTCCCTCAGGCCGGTTCCTCCGTCAAATATCAGACGGCGACCGCCGATCATCATTTCGATACAGGAGGTATTGCCACCGTAGCGTACAGTTTCAGGACCGGGACAGGCAATGCTCCCCCGTACCCCCCAAAAGCGAACAATAAACTGGTTTTCTGCTTCAGCCATGAATTTGTGAGGGCCGAGGATGAATCACTGGGCTAAGATGCTGAGCACCCACAGGTTACGCGTTACGTCGGTCTTAAATTCCGAGTCTTAATTAAGATTACCCAGGATGAGAGTGATATCACTGCATTGTGCCAAAGATAGCTTTTCTGACCTCATCCTGCAAACTCTCTATACATTGTGTTCAAATTGGGTGAACACTTTAGCGGGATCAACTATACCAGGCAGATAACTGAGGTATCCCCGCTAGAGAGGTTAGATTATATTGTAGCGGCGTAATAGAAATATAGTTTTCTTTAGCCGCTTGCACATCGGTTGGAATGCCCTGCAAAGCCTGAGCGGTTTCTGGCGGCCAGCCGGCATTGGCAAGGGATTCTTCGACCTCTTCTAGAACTTCTCCTGCAAGCCAATAGTAGGTCTTGCCCCGAGGGTCGAGCCGCTTCTCAAATAAGTCAAAATAACGCCGAATTCCCTGTCGGGTAATCTTCACACCTTGAATTTGATTAGCCTCGACCGCTGGGACATTAATGTTAAGCAGCAGTGGCAAGGGCAGTGGGTTCTGACTCAGCTCGTTCAGCAAAGTTTTGGCAAAGTTGGCGGCGGGGTAGAAATCAGGGTGGGTATAGCTGTCCAAGCTAAAGGCAATAGCAGGAATGCCCTCAATCACTCCCTCCATCGCCGCTGAGACTGTGCCTGAGTAGAGCACGTCAGTTCCTAAGTTAGGGCCGTGGTTAATTCCGGAAAGAACAATATCGGGAGGGCTTTCTAATAGAGCGCCTAAAGCTAACTTGACGCAATCGGCTGGAGTGCCAGAGCACGCCCAGGCCCGAATTGTGGGATGAAAGACAGATTCTACGCTCTCCGCGCGAATTGGCTGGTGAATAGTAAGCCCGTGGCCTGTGGCCGAACGCTCTCGATCAGGGCAAACCACGGATACGGTGTGGCCAGCTTCAGCTAAGGTGTTAGCCAGGGTTTGGATGCCCTGAGCAAAAATGCCGTCGTCGTTGCTAATCAAAATGTTCATAGAGGTGCTGGAGCGTTAGATGCAAAGGATTCGGTGCAGGGAGAAGGGGTCAAAGCAGGCCATGACCCCATACACTTAAGAAGTGTCAGTCGTTATAGACGATCACTGACCCAGGTTGGCTGCTCTATTGTTCACTGAAACACAACTTCACTGAAACGCGACGGGGATGACTACAGTACCGATGGATCTGGAAACTCAACTACAGTCCCTCCAGGAGAAGGGCGTAGATGCGATCGCATCTGCTGCCACTCTGGAAGATCTGGAAACCCTGCGGGTGGGCTACCTGGGTAAAAAAGGTGAGCTTTCCAAAGTTCTGGGAGGCATGGGCAAGTTGCCTGCTGAAGATCGGCCTCGCATCGGTGCGTTGGCAAACACTGTAAAAGACGCGCTACAGGGTGAGCTAGACGCTCGAAAATCAGCCCTAGAGTCAGCTAAAATTCAGGCCCAGCTAGAGGCAGAAACTTTAGATGTCACCATGCCTGGTGTATACGTTCCACAAGGTCGTATCCATCCGATCAACAGCATTATTGACCGGGTAGTCGATATCTTTGTGGGTTTAGGCTACACCGTTGCTACTGGCCCCGAAATCGAGACTGATTATTACAACTTCGAGGCACTCAACTTTTTGCCTGATCACCCGGCTCGGGACATGCAGGATACCCTCTACCTGCCCAACGGCGACCTGATGCGGACGCACACCTCCAACGTGCAAATTCGCTATATGCAGGAGCACGAACCGCCGCTGCGAGCTGTGGCAACGGGACGGTGCTACCGTCGAGATACTGTCGATGCGACCCACGCTGCTGTGTTTCACCAGCTTGAGTTCTTCGCAGTAGATAAGGGCATCACCTTTGCTGATCTCAAGGGCACCGTCAAGGCCTTCATTCAGGCGCTCTATGGGGACGTAGAAATTCGGATGAGGCCCAGTTTCTTCCCCTTCACTGAGCCGTCGGCGGAAGTCGATGTACAGTGGCAGGGCCGCTGGTTAGAAGTGCTGGGTTGCGGCATGATTGACCCCAACGTGCTCAAGGCCGTGGGCTACGATCCGGAGGTCTACTCTGGGTTTGCTGGCGGTATTGGCATTGAGCGGTTTGCGATGGTGCAGTATCAAATTGACGACATTCGCCGCTTGTATTCCAGTGACCTGCGGTTCTTGCGGCAGTTTTAACGAAGGCGGAGAGTAGAAGGCAGAGGTAAGAAGTTGATAGGAAAGCACATACAACTGGACTGGCAAGGCTAAAGATGTGCATTGTCATTGCGGGCAGAGCGCTGGCACAGCTATGCCTGTAGGTCTATAGCAATCTCGGTGCAGCAGATCTTGGGCGGAGATTGCTTCGCAGGCTCGCAATGACATAGGCTTAATGCCTTCTTTTAAGCTTGTCAGTCCACTAGGCAATTTCTAACCCTGCGTTAGGCTGTCTTACGTTGGTATTGAAGTCAGTCATCACATCTGTATGAGCAGTGTACGGACGATTACCCGCGTAATTGCCAAAGTGGGTTGTGAGGAGGTTGTTCAGTCCCTAGTGAGATCGCTTCTATATCCCACTCGTGAGGAACCAGGCTGCCTGCATTACGAATTTTGGCAGGGGCCGTATGGGCGAAACCTCGTCACTGTCGGGGAGTGGAAGGATGAAGCCTCTGTTATGGCTCATCTGCGATCTGCCCATGTCGATGAGTTTACCGGAGAAGTTGCTGATTACTTAGAGCATCCGCTGGAGATGCACTGGTATCGGCTGGTCGAGGAGGAAAGATTGTCAAGCTAGCAGAAAAGAGCAGGAGCAGAGCCTGAGATGGACAGCAAAATTCCGTATTAAGATCAAAGGCTCTCAGTGAAATCGTTTCGCAACGTTCATGCTCAACATTGTTCAACTCATCTCAGACGAACTTAGTCTCAAGCCCTTCCAGGTACAAGCTGCATTAGACCTGTTTGAGGAGGGGGCGACGGTGCCCTTTGTGGCCCGGTACCGGAAGGAGCGCACAGGGGAACTGGATGAGACCCAGCTGAGGCAAATTGCTGATCGCTTTGCCTATCTGACGGACTTGGAAGCGAGAAAGCAGACTGTGCTGGGTGAGATTGAGTCTCAGGGCAAGCTAACTGACGACCTGAGAGCCAAAATCGAAGCCTGTCAACTCAAGACCGAGTTGGAAGACCTGTATCTGCCCTACCGTCCCAAGCGCCGCACCCGCGCCACGATGGCGAAGGAGAAGGGATTGGAACCGCTGGCTGACTGGATTGAGCAGTTGAACCGCGATCGCACCCAAGTCGATTCTCTAGCTGCTGAAGCCGCGAAGTACATTTCTGAAGAGAAGGGCGTTGCCACTGCTGAAGATGCCCTGCAAGGAGCCTCCGACATTCTGGCAGAGCGCGTGGCTGAAGCCGCTGACCTGCGGGCCTATGTGCGTGAAACCTTCCTGAAGCAGGGTGTGTTTGTCTCCCAAATTAAGTCTGACCATCCCGAAGGCTCAACCAAGTTTGAGATGTACCGCCAGTACCAGTCTGCGGTAAAGGAGATTGCGCCTCACAACTTGCTTGCCCTGCTGCGGGGTGAAAAGGAGGGCATTCTCAAGCTGGATCTGACCTTTGACGAGGAGGGGATTCTGGCCCAGCTAGAGAGCGAGGTGCTCCGCACCAAAGCTCCTGTTGTGCGGAGCTTCTACCGAACCCTAGTCGAGGATGCTTTTAATCGCCTGATGAAAGGCTCTCTTACCAGCGAAGTGATTGCTGAGAAGAAAGCCTGGGCTGATGAGGAGTCGATCCAGACGTTTGAGGCAAATTTGAAGAACCTTTTGCTGTCGGCTCCAGCTGGGATGAAGCCGACCTTAGGCGTTGACCCTGGCTTTCGTACGGGCTGCAAAGTAGCAGCGCTGGATCATACCGGTAAGTTTTTGGAGTATCAGGCGATCTTCCCTCATCAGGCGGAGCGGCAGCGGCAGCAGGCGGCAGAAACCCTGAAAGGGATGATCTTGAAGCACAAGATTGAGCTGATTGCCATTGGCAACGGCACTGCTAGCCGTGAAACCGATGCCTTTGTCGCAGAAGTGCTTAAGGGGTTGGAGAAGTCTCCAGTCAAAGTCATGGTGAACGAGTCGGGCGCGTCCATCTATTCAGCCAGTGAAGTTGCCATTGAGGAATTTCCTGACCTTGACGTGACGGTGCGGGGAGCCATCAGCATTGCCCGTCGTCTGCAAGATCCGCTGGCGGAACTGGTGAAGATTGATCCCAAATCGATTGGGGTGGGCCAGTATCAACACGACGTAGACCAGAAGCGATTAAAGCAAAAGCTAGATGAGACGGTGGAAAGCTGCGTGAACTACGTTGGCGTTGACCTGAACATGGCTTCTAAGCAGCTTCTAAGCTATGTGGCGGGTATTTCCCCTGCGATCGCAAATAACATCGTCGCTTACCGTAATGAAAACGGCGTTTTTCGAACCCGTAAAGAACTGCTGAAGGTGAAAAAGCTTGGCCCCAAAGCCTTTGAACAGGCGGCAGGCTTTTTGCGGATTCGGGAGGGCGAAAACCCACTAGACAATACCGCCGTTCACCCAGAGAGCTATGGGATCGTGAGTGCGATCGCAACGGACCTAAGCCTGCCTCTGGCCCAAATCACTCAAGCCACCGACCGACTCAAGTCTGTCGACTTAAAGCGCTACATCACGGACACCGTGGGAGAACCCACCTTGCGCGATATTTTCCAAGAGTTGGAAAAGCCGGGACGCGACCCCCGCGACCAGTTCACCTATGCCCAGTTCCAAGAAGGCATCAACGAAATCAGCGACCTGAAGCCGGGAATGATGCTGGAGGGTGTAATTACCAACGTTGCTAACTTTGGCGCATTTGTCGATATCGGTGTTCACCAAGATGGACTAGTTCACGTCTCCCAGTTAGCCGATCGCTTTGTCAAAGACCCCAAAGAAATCGTCCATGTCGGGCAAGTGGTCAAAGTGCGAGTGATGGAGGTTGATGTCAGGCTCAAGCGCATCAGCCTTTCTATGCGCGCCAATCCTTCAGAGGGCGGCCAGCCTCAGGGTCATAGACCCGCTGAAACCAAGGGCAAACTCCAGGGAGGCACCAAGCCCCAGTCGGAGAGCAGCAAGCCTCAAGGAAGCAGTAAACCGCCTGCTGGCGACAGTAAGACCGCAACCCTGCAAGACCTCCAAGCTAAATTCGGCAAACGCAAACGTTAGCTGTAGGGTGGGCACCGCCTACATCTGTCTCCGCAAGCAAGGATATGTAGGGTGGGCACTGCCCACCTTATCCTTCTGTCATCAATGAGATCGTGGGTGTTCTACCATTGAGGGAGGATGAGCAAACGTTTACGACTTCGGGAACCTCCCAAAAAATTTTCCTGGCGGTTGCGGGACTTAGATCAGGTCCGCACCATCTATTACTATGGCCAACAGGCCATTCAGCTTGTTTGGCAGACTGACTGGCGGCTGACTTTGGCCTTTGCCTTGCTGACTCTGGTGGCGGGACTGTTGCCAGGTGCGATCGCGTACGTCGGCAAACTCATCGTTGATGCCGTGGTACAGGCGGCCCAGTCAGGGCTGTCCCAGGATCGCAACGCCGCTTTTACCTATTTGGCCCTTGAAGCAGGTCTAGTGGCTCTGTTATCCGCGACGCGCCAAGGGCTGACCCTATGCCAGTCCCTCCTGCGAATGCTGTTAGGGCACAAAGTTAACCTGCTGATTTTGGAAAAGGCCCAAACTCTGACGCTGAGTCATTTTGAAGACTCTGAGTTTTACGACAAGATGACGCGGGCGCGGCAAGAAGCCTCTACCCGACCGCTCAGCATGGTCAACAACACCTTTGGCTTGGTGCAAAACATCCTGTCCCTCGTCACCTTCGGTGGGCTGTTGCTCCAGTTTTCCGGCTGGGTAGTGGTGATTCTAGTGCTAGCCGCCATTCCAGCCTTTATTTCTGAAACCAAGTTTGCCGGAGAAGCCTTTCGGCTATTCTCTTGGCGCACCCCTGAAAGCCGCCAGCAAATATACCTGGAGGTCTTGCTGGCGCGGGAAGACTACGCCAAGGAGGTCAAGCTGTTTCAGCTTGGTCCCATGCTACTCCAGCGATACAAAGCTATTTTTCAGCGCCTCCACCGAGAGGATCGCGACCTCACCATTCGCCGCAACCGCTGGAGTTATGGGCTAGGGCTGGTTAGTACCGCTGCCTTTTACGGTACCTATTGCTGGATTATTTGGGATGCGATCGCAGCTCGCATTTCCCTTGGCGATTTGACTATGTACCTGACCGTATTTCGCCAGGGGCAAACCACCTTTACTGCCGTTCTCAGCGCCGTTGGCAGCATGTACGAAGACGGACTGTACCTGTCGAACCTATACGAGTTCTTGGAGCAACCTGTCCCTGCCGAAACGGGCTATGCCTTTAGTGGTCCTGCCCCAATGGATGGTTTGCGATTTGAAGATGTCTCTTTTACTTATGTAGGCAACGCTGAACCGGCTCTAAAAAACATTTCCTTTCACCTAAAGCCGGGGGAAAAACTTGCGATCGTAGGTGCGAACGGCTCCGGCAAAACCACCTTGATTAAGCTGCTCACCCGGCTTTATACCCCAACCAGTGGCCGTATTTTGTTGGATGGGCGCGATCTGCAAGACTGGGACTTGCTTACGCTACAACGACGGGTTAGCGTCATTTTTCAGGACTTTGTCCGCTACCAGTTTACGGTGGGCGAAAACATTGGCGCAGGTGATGTACAGGCGTTCGATGCTAGCGATCGCTGGCAAGCTGCTGCCCAAAAAGGTACCGCCAATCCCTTTATCGAGGCCCTGCCACACCAATATGGCACTCAACTTGGTCGCTGGTTCAAGGACGGGCAGGAACTCTCTGGGGGGCAGTGGCAGAAAATTGCCCTCTCCCGTGCTTTTATGCGGAGTGAAGCTGACATTCTTGTGCTCGATGAGCCTACCTCCGCCATTGATGCCGAAGCCGAGGCTGAAATCTTTGAGCACTTCCGTGCCGTCACTCAAAACCAAATGGCGATTCTAATTTCCCATCGCTTCTCTACTGTGCGTAAAGCCGACAAAATCATCGTGCTATCCCACGGAGAACTGACTGAACAGGGCACTCATGAAGAACTGCTGCAACAACAGGGCCGCTACGCTCGACTATTTACCCTACAAGCAGCGGGTTACCGCTAGTGGGTCAAACGATTGAAGCAGGGTGTGAGTTTAGGATTGGGAGAACGGAAAGGTTTGACCAATCTGCCAACGTTGACCATCGTGAATGAGCAGGGTCAAGCCAGGCACAACAAACTCAGCATGAAAAGGACGGCTTTCAAACTCAGGCCATGCTTGCCGAAAGGCTCCAGGCTTGAGATCTCGAAAGGCGACCGTGAGATGGGGCGCAAAGCGTCGATTCTTAGAACGCGCATCTACGATTCCCAGCGTTTCCTCCAAGTAGGTCATCAGAGCTGGCTGCACCGCCACTAGCTCGGGGGTTTTTACCACATCGATGAAAATTACCCTAGGCGGAAACGCACTAAACCCAGAAAGCGTCATGGGAATGGGTGCCTGTTGCAGGGCAAATGCTGCAAGGGTCTCATACAGGCGGCTCAGGTCATCCTTGGCCCACTCAAAGGGAGGCTGAAGCGTGATGTGAGGGGGCGATCGCAATGCTGCCTCACTTTGGTAATTCGTTTGAAAATATTCTTTAATGGCCGTCGCCTCTGCTTGCACTTCTGCTGGTGGCAGCAGGGCAATAAAGAACCGTTTTCTTCCAGGACTTCCGGGTTGCCTAGATTCCCGTTCCATGAGTCAACTTAGTTTCTTCGGGGTTGCGTCATCTTAAGTTTTTAGCCTTTTGACCTCAACGGTGCTCATAATTCACATTTCAAAACTCATAATTCATAACGAAGATCCACAGCTAGCCCCTTGGAGGAATCGAAGGAATGCCCTGGTTTGTCAAAATTGAAAGAGGTGTTGTTAACAAAAACACCTTTGACCAGCACGTACCTGCACACAAAGATTATGTGCGGCAGTTGATCGACCAGGGACATCAAGCCCGCACAGGCTACTGGGCCGAATTTGGCGGTGGTATGCTGTTATTCCACGCTTCATCGCTAGAAGAGGCCAAGGCCATCGTGGAGGCGGACCCTCTAATTCAAAACCGTTGCGTAGAATATGAACTCCACGAATGGCGAATTGTTGTTGAGTGAGGAGGAGGGTAGATGCCAGCAGAACCCAATGACGGTTACAAAGTCATTAGCGATAATCGGCAGGCTCGGTTTGAGTACGAGATTCTAGAAACCTTTGAAACAGGGTTAGAACTCCTCGGCTCTGAAGTGAAGTCTATTCGGCAGGGCAAGGTCAATCTGCGAGATGGATTTGCCCTGATTCGAGATGGTGAAGTTTGGCTTCATAACGTTCACATCTCACCCCATGAGACGACGAACAAAGCCTATAACCATGAGGCTAAGCGCACTCGCAAACTACTGATGCGCCGGGATGAAATCCGCAAGCTGATCGGCAAAGTTGAGCAGCAAGGCCTAACCCTGGTCCCTCTCAAAATGTACCTAAAGCGCGGCTGGATTAAGCTCAACCTAGCTCTAGTGAAAGGCAAGAAGATCCACGACAAGCGGGAGAGCATCAAGCAGAAGGAATCAAAACGAGAAATTGAGCGGGCAATGAAGCGGTATTAGCGCTCTATATTGTGATTGTTGCCTTGTCCAAAGCGTTAACAACCTGATGGTAAATGCCTTCTGCATGCTCTGGCGTGTTGCCAATACTGGTAATGCCCAGTTTTCCATACTCCGAGAGACAGCCCATCAGGTGAAACGCGGCTCCGGTGCCATTAATGGAGTTGAAGTGCAATCGCTCGGTGACGATGATATCCATTAGGTCGCTGGGCAGAAGTCCCCTGTATGTCTCATTTTGCAAGTTATCAGAGGCACGGTAATACTTGGCTTGACCTTGCCGAGTGTAAAACAAGCCATCTTCTGGGTTATAGCTGCCCTCTGTGAGCAGTTTTAAAGCCATGAAGGGATGAGTAGTGCCGCCTTTGCGTAGATTGATTTCAATGGCGTAGAGTTTCCAGGGTTCAGGGCTATCGGCAGGCTGACGAACGGCAATAAAGTCTACGCCATAGCGCTCCAAAGCTCCCTTTGCTGCAAGCTGTTCTCCGACGAGTCGTCCCATTTCCTGAATTTGCAGGCGGTAAGACGTGTCTGCGGGAAAAGAGCAGCCTAGAAAAATTTGCCCGTCGGGTCCACCCAAGATTTGGTCGTGGGTCGAGAGCATTTCTACCTCACCAAAAGGCGTGATCCGCCCTTGAGCACTGGGAGACCGCTTCTCGTCGCCCTCAATAAAGGCTTCTGCGATCGCACCTAAATCTCGAATCTTGGCATAGAAATTCTCCCAAGTTTCTGTCACGCACTGAAACCGCAGTTCTGGTAGGGCTGCACGGATGGTGGCAACCCGCTCTCGATGAGTTGCAGAGCCTGGGGCAGCTTCAGCAAGCGATCGCAAATCCAGCAGCGCATTTCCCTCGCCTGAAAAGCCCTGATCGAGCTTAATAACCATGCGCTTCAGGTCAGGTTGGCGCTCCCAAACCTCTGAGACTGCCTGAGCCAAGTCTTCTTGGGTCCAAACCAACTCACTGCCATCAGGGTGAGAAATGCCACAGGCCGCAAAAATCTCTCGGCTACCGCTCTTTGTACCCCAGTGCAGCAAATCTGGATCTAGTGCTAGTAGAGGAATGCCCAGCTTCAGCGATAACTGCCGCTCCAACTCCGTCGAGTTATAGCAGATCATATAGGCCTGCTCCGGATTCAGCGCCTTGCGAATCTTCTCCAGCAGACGAGGCCGCTCTAAAAGTTTTTGGCTTAGGGGCTTCTTTGAAGCATCGTAGGCTGAGAACAGCTCTAAACGACTTCGGGCATGGGAACTGGGAATTCCTGGCAGCAATTCCAGATAATAATCCACAATACTGGGGTGCAGCGGTTGAGAAGTAACATAGGCCACTCGCGTATTGGGGTTACGCAGCCGAATCAGCGAAAACAGCAGTCGCTCTTCGTAGTAGTGAACGCCCGCAACCTTTTGCAGTTCCTCCTGATCCATACTCAGAGAAGGTACTACCAAAACTTGCCGCTCCTGAGCATCAAATTGGTCAGCGGGCAGCCACCGTTCGCGGAGTTCAGCTTGTAACTGCTTAAATTGAGATGCCTGATCCAGATCAGGGCAAAGGGGTGCATTGATGATCATGTGGCCCAGAGCCTACCTCATACCTCAAAAGTTCTGCCAAACCCCGTGCCTTCTGACGAGATGGGATGCCATTGAGTATAGGCGAAACGTCGGGCCGTCAGGGGGTTTTAGACTACCTTTCCGGTTAACAAGCCGTCACAAATACGACTTCAACCATAAAAAAAGGAAGGAACTTAAGATTCCTTCCTAGTCGATGTATGACACACCCTTCGCAAGTTGGAGAAAGTCTAAAAATCCCTCTATGGATCAGCCTGCATTAGGTTGGGCTGAAGATATTCCACCATCTGTTCAATGCCACGTTGAATTCGGCGAGTCACCGTCATAGGGCTAACTCCAATTTTTTCGGCGACTTCTTTACGAGATAGGCCTTTGAAGAAAA
>DATNQF010000220.1:0-14619 GCA_036702855.1 Trichocoleus sp. | reverse complement strand
CAAAAATTTGGAGTTGGGAGAGCCAGCCAGCGGTAGATTGCTGTGTCTGCTTGGGGTTGCCCCAGCCGTAGATGGGATTGGTCTTGTACTGCCATGCCACGCTTTGGCCTGTAGCGGGATCGTGCAAGCGTCCTTGGTGCCAGGTGGTGGTCGCTTGGTAGCCTTCTTTAACTTGGCTCTCAAACTCTTCTGGCAGCAGGTAACAGGCTGGAGTGTCGGCTTTGTCTGTGCGCCAGTGGCCTACACCAAGTGAGTTAGGCCAGGCCCAGAACTGGCCAACTCGGCCAAAAGTGCGGCAAAAATAACTATCGTCGGGACCAAGAATTTGGGTTGCGCCGCCACTGTGGGGTTTGCCGCCTGCGGGGTCTTCAATGGAGTGCATGAAGGCAAAGGTCTGGCGTTCCTGTGGCAGGGTAACCCGGAAATACCAGCCCTCAAAAAATCTGCGATCGCTACCGTCCCAGTGGTAGCCGCTATGGGGCGTTTGCAGAGGTGTATGCGGCACGAAAAACATGGGTGGGAGCGCTGGAGCTTAGAGGTGTGTAAATTGCATTCGCAACCATCCTAATCTCAGTCACGCCCTATCGTTGCCTGTCAAAAGTTATCTAGATACCTCGCCCTCAGTTCCTTTCCTTTATCAGTTCCTTTTCGTTAAAGAAGGAACTGAGGGCGAGGCAATGGCGTTTTATCAGTTAACTGTTCAGCTAACTATCCCGTCTTATTAGACTGAGCAGTTTTCCCTGGGTTGCATTGTTCTGCTAATAGAAAACCAAACACAGGAGAGCCTACAGACGGAAACCTTTCGTCTTTTTCGCAGACGACGGTTTGTTCTGTGCTCTCCCCAACATTAGTCACGGCGCGGTACTGGCCGCTAACAGGAACAATCTCACCGGGCTGATAAACATGAGAGTCACCAATACGCATTGACATACCTCCTTGAGATGAAGTTTCTGCGACTGAAGTCATGCCCTATTGTGACAAGCGATTGTACAGCTCCTAACCTCTGGTGGGGGGATAAAGCAACAGATTTTTGAAAAAATTGAATGACCTTTCGATAGACTTAAAAGTCTTCCTATTGGTAGGCCCTACTGTAACCAAAATCTACCCGTTTAGCGGATGACCGCGACCTTTAATCTTCTAATTACGGTTGACTCCGCTGATGAAATCGGCTAGTTTTGGGAGCTATAGCTGTCACCTCGCAGCTTGTTTTACCCAAAAACTTGGTCAAGTTTAAAAACTGCTCTTTGAATAGGAGGATGCGTTAGTGCTAACGTAACGCATCCTCCTATTTAAAGAGACGAATTACGTCTTTGCTTAACGCAAACTGCCGCATGGAAGCTAGCAGACTCAGGTATGCGATCGCACTTTAATTGATTGCAAGCTATTGGAGCAATGTCCTGTCTGCTCTGACAATAAAGCGGGCAGGATTAATTCTGACAAATTCTTGTGTGGTAGGTAATGCTTGCCAGAAAGCATCAATCATGTCTTCGCTGCTCGCTTGATTCAACGATCTCGCAGATTGAACGGCTCACTCATCCGACTCAACCCAACGAGGAACATAACGCCAAGCATCTTTAAGTTCGCTTTGCCAATGACGATAATCGGGTAATTTCTCACCTACCAACCGCCAGAAAGCACGGGAATGATCCATGTGGATGGTGTGGCAGAGTTCGTGGACAAAGACGTAGTGAACCAACTCAGGCGGTAGGAATAACAACTTGTAGTTGAGGCTAATATTTTTCTGGCTAGAGCAACTCGCCCAGCGCGTTTTTTGACCCCGAATAGAGACTCGATCAAAGGGTAGATCGATCGCAAAGCTCAGCTCTCGTAGCCAAGGTGCAAATTCAGCTCTGGCTTTACGAGTTAACCATTGGTAAAGCAGATCGGTGCAGAGTGCAGAATCCTCGGTGTAGCCTCGCAGCGCCAAGGTGTATGGGGTTGGCTGGTTGAGCGTAAGCTGACTGCGATCGCTCGGCTGATAGAGAATCTGCCAGGTTTCCCCCCGCGATCGCACCTCAATCGAACTCGGCTTCTCCTCAAAGTGGGCAGGCTCCAGCATGGTCTGCTGAGTCTGCAACCGTTGCACCGTCTTGAGAATCCAATCGCGCCGCCGCTGGATAATTTCCGGCACTCGCTGAGCATCAAAGCCCGTGGGCACCACCACCTCAACGGCCCCTTGCAGCGAGATCTTAATCGAGACATGACGCGCCCGAGTGCTCTCCCGCACCTGATAGTTGGGTAGCTCTCTGGGGCCTGAGTCAAACAGTTCTAGCTGCTCGGTGGCATCGGCCATAGATGAAGTTAGGACACCTGCCCTATCCTATGCTGCTCTAGAAAAGAGAGCAAAATCTTTTGGTGAGGGGGGCCAAGGGGCCGTTCTTCCCCCGCGTTTTGGGAGTAGCGGCTGCCCCGATGAATGTCATCTACCGTCCACAGACCCAAATCCCAGCCTTCATTTAACTGAAGCGTTTCGATGGGCACTACCAGCGGTCCATGAAAGACGTTGCGGACGACCTGCTCAGCTTCATAGCGCTCAAATAGCTCCAAGTGAGGAGCCTGGTAGCCAATTTCCTCCTCCAGTTCTCGATAGACAGCTGTGAGTGGGTCTTCCCCCGGTTCCAGATGTCCGCCAAAAAACGCCCAGTAGCCAGGAAAGAAAATGCCCGGAATGTTGTCTCGCAGTTGCAGGAGAAACTGGTCGTTCTGGTAGAGAATTGCGATCGCAACCTCAGGTTTCTGGCCCATGAATATTTCCTTGTTGGAACAAATGAACGGAATATTTACGCACGAAATCTATGAAGAAAATTAGAAGATTTTTTTAAATTCCGCGCTATCGTCTCTATGGGCTTGATCCTGGTCAGCTTGCTGGGATAGGTTAGGCCCTTGGGAAATCCTGATCCAGGGTTCGACTGTCGTTTCAAGAAGGCTCACGGGCAATGCTGGCGGAAAGATTGGAAACATTGTCGGTCATGGGACTGCCGATTCATGTCGGAACAGACTATACCCGTTGGCTAGTTACGCGACATCGTCAGGGAGAAGGTTCCCACGTGGTCACGCTCAATGCTGAAATGGCAATGCAGTCAGAGCAAGACCCCAAGTTGCGGCAGATTATCGAGGCTGCGGATCTGGTGATCCCCGATGGAGCAGGTGTTGTTCTGTACTTTCGCACCCAGGGGCGTCGCATTCAGCGGCAGCCTGGTATTGAACTAGCAGCGGACGTGCTAGCGGCGCTAGGCCCAGATGAGCCTGTCTTCTTCTATGGAGGCGCACCGGGCGTGGCCGAGCAAGCTGCGATCGCATGTCAGCGTCAAATGCCAGGACTTGCGATCGCAGGTACTCAGCATGGCTTTTTGCCCCCCGAAGAGTTTGCTGCCTTTGAGACTCAACTCAAGTCACTGCGGCCCAGCGCTGTCTTTGTAGGCATGGGTGTGCCCCGTCAGGAATTTTGGATTGCTGAGCATCGCCACCTCTGCCCTAATGCGATCTGGATTGGGGTGGGGGGCAGCTTTGATATCTGGGCTGGTGTCAAAACCCGCGCTCCGAAGTGGTTCTGCGATAACCACCTAGAGTGGCTTTATCGGTTGTACAAAGAACCTTGGCGCTGGCGGCGCATGTTGGCCCTGCCCAAATTTGCCGTGCGATCGCTCACCTACTCTCCAGCGCGAAGCCGTTGATTCTCTGCTAGGCGAACTCTTGATTAGAAAAGTCTTGACGAAACAAGGCAATGCAAGAGAGGATAACCCCGACGCAGGATGATGCATCACCCGGAGTTTAGGATCCCAAAACTCAAGATCAAAAGACTCAAGATCACTAGTCGCGAGAGCCTTCTGGTTTCCTAGGACACAGTTGTGAAGATTATTGAAATGTCTAATAACTCTGTTCCTAAAACCTGCAAGTCAAGTAGAATGTTTCCCCAAAATCGCCCATAAAAGCCTGGCTCTGAGGGTTCCGCGATTTTTGCCTAATGCACTATCGGTAACTGCATGACCTCAGTTGTTTCTCGCCCCAGTAACCACTTCACTCATCTCCCGGATGAAGTCCGCGCTAAGCTCAGCGATCGGCTACAGATGGTGGTTCCGGCTGAGCCTGCCATGACCGACACTTCTCAATCTCCCCCGGCTCAGCCCGCAACCGAGCCAATCGTGACGCTACAGAGCGTCAGCAAAACTTACAGTAACGGTAGCTTGGCGCTCCGTAATGTTGACCTGCTGATTAACAAGGGCGACTTCCTGTTTGTCACGGGTCCCTCTGGCTCTGGCAAATCTACCCTGCTAAAGCTGCTGTACGGTCAGGAGCGACCCTCCACAGGTTCCATCATCGTCAGCGGTGAGGATATGGCCAAACTGCGGGGCAACAAGCTGGCCATGTTGCGCCGCCGGATTGGAGTTGTTTTCCAAGACTACAAACTGATTCCCAAGCGAACGGTGGCTGAAAATGTTGCCTTTGTCCTCTGGGCACAGGGCTTCAGCCGCAAAGAAATTCACCGTCGCCTGTGGCCAACCCTAAAGATGGTGGGCTTGCAGGGTAAAGCACAGTGCTTCCCCGATGAACTTTCAGGGGGTGAGCAGCAACGGGTGAGTATTGCCCGCGCTGTCGTGAGCACTCCACCCCTGCTCCTAGCCGATGAGCCTACAGGTAACCTCGATCCCGACAATTCTCAGCAAGTGATCCGGATCCTGAAAAAGCTCAACTCTATTGGCATCACGGTGATTGTCACGACCCACGACGAGCAACTCGTGCGGATGTCGAACAACCCTGTGGTTCAACTGCGGGGCGGCAACTTGCAGTATTTCCGGCGATAGAACCTAGCTTAGTGACTGCTTAAGCTCACACTTCGCTACATTCCTTAACACAGGGTAAGAGAGGCTTAATCTAACCGATAGGATATTGATTACGGCCATTTTTGGGCAGTCATTGTTTGGCCCATGGTAGTTTTTGCTGGCTTTATGCAGGTACAGAGAGGAAAACGCTTTGGTTAGTACGACCTCCTTCACAACAACCAAATCACAGGAGATTTTTTCGGCGGCCCAAAGTCTGATGCCGGGTGGGGTAAGTTCTCCGGTGCGGGCATTTAAATCGGTGGGTGGGCAACCCATTGTATTTGACCGGGTTAAGGGAGCCTACGTCTGGGATGTAGATGGCAACCAGTACATTGACTATGTCGGTTCCTGGGGACCAGCTATCTGTGGTCATGCTCACCCAGAAGTGAACCAAGCGCTGGCTGCGGCATTGGAAAAGGGAACCAGCTTTGGGGCACCCAGCTACCTCGAAAACGTGCTGGCTGAAATGGTGATTCAGGCCGTACCCAGCATTGAAATGGTGCGCTTCGTCAACTCTGGCACCGAAGCTTGTATGGCTGTGCTGCGCCTCATGCGGGCCTATACCGGACGCGACAAGGTTATCAAGTTCGCTGGCTGCTACCACGGCCATGCTGATATGTTCCTTGTGCAGGCGGGTTCTGGTGTGGCTACGCTAGGTCTGCCCGACTCCCCAGGAGTGCCTAAGTCTGCTACCGTTGGCACACTGACAGCACCCTACAACGACCTCGAAGCGGTGAAGGCGTTGTTTGCGGAGAACAAAGGCGAAATTGCCGGGGTGATTCTAGAGCCTATTGTTGGCAACTCAGGCTTTATTGTTCCCGATGCAGGCTTCCTAGAAGGGCTGCGGGAAATCACTCGCGAAAACGACGCTCTGTTGGTCTTTGACGAGGTGATGACCGGGTTCCGGATCGCCTACGGTGGGGTGCAAGAGAAGTTCGGCATTACCCCCGACCTGACTACTCTAGGCAAGATCATCGGTGGTGGTCTGCCCGTGGGTGCCTACGGTGGGCGGCGCGAGATCATGGAAATGATTGCTCCCGCAGGTCCGGTGTATCAAGCCGGAACCTTGTCGGGGAATCCTCTGGCCATGACCGCAGGCATCAAAACCCTGGAACTTCTCCAGCGTCCTGGTACCTATGAGCAGCTAGAGCGCATCACCCGCAAACTCATTGATGGTCTGCTGCAAGCTGCGCGGGAGACTGGACATGAGATTTGTGGCGGTAGCATCAGCGCCATGTTTGGCTTTTTCTTCCAGGCTGGCCCTGTGCACAACTACGAGGATGCTAAGAGGTCTGACTTGACCAAGTTCAGCCGATTCTATCGGGGTATGTTGGAGCGTGGCGTTTACTTGGCTCCTTCTCAGTTTGAGGCAGGTTTTACCTCGCTGGCTCACACTGATGAGGACATCGAGAAAACGATTGCTGCTGCCCGCGAAGTCCTAGCAGAGCTGTAGATCCTCATTCTCCCCTCCTGGGAGGGGTGCCATCGGGCGGGGTGGGTCAAAGCCTGGCTTCTCAGCCAAGGTATTGGCCTTAGGTGGTCTAATTTGGCTTAGCCTGGCCCACCCCCTCGCCCCTTCTGGAAGCTATGGTGTACACATAAGTCTTTCTGCAGGCCTCATTCACTTGAAAAGTGGGATTTGTAGGTTGGGTGTCGTAAGTTTCGCAACCTCAACCTACTCAGGGATAGTAGAGCAATCCTAGGCTGCTAGAGCAGCATCAGTAAGCGCCCGATTTTGGGTCACTTCAATATAAATGTGCTCTAGCTTCACTGGATGACGAGAAATGGAGTTAAGGGGAATACCCTCGAAGCGATCCAGTAGATCTTTGAGTTCTAGGTGCTCTGGAATCCAAAAGGCCAAGTCAGAACCGTAGTGTCGGGGTGTGAAGCCGTGGAACTGGGCGCGTGCGATCGCACCTTCGGGATCATCCGTTTCCACCGTCACGATTTCCATTGCCGGGATTCGCTGCCGCAACTCTGCTAAGGTGCCTTCTGCTAACAACTGCCCTTGCTTAATAATGCCGATCCGCTGACACAAACGCTCGACTTCATCCAATAAGTGGGTTGTGAGCAACACGGTGACGCCCGACTGCTTCAAACTGCGAATCAGCGACCAAACCTCGTAGCGCGCCTCAATATCGAGTCCTGTTGTCGGCTCATCTAGAATCAACAGTTTGGGCCGATGCATCATGGCTACTGCCAAGCTCAGTCGCCGCTGCATACCACCGCTGAGCTTTTCGACAGGCGTTTTTGCCCGATCCAGTAGATTGACTAAGCTTAGACAACGCTCAATTTGGAGTTTGCGATCGCGTCGCCCCATGCCATAGATGCGGCCAAAAAAGGCCAAGTTTTCTTCGCAGGTCAGGCCCCGATAGAGCAAATTTTCCTGAGGCATCACACCCAACACGGGCTTGGTTGCCAGGCCTGCCCGACGTCCACCAATGTAAATTGACCCAGAGTCAGCTTCTAGCAAGCCGCAGATTAGGTTAATCGTTGTGGTCTTTCCAGCCCCGTTTGGCCCCAGCAGGCCATAAATCTCCCCTGGTTGGAGGTCAAGACACAGATTTTGCAGAATAGGGCGTTTTCCATACCGCTTGCAGAGATTATCAATTTGCAGCATGTCTATGGAATCCCCTAAACCCTGGAATAGACTGGATTAGTTTACAGTTTGGGTATGCTCGAGACACCCCTATAAGCAACTGTTCTTTGTATCTTATCAGCGAGGGCTTCAATGGCTGGTGATCGAGAAGCTGTCCTGGCAGTCAATGCGTCATTCTATCGAGCCTTTGAAAAGAAGGATCTAGACGCCATGGAGGCGGTCTGGTCCAAGGGAGTGAGCTGTCTCTGCATTCACCCTGGTCGAGATGCCCTCAAGGGCTGGGATGAAATCCGCCAGTCCTGGGCGCAAATCTTTAAAAACACGAGCTACCTAGAGATCGACACCCACATCCTGATGGTCGAAAGTAGCGGCGATCTGGCCCATGTTGTCCTGATCGAGAATGTCTTACAGATTGGTGGTGGTCGTCGGCTAGAAGCCCGATCTATGGCGACTAACCTGTTTGAACGCATGGGCGGCCAATGGTTTATGGTGCATCATCACGGCAGTCCGGTGGTTTAGGGAAAGCAGGGGCGGAAGGCAAGAGGGGAAGTTGCGTGCCACTGTTGTTTCGCAGGGGTGGGCAGCTCGTGTCTGTCTTCTCGTTGATCTTAGGCGGGCGCAAGAAACTACCTTCCTAAAACTGATATTGACAATATATGTTGTCATTGACAATGAAAATTGTCATTGCTACGATGGGTACATGAGCACGTTGCAGCAGATTTCCCAGGGAAACCCTCAGTGGTCCCTTGAGGAGTTCGTCGAGGTGGCTAACGAACTTCTCCCTCAGTTTCTTCCCCCAGAAGAATCCGATAGTCGGGTGCAGGACACGATCAACCCCCGCTTGGTGCGTCACTACACCACGCAGGGGTTGATCGACAAGCCGCTCAAGCTTGGGCGTGAAGCGCGATATGTCTATCGGCATCTGCTGCAACTGCTGGTGCTCCGGAGGCTATTGGCGAAGGGATATAGTGCGGGTTCCCTGGAAAACGTGACGGTGAATAAGCCTGAGCGTGAACTCGAAGCCTTGCTGCTGGGGGACGTTCAACTGACCGTTGGGGCGACCAACCCCGCTCTGTCCTTTCTCTCTCAGGTGCGGCAACGCACATTGTCTCAGCCCTCAGCGCCACCACCTGCCCCGCGAATGGCTGTGCCTGCCAGCCCGCCGCCAGTTCCCCCTGCTAGCCCCCCGCCAGCGCCACCTGCTAGTCCACTCCCACCGGGTGCTCAAGATTTCATCACGCTGGGAACTGCACCGCCTACCCCGACCCTTGTTCAATGGATTCGTCTTGATCTGCTGCCGGGAGTGGAACTGCATATTCGCGAGGATAGCTACCCAACCAACCCGCAAGAACAGGATGCGCTGCTGCAACGAATTGCTCAACGACTTGCTGACCTTACTCTTTTTCGGAGGCAACCTCCATGACTTCTCCTACCTCAAACCAGCCTCAGATTAATCTGATTCCCATGCATGCGGCTCTTGCATCCAACCGCTCCGCCACAGTGGATGTGCTGATTAGAATTTCACCGCCAGAAATCACGCTGACCCCTGAACGTCCGCCATTGAATTTAGGCATTGTGATTGACCGTTCTGGCTCGATGTCTGGCTCTAAGATTGAATACGCCAAAAAAGCTGCTTGCTACGCCGTTGAGAATTTACTGCCGAGCGATCGCATTAGCCTTACCCTCTTCGACACTGACGTCGAAACTCCGATTTCCAGCACCCTGGCAACCGATAAGGCAAAAATTCTGGCTAAGATTCGCCAGATATCCGTTGGTAGCTCTACTGCGCTCCATGCCGGATGGGTTGAAGGGGGCATTCAAGTCGGCCAGTATCTCAATCCAGAGCACATCAACCGTGTAGTCTTGCTCTCAGATGGACTAGCGAATGTAGGAGAGACACGGCATGATGCGATCGCAACCGATGTTCACGGTCTTTCCCAACGGGGGATTAGCACCTCTACGCTGGGTGTAGGCAACGACTACGACGAAGACTTGCTAGAGGCCATGGCTCGTAGCGGCGATGGCAATTTCTACCACATTGAATCGCCCGATCAACTACCCACCATTTTTGAAAATGAGTTGATGGGCCTCTCTGCCACTCTGGGGCGTCAGGTGCGCCTCCAGATGAAGCCCCAAAATGGCGTGGTGGTGAAGGATGTCTTAAATGATTTCGATACCACTGGAGAGGGCGACTATAAGCTACCCAACCTGGTAGTCGCTTCGCCTCTCAACGTGGTGGTACGGCTTCAGATTCCAGCCATGACTCAGGCAACCGACCTATGCCAAATTAGGCTGGCCTGGGATGACCCCAACCAGTCAGAGCGGCAGCGCCTTGAGGTGATGTTGCAAATTCCGGTCGTGAGTGTTGAACAACTCAGTGATTTTCCTGCGAATCCTGATGTGCAAGAGCAGCTAGCTCTGTTGATGGCTGCCCGTGCGCGTAAGGAAGCCATTGAGCGAGCAGATCAGGGTGATTATGCAGGCGCTAGCGAATCTCTCCAGTCTGCCCGAGTTGCGATGTTCTCTATGCCGATGTCGCCTGCAATGGTTGAAGAGGTTGATGCAATGGCAGACCTCTCTGAGGGCTTTAAGAGCGGAGATGTGGCTGGTAGCCGTAAAAAAGCGCTCTACCAACGCTACGACTTGCAGCGCAGTCGTGCCTACAAACGACCCCAGCCACCTGAAACAGGTAAGTAATAGCTACCCCTTCTAAAGAGTGCAGTGGGCGCAAGACTCTGTGCCCACTGCACCATCTGCTGTTCAAGACGAATGGGGATAAGACCAAGCTTTGATGATCAACGGGAAATTTATTTCCTTCGATGAACCGGATCTGAGATTCTGTTTTAAGAAGATTTTTTGGGCAGGCTTAGACAATCTGCCCTCTACCGTTGGTTAGGAGTTAGCGTCCATGCACTACGAACTTAACTTCGTTCTGGCATTGCCTGAATTTGTCAGAACCATTACCCGCGAATATGGCAGCATTCGTTGGTGTGATGCTCGACAGGGCATTGTTTTTTCCTTCAAGGACGAATATTTTCTTAAAGCATTTATTAGCCTGGTCAAGGACTACGATCTCTGGAGTCAGCCCCCTCTGAACAGCACCAAAATTCACTATGAGGTGGCAGGTCAGTCCTCATAGCGTTTTCCTAGCTCCCTGCGAGTGGGGCGGTTAGTTTGGCAACGAGCTGCAAGCCTGCCATCAAAACTACTGCCCCCATTGCCAGCAAACTCAAAGGACGCAGTATGCCCTCAAGTTGGCGCAGTTGCCGCTCCAGTTCGCCCTCGTAATACTCGCCCAGCTTTTCTAGCAGGGTATCTAAGGTGCCAGTTTCTTCACCTGTACGGATCATTTGCAGGGCGGGAAGTGGCACTTTGCCGTTCAAACTGTGGCTGAGCGGATGCCCTTGGCGCACCTGTTTTGCGGATGCAACGAGTGCTTTGGCTAATAGTGGATCCGGAATGCGGGGGCGCACCAACTCAATAGCCTGATCCATCGGCAAGCCGCAGCGAATGGGCAGGGCCAGTTCTGCTAGGTGAGTTTGCGATCGCGCCTCTAAGACTCCTTTCAACCCAGGCACGTATCGCAATAGAGAATGCTCCCAATTGCCTAGATCGCCACTGAGCTGAAGCTGATCTTTAAAAATCAGGGCACCCCCAAATAAGCCTAAGAGAACCAGTAGCCTGGGACTGGGCTGAAACGGATTGGCTCCTAGCAGCATCCCAAAACTGAGCAGCAGCACTAAGGCGATAACAGCTACCGACGTCAAAATCGAACCATACAATCTAGCGCGACGCTGATAAATTTCAGTTTGTTGGCCTAGCCGTTGGCTCGCTTCAGCCAAGGCTCCGCTGCTTTCGCCTAGCTGCAATAGGCTGGTTTCCCACTGCGTAAAAGGGCTTTGACGAGTTTGAAGCGTAGTGGCTAGAGCTGCCCCTTGGCTCAGTTGCTGTCCTGCCTGCTGAAAAAAAGCTTGGTTAGCTTTAGCAGCGGTTTCTTGTCCCGCCATTTCAAAGCTACGGCCTATTGGCACGCCAGCCTTTAGCAGAGCCGCAAACTGATGAAAAAACTGGGCTTTGTTCATGGCAGATCCAAGAGCCAGGCGTTATTAATTTCATTGATTCTAGTCAATTAGAATCATGGGTTTGATTTCCTTTTACATTCGGAAAAAAAGCTTGCAATGATTGCTTGTAAAGCGCTTTAGTGCGTTGCATCCTCCTGGTTGGTGGAAGCAAAAGATAACTGTTTGTTTGCGATCGCATCCAGTCACATATCAAGATCCGATTGCTTTCATCGTCTAAGAAGACTAGGATGTCAGGGAACTCCTTCGCGTCTTCTATGAACGTACTGCTGATTTATCCGCTGTTCCCGAAGAGCTTCTGGTCCTTTGACAAAACCCTAGAACTGGTTAACTTCAAAGCCCAACTGCCCCCTCTGGGAATTGTGACAGTCGCAGCGATTCTGCCGCAAACCTGGAATTTCAAACTGGTTGATCGCAACGTTCGCGAGGTAACAGAAGAAGAGTGGGACTGGGCTGACCTGGTGTTGCTCTCTGCCATGATTGTGCAAAAGGCAGACTTTGCGGCTCAAATCCAAGAGGCTAAGCGACGGGGCAAACTGGTGGCTGTAGGGGGTCCCTATGCAACTGCCCTGCCTCATGAGGCCCAGGCCACAGGAGCTGACTTTTTGATCCTCGACGAAGGTGAGATCACCCTGCCGCTATTTGTAGAAGCGATTGAGCGGGGAGAAACCAGCGGAACTTTCCGGGCTAATGGGGAAAGACCTGCTGTCACGCTAACCCCCATTCCCCGATACGACTTGCTAGAACTGGATGCCTACGCCGAAATGTCGGTTCAGTTCTCGCGGGGATGTCCTTTCCAGTGTGAGTTTTGCGACATCATTGTGCTCTACGGGCGTAAACCCCGTACCAAGGAGCCTGAGCAACTGTTGGCCGAACTGCAATATCTGTATGATCTGGGCTGGCGGCGCAGCATCTTCATGGTCGATGACAACTTCATTGGCAACAAGCGCAATGTGAAGCGCCTGCTGACTGCCATGAAACCTTGGATGGAGGAGCACAACTATCCCTTCTCCTTTGCCACCGAAGCATCTGTAGACCTGGCTCAAGACCCAGAGTTGATGAAGATGATGGTGGACTGCAACTTTGGCACGGTGTTCTTAGGCATCGAAACCCCTGATGATGAAAGTCTTACCCTGACCCAGAAGTTCCAGAATACTCGCAACTCTTTGTCGGATGCGGTAGAGTCCATTGCGAAGGCAGGTCTGCGGGTTATGGCAGGCTTCATCATCGGCTTTGATGGTGAGAAAACAGGGGCCGGACAACGAATTGTGCAGTTTGTTGAAAAGACTGCTATTCCGACAGCCATGTTGAGCATGCTTCAGGCGCTGCCCGATACTGCTCTGTGGCATCGCCTGGAGCGGGAAGGCCGATTGATTAGTCAAAAGGGATCTGCCGACATCAACCAGGCAACGCTGATGAACTTTGTGCCTACTCGCCCTATCGAAGAGATTGTGGATGAGTTCATTAGTGCCTTTTGGCAACTTACCGATCCTCTATCACTGCTCGATCGCACCTATCGCCAATTTCTTATGCTGGGTGAAGGGCAACGGAAGAACTACGAAAACCGCAGCAAGTCGGCGGGTAGCCCCGACATTAGCTGGGTTATTGTCCGGGCGATGTTAATTATCTTCTGGCGGCAGGGCGTAGTTCGCAAAACTCGCTGGCGTTTCTGGGTAAATCTAGTCAGTCTGCTGCTGAAGTATCCCGAAGTAGTGCCCAACTATCTGGGGGTCTGTGCTCAGGCTGAGCACTTCGTAGACTTCCGTGAAACAGTGCGTACTCAGATTGAGCGGCAGCTTAAGGAATTTCAGGCGATCCAAGCTCAAGAAGAGCGGCAACCTGTCGCTGTGCTTTCTCAATCTGCTTAGAACCTGCATCGAGTGTCCTCATGCGCTTCCGGCTGAGAGTAATTAGCTGTATTGCTTGTGCTAGCTTGCTAGTGCCTGCTCTCCTGCCGATGCCTCAAACCTACGTCCTCGCCCAAACCCAGCCGCAAATTGCAGCTGATTTGTTGATGGAACAGGGCTATCAGCAGTTACAGGCAGGCCGCTGGAACGATGCGGTTCAGTCGTTTCTAGTGGCTTTGGGCCTCTACAACGCAGCGCACAATCGTCAGAGAGTAGGGCAGGCCTACGGCAGCCTTGGACTGGCTTATCTAGCACAAGGGGAGGGGGCGACCGCCCTGCAATTTATTCAGCAAGACCTTGCGATCGCACGTGAACTTCGCGATCGTCGGGCAGAAGGCCAAGCGCTAGGCAATATGGCAATGGCCCACATGCTGCTTGAAGAGGGGGCGAAAGCACTTGAGGCAGCAGAGCAGAGCTTACAAATTGCCCAAGAAATTTCAGACCGTGCTGATCAAGTCAGAGCGTTGGGGCGGCTCGGACAGCTCTATTTGGAATGGCAAGACTACAACCAAGCCATCTCCTATTTTCAGCAAGCGCTGTCAAGTGCACAGCAGGTCAATCCCCAACTAGCCGAACAGGCAGAGCGAGGGTTGCAATTAGCAACTCGTCGCCAGGAGGGCGAGGCGTTGTATCTGGATGCAGCACTCCTGATGATTGAAAGAGAAGCCGAAAAAGCAATACCGCTGCTAGAAAATGCGTTGTCTCTTGCCCAATCAACGGATGCAACCGACCTGGAGTATCGAGTTCTGATGCTGCTGGGACCAGCTTACACAACGCAAGACAACTCTACTCGATCAGTGACTTTGTTGGAGCGGGCGCTAGCGCTTGTTCCTTACTCCGAAGATCCGACGACAGAGCGACAGGCCAAGACCCTCATGGCGCTTGCTGGGGCACTATACAGCACAGGGAACCTGGCAGAGGCCGAGCGCTCTTTGCGGGAGAGCGTGCAAATTTGGGAAGAGATCCGGGCGGCTAACAAAGCAATATGGCAGGCAAACTCCGACAGCTTAATTGATGCTGATGCAAACGATCGCTATATCTTTGACAGTGCTGCCCTATTTCCCGCTTCGCCCTACCCGCTACTGCAACAGGTTCTAGTCGCGCAAAACAAACCCGAAGCAGCCCTTGAAGTGGCAGAGCAGGCACGGGCGCGGGTGTTGGTAGAGCGATTAGCGTCGCGTCTGGCACCGCAAAGCACGTCTCCTCCAACAGCC
>DATNQF010000218.1:0-9098 GCA_036702855.1 Trichocoleus sp. | reverse complement strand
CTCAGAACTAGCCGGGATGGCTCAGGTTTTACAAGCTCAATCGTTACAGAAGATGGCGATTGAACACAAGGTTCCAGTCATTGATACCTGTGGTACAGGTGGGGATGGAGCCTCAACGTTTAATATCTCAACAGCCGTGGCTTTTGTTGCGGCTGCCGCAGATGTTCGGGTTGCCAAGCACGGTAATCGCTCTGCTTCTAGCAAAGTGGGTTCGGCAGATGTGTTGGAATCATTAGGCGTTAACCTCACTGCCGAGACGGAAAAGGTAGTGGCTGCGTTACATGAAGTTGGTGTGACGTTCCTGTTTGCGCGGGGCTGGCACCCAGCGCTGAAGGTGGTAGCTCCCCTGCGCCAAACACTGAAGGTGCGGACAATATTTAATCTTTTGGGTCCGCTCGTCAATCCGTTACGTCCTACCGGTCAAATCGTTGGGGTCTGTGACCCACAACTGGTGACAACTATTGCCCAAGCTTTGTGTCAAATGGGAACCCCAAAGGCTATTGTCCTGCATGGACGGGAAAAATTGGATGAGGCGGGATTAGCCGACGAAACTGACTTAGCATTGTTGTCACAAGGCGAAGTGCAATTGTCAACCCTAAATCCTGAACAGCTTGGTTTAACACCAGCACCAACGGGGGCACTACGAGGCGGAAATGTAGAGGAAAATGCGCTGATATTGCGGCATGTCTTGCAAGGGAAGGGAACAACAGCCCAGCAGGATGCTGTAGCCTTGAATGCCTCCTTAGCTCTGCAAGTCGGCGGTATGATTTCACTAGAAGACCATCAAGCTGGGATTGAGATAGCTAAGGATGTTATGGATAGCGGTGCCGCTTGGTCGAAGCTAGAGCAGTTAATTAAGTTTTTAGGGACTTGAGATTAGGGATTGGGAATGAAGATTCATGTGATTATTCACGTAAAGGTTGCTTGAAACCTCAATAGGATTGCTTAGAGCACCGCCCAAAGGGCGATCGCATTCTTGCTCGACTCGTTGAAGGGGTAAGAGGCGATCGCTTCGGGGTTTGGAAGAACGCGAAGTCGCCGGAGATAACGCCATCCGCGCCAGTTTAGACGTTTATACACCAGTGATGGCAAACAGCCATCGTTTCCTAGCTTTTATAGACATCGGGCAATACTGGCGAGAAAACACCCTGGCGGGAGAACCTGATGAAGACTTTATCTGGACGGTGGGACTGGGTTGGCGCTGGAATTTTCAAAATCGCCTTAGTGCCTCTGTGGATTTGGGCTACGTCCTGAATAACGTAGTCAACCTAACATTTCTAACGACGATGAAATTCAACGACATTTTGTTTGAGCGAAACGTCATATTGGCTAAAGAAGTCTTGACCCAGTAGCCCCATTTCTAGCTCAGCTCCACCAATAGCCACTCGCACCTTCCTTTCTACAGCGCCGTCAACGGCAATTGACTCAACGGTGCCTGTGCGAAACGTAATTCCTTTAGCACTCGCCGTATTCGCTGTCACTGTGCCATTGGGAACAATATTGAGGCTTTTGGCCATGGCTTGGGTGATGACAGTGCCACTCGCCCCCGTATCGACCACCATCTCGAAGGTTTGTGTGCCATTAAAAGTAACATCAATGACTGGGGTTCCGCGTTGGCGGCGTTTGATGGGGGCTGTAAACACCCCTTGCTGGTCTGTATTGGTTTTAGATGTTGCACCCGGTGTTGATGTTGCAGCGGTTTTGGAGCTAGATGTTGGGCTTGGGGAGGGCGATGATGGTCCAAAGACAGCTCCGGGTGAAACAGCAATTTCAGTTTTTGACGGGGCACCGGCACCAGGACGAGTGGCTTTTTGTTGAGCCACGCCTAGCTGTCGCTGGTATTGTGCAATTTTCGGTTGAGCGATCACATGATAAGAACTAGAAGACGGCACCCTCTTCAATAACCCGATCGCCTCTTGCCAGCGAGCGATCGCTAACTGCCAATCACCGGCAGACTGAGCCGATTCAGCAATCATTTCAGCACTGGTGGCGGCATCCATAGCCCGTTCATAAGCCTCCTGTGGGGCAAGGGTGGGTTGGTTGATCGGTGTCGCGATGGGTGAAGACTTAACAGGTGGACGTGTAGCAGTACTGGGAGTCGGATCGGTCGCCACTGGCATCGGTGGTTCCTTCGGACTCCACAAAGAATTGAGCTGGCTACAAGCCCCCTGAGTCACGGATAGGGTGCCTGAAAGCAGAAGGATAGCGGCACACTTCTGAGAAGGCATGGGCGTTGATGGCTCTGATGAACTGTCCATATCCCAGTTTAAACGTGCCGTTGAGAGGCAAGACTGTTCGGCTCAAACTGTCATGGATAGATTTTCATCCGTCATACTGGGAGAATGAGCCTTGTTATCGCCTCATCACAATTAAGCGTCACAAAACCTCTCCTGCCTCACTCAAGCGTGAGATAATAGCACGTCAGTTATTAGTTGTCTGTCGTTATTTCATCCACTGACCACTGACTACTAACAACCAACCACTCACCACAACATAACTGCTTATGCCTGTTTCAGCAGCTACACCTGCTCTGCTCGTACTGGCAGATGGGACATCTTACAAGGGTTGGTCTTTCGGAGCCACGGGCACCGCCATTGGAGAGGTTGTATTTAACACCGCCATGACGGGTTATCAGGAAGTGGCAACCGACCCCAGCTACTGTGGTCAGATTGTCACCTTCACGTATCCAGAATTAGGCAATACGGGGGTCAACCCCGATGATGAAGAATCTGCACATCCTCATATTCGGGGTGCGATTGCTCGTAACATCTGTTGGCGTCCGAGTAACTGGCGTTCCACTCAGTCTTTTCCCGATTACCTGAAACAACACAATATCCTTGGCATCTACGGCATCGATACCCGCTCCCTGACCCGAAAACTTCGTTCATCGGGTGCTATGAATGGCGGCATTTCCACCGAAGTCCTTGACTCTGGGGAATTGCTGAAGCAAGTGAAGACGGCTCCCAGTATGGCCGGCTTAAATCTGGTTCGAGAAGTTACAACCACAGAAGTCTATGAGTGGTCTGATCCTACCGATAGCCATTGGGAGTTTGGCCCCGTTTTTGATGGAGAAAATCGCGAACCTCTGACGGTTGTAGCCATAGACTTTGGCATCAAACGCAACATCCTGCGGCGTCTAGCCAGCTACGGTTGCCGTGTCATTGTCGTTCCTGCGGATACACCCCCAGAGGAAATTCTCAAGCATAATCCAGACGGGATTTTCCTCTCCAATGGGCCAGGAGATCCCTCGGCTGTCAGTGAAGGGATTGAAACGACCAAGGCTTTGTTAAAGCAAGAAAAACCCGTGTTTGGCATCTGCATGGGGCACCAGATTCTCGGTCTTTCTATGGGGGCAGAAACCTTTAAGCTGAAATTTGGTCATCGCGGCTTAAATCACCCAGCTGGCTTACAGCGGCAGGTGGAAATAACCAGTCAAAATCATGGTTTTGCGATTGACGCTGATACTTTAGACGCTGAGGTGGAAATTACTCACCTCAACCTCAATGACCGTACTGTAGCTGGATTGCGTCATAAATCTTTACCTTTCTTCTCGGTGCAGTACCACCCAGAAGCTAGCCCAGGACCACACGATGCGGACTATCTATTTGAGCAGTTTGTGCAATCTATGCGCTCAAGCCAAGCCCTGGAAGCCGCTAGTTAAACACATCGCAAAGTTGTCCAATTCCTTGACAAGAGTGGATCATTTCCTGGGGAAGGCTGTCAATCATCCCCAGAGCAACCTTGCCAAAAATCTCAAGGTTCTTTAAATTAAACGGGAACTTCTCGCTATACTATTGCATACGGCGTAGGAGTCCGTCCGAAACCAGCCTTAGGCCGCTTCGGCAATTTATAATAAGGCCGATGAGTCTAGGCAAAGCATCGACCATACGGTGGAACACACCGCAACCTAAGCCTGAGGATGGCTCGGCGAGGTTCGGGAATGAGCTGTAAAGTCCAAACCAGAAGAATCAAGATCTGTTTGGGGAAGCAAGCTCAGCCCAAGACTCCCGGACTAAAGCCACAGGCTGGGTCGTAGAAATGCCAAAATTATCATGTTGTTACGCTACAGCTAGGAGGGTGTTATTCCTGAGCCACTAACCCTGACAGTCAGCTTAAGGGGCACTCGCGAAGTTAGGGAAATTTGCCAACTTTTCCGCCTCACTGGATTGTTAGATGCCTTTTCGGAAGCGACCTTCCGTAAGGTAGTCAGTAAACATATTGATGAGGGGCCGACAAACATTGTCTTGGACCTTTCCAAGATTGACTTTGTCGATAGCTCGGGCTTGGGCGCTTTGGTGCAGTTAGTGAAGAAAGCTCAAAGCGCTGGGGGAACCTTACAAATTGTGACGAATCCCCGTGTAACTCAAACCGTCAAGTTGGTACGCTTGGAAAAATTTCTCTCGCTGCAACCCTCTGTTGAGGAAGCCTTAGAGAATATCAACGGAAGCAAAAGCTGACGAAACCTGGCAGAGAAATTAGAGGGCGGGTGAGAAGCCCGCCTTTGCTCTGTTCTGGGAACCGTTGACTTTTTGGCGTCCTCTAATGTAAGAGATTATTCCAGGCAACGCTAAAATTTAGAGAGAGGTCGGACAAAAGTCGTGACATCAGAGGAGGAAGAGAGTTCAAAAGTTTTGGCAACTCAGTCGGCGCTCTCGTGGGCGGAAGTGCGATTCAAGCAATTGAACGCTATCACGGCCTCTCCATCCCGCATTCAACAATTGTCACCAGCATCCCTGGCCTATCTGGGAGACGCTGTTTACGAACTTTATATCCGAACCTGTTATTTACTTCCGCCCAGACGTCCTTGTGACTATCATCAGCAGGTCGTAGCTCAAGTCCGAGCGGAAAGTCAAGCTAAAACTCTGCGATCGCTCGAACCTCACCTTACCGATCCCGAACTAGAAATTTTGAGGCGTGGGCGCAATGCCGCCACAGGACATCCCCGGCGTCTTGACCCCAAAATCTATCAACAAGCGACGAGCTTGGAAACATTACTCGGATACCTATATCTTACTGATCCCCAGCGCCTGAGTCAGTTGCTGGCTCATTTAGACCTCGATCCCCGTTAAAAAGTCATCACATTCTAACCATATGTCTAAACAAGACCGCCGCCCTCACGCTACCGGCAAGCCAAAGCGAGGGAAACCCTTTCGCGAGCCGCGTGAGAATGGAAAATTTTCCTCGGCCCAAGACAAACCCTCTGACCGACAGGGGCGCAGCTACATAGACAAGCCCAAGCCAGGAAAGCCATCTCGCCCTCAAAACTCTAGTCCAAAACTGCGCCACTCCCAAACCGCTCCCACAGACCGCGTAGAGCGGCGTCATGCGGGTAAAGGTAAGCCACATCCCCAAAAGCCAGGGTCTCGCCCAGAGCCAAGGGGGGCTAATTTCGAGCCATCTTATGAGGCTCGAAACAGAGACAGAGATAGAGATAGAAACAGAGGTGGGAACACTCACTCGACGCAGGCCAAGCGACACATTCCATCCAGGTCGGTACACAAGGAGCGCCAGGAGTCGCCCAATTTTGAGCCAACCCCTACCGATGTAACTTCTGCGACGGATACATCGGAAGAAACTGACTTAATTTATGGGCGTCATCCCGTCCTTGCCGCCTTGGAAAGCCAGCGCCAGCTAAACCGGGTTTGGATTCTGCCCCAACTCCGTTACGATCCCCGTTTTCATTCCTTACTACTCCAAGCCAAAGCTAACGGTACGATCATTGATGAAGTAGAGCCACGCCGCCTCAGCCAAATTACGGAGGGAGCCAATCATCAAGGTGTTGCGGCTCAAATCGCCCCTTACCCGTACCAGGATTTAGCTGACTTGATTAAGAACGCTAAATCAACAGCCGAGCAACCCGTGCTACTCGTATGTGATGGGATCAACGATCCTCATAATTTAGGAGCCATCATTCGCACGGCAGAAGCCTTAGGCGCTCAGGGCTTAATTATTCCCCAACGTCGAGCTGTCGGTGTGACCTCCACTGTCGTGAAAGTCGCCGCAGGAGCTTTAGAAACATTCCCTATTGCCAGGGTGGTCAATCTCAGTCGCGCCTTAGAGGACTTAAAAGCCGCTGGCTTTTGGATTTATGGCATGGCAGCAGGAAACGGTAAACTACTACACACCGTTAAATTTACAGGCCCGATAGTATTGGTCGTAGGCTCAGAAGGGAGTGGTTTGAGCTTGCTTACCCAACGCTGCTGTGACGTTCTGGTTTCAATTCCTCTACAGGGCAAGACCCCCAGCCTCAATGCCTCAGTAGCGACAGCAATGACTTTGTACGAGACTTATCGCCAGCGTTGGTCAAATATACTTTACCTGGACACTCTGCCCAAAGATACCTTGAAAAATGAAGTGTGAGGTAGTATAAAAAAATGTAAAAATCGCGATATAAAAAGACAACATAGAATCCCGTGTATCAGGCAAACAGCATGAAAGAAGTTTTGATCAAGATTCTCCAATTCTTGGGATTGGCTTTTTGGGTTGAAATTGTTACCGACAATCCCGGCTGCACCTACTACTTCGGACCTTTCTTTAACGAGAAAGAAGCTGTGGCAGCCCAGGGCGGATACATTGAAGACTTAGAAAACGAAGGAACTCAAGGCATAAGCGTAAAAATACGGCGCTGCAAACCGAACAACCTAACAATTTTTGAGGAAGAACAGGGGGAGCATCCTGCTAGTTTTCTGAAAACCGTGACTACCTTTAGCAGACAAGCGTCTTAGTCTACTTCGGCAGGTACAAGCTTCCGCTCAATCAGGATCTTAAAAACAAAACGTCAGCCACCTAGAGGCTCCATCAGGTTAGGACTTGAGGGTTGATTTGAATCCATCCATCAATGTCCCTAATTACCTGCTGAGAAATCTCCCAGGGAAAGAGGTGAGCTGTATTGGGGTAGCACTGCCACTGGCAATCCTTAAGATGTTGAGCCGTCTCGCGGCTCGATTCCATGGTGATGTGCCTATCTGCTGCCCCAGCCATCACGAAGCAAGGACATTGAATTTGCTCTAAGTCGGGAAGCCTATTATATCCGGATTGCAAGGCAAGGTTAAGCGCTCGTGTGGCAGCGGCTGAGGTTTGTAAATAGGCTGACATCGCTTCAAAGGCAAGGTACTCGTAAGCCTGAGGAGTATGCTGTTGGATCAGGTAGCGATAAAGCGATCGCTTCCCAAAAGTGTCAATATTCCACTGCCACCCAGGCACAACCCGATTGATCAGCGAAGCAATCCCCGTGTAAAGATTATCCTCCCAGCTAATGGGTGGATGACTCCCTCTCGGTCGGGCGGCTGTGGCGATCAAAATCATGCCGCTGACTCGTTCGGGGAGTCTCAGGGCGAGTTCCATGGCGAGAATTCCTCCCAGTGACCAGCCAAGTACAAGGCAACGGTCAATCTGAAAGCGGTCTAGAAGAGCTTCCAAGTCAATTAAGTGATCGGTCATCATAAAGTCGAACTGAGCTCGACTATTGCCGTATCCCCGCAAATCGGGAGCGAGAGTCTGGAAGCGTTGGGAGAGGTGATTGGTAAAGACAGACATACTCCTACCCAATCCCGGATGACCATGCAGACAAAGTATAGGAAATCCTTCGCCTTTGACGTGAACGTTAAGGTTTAAAGCTTGAGAAGATACTTGAGACACAGATACTCGCTCTAACGTTCTAGCTGGACTATCGAACTAATTCCAGCTTAATCCCATCGACGGCGGATCATCCCTGACACAGTGTCTCAAGATAAGTTCATATTGGCGCTAGGGCATTCGCAGGTTTACCAGAGCCGACGCTTTAAGCCGCAACTTCTATGCCCCCCTGCTGGTTACTGCTCCAGCCCAGCCTTATACTGAAGTAGCAATTTGGAGTCACAAAGGAGGCAGTGCATGGCATCCATCCGTGAGTTGCACAAACAACTCATCCGTAAAGAACGCTCGGCTGTTGAAATTACCCAAGAAGCCCTAGACCGAATTCAGCTACTAGAGCCGCAATTACACAGCTTTTTGTGCGTGACAGCAGAACAAGCCTTGGATCAGGCGCGTCAAGTGGATGCCAAAATCGCCGCCGGGGAAGAAATTGGCCTGTTGGCGGGCATTCCCATTGGCATCAAAGACAATATGTGTACCAAGGGGATTCGCACCACCTGCGCCTCGAAAATTCTGGAAAATTTTGTACCGCCCTATGAGTCAACGGTGACGCAAAAGCTGAAAGAGGCGGGCGCAGTCATGGTGGGGAAAACGAACCTAGATGAATTTGCCATGGGCAGTTCCACCGAGAACTCGGCCTATCAAGTTACTGCTAATCCCTGGGATGTATCGCGAGTGCCGGGGGGTTCCTCTGGCGGATCGGCCTCAGCGGTAGCCGCGGAAGAGTGCGTGGTGGCACTGGGTTCTGACACTGGCGGCTCAATTCGTCAACCTGCTTCGTTTTGCGGCGTGGTGGGAATGAAACCCACCTATGGTCTGGTTTCTCGTTATGGTTTGGTCGCCTTTGCTTCTTCTTTAGATCAGATTGGCCCCTTTGGACGAACCGTAGAAGATACGGCGATTTTATTAAATGCGATCGCCGGCTATGACCCTAACGATGCCACCAGTCTCAAGGTTGAAATCCCGGACTACCTCAAAGTCCTGAAGCCGGATCTTCAGCCTAGGGGACGAATTAAGATTGGCGTGATTAAAGAAACCTTTGGGGAAGGCTTAGACCCCATTGTCGAACAAACCATTACCAAAGCGCTCGACCAATTGCAAACCTTGGGGGCTGAAATCCATGTCGTTTCCTGCCCCCGCTTCCGTTACGGGTTGCCGACCTACTACATCATTGCCCCTAGCGAAGCCTCCGCTAACCTCGCTCGCTACGATGGTGTCAAGTATGGCATCCGTGTCCCTGATGCGGAAAATTTGCTTGACATGTACAAGAAAACTCGTGCGGCGGGGTTTGGTGCAGAGGTCAAACGCCGGATTATGCTGGGAACTTATGCCCTGTCGGCGGGATATTACGACGCCTATTACCTCAAAGCCCAAAAAGTTCGGACTTTGATCAAACAAGACTTTGAGAATGCCTTTAAACAAGTCGATATCTTAGTCTGTCCCACAGCCCCGACAACGGCTTTTAA
>DATNQF010000196.1:0-3422 GCA_036702855.1 Trichocoleus sp. | reverse complement strand
TGACAGCTACGACGACCCCAAGATGAAGCCAGTGCTGCGAGCCATCATCGAAATGTCAGATGAACTCACCCAGCCCGAGATTATTGGCGAATAAGCCCAATAAACTGGATGACCGATGGCCTTAAATCAGCCCCTAGGGTTGTTGAGCCATCGGTTTTTTGTCTGTTTAGGTCCTCAAGAAAGCATGGGTCGCTACATTAAGGAAGGCATTGGTTGGCGCTTAGGTTGGGATGCAGAGGCCCCCTTACACAAAGCTTTAATTGCTGGGAAAGACTGGTCTATCGAGCTGACCGAAAATGAGTTTCAGGACTTTTGCGCCCTAGCTCAGCAGCTTGCTCAAACCATGGTTCAGATAGCGTCTGAATTGATGGAGGAAGAACGCATTGCCTGTGAAGCCGAAACAGAACGAATTTGGCTGGAGGCCGAAGGCTTTCCTCAGCAATACAGCCTGCACATCCTCGTCCTAACAGGTCGCCGTTGCGAAGGCGAATGGCCTGCTGAAGTGGTTGCTGAGTTGCTACAGGCTATTCCCGCACTCACTTTGTTTTGAGAATGGGTAAACTCCACTGTAACGATCCGTAATCTTTCACAGGCCGATCTTAACCAGAACGCTACGCTATCTGCGGAAGATCCATACTATTCGAAAGCAGGGATAGGTTGAAACAGCAACAGGAATCTCAAACTCACAGATTAGTTGTTGGGGTTCTCGTTACCGACTCCGTTATTGTGGGAATGCACTGCGATGAAAATCATTGTTAAGAGCGACACCTTCTTCAAGCTCAGCCCAAAACTATCTAATGAGCTAACTGCCTCAGACAAGGTACTTGTCAAACGCGGCACCGAGTTAGAAATCGAGTTCTATACCGATATTGGCAATGACCATCTACAAATTGAACTGGCCAATGCAACCCTAGGCGATAAAAAGACCCAAAGTTGGTATGTCTACCAACCCGACATTGAGGTAAAAGGATCTGGCGTTGAACTCAACGTTGTGAGTGACACTCTCTTTAAGCTTCGGCCTATCAGCTCAAACGAACTTTCGGATGCGGAAAAAATCTTTGTTAAGAACGGATCACAGTTTGAGCTGACGTCTTATTTACCTGCTGACAACAACCATACCAAGGTCGCACTAGCCAATCAGTTTCTGGGGCCCAAAAATCTTAATACCTGGTATGCCTACAATCCCGATATTAAAATTGAAGGAGATAGAGTCGATCTTAAGGTAATCAGCGACACCCTATTCAAAGCCAGACCAGAACTTTCAAGCCAGCTCTCCGCTGAGGAAAAAGTCTTCGTCAAGAAAGGGAGCGTATTTGAGCTTCAATCCCATGCGCCTGCTCCCAACAACCATGTCAAGGTTGCCTTAGATGGTGCATTCCTAGGCAGTAAGAACTTAACAACTTGGTATGCTTACGCGCCGGATATCTGCGTTGAAGGCAACGAACCACTCAATAAACCCAAAGATACTCAGGTTGCCAATCCTAAAGACCCAGGTAAAGCAATTCAACTCCCTGGGTTTAGCGGTCTCTACTATTTAAATAACCCGATCATCGCAGGCGGCAGCTTTACCTGGGGCGAAGCAACTCATGGGGGTACCCGCATCCCGGCAGATGTCTCTGTGGTCTATGGCATGATTCGCATTGCTAAGCATATGGAGGAAGTGCGAAAGCTGTTTGGCAACCGTGCCATCTCGATCAATTCCTGGTATCGTGACCCAGCCACCAATCGGCGGGTCGGCGGCGCTAGATACTCTCGTCACTTAAACGGCGATGCCATTGATTTCAACATTCAGGGGTATCATCCCTCTAGTGTCTACGCCAAGCTCAACGATTGGTGGGGGAGTAAAGGGGGCCTGGCAAGCTCTTCTGTTTTTACCCACATTGATACCCGTGGATATCGTGCTCGCTGGTCCTATGGGTACTAACCGGGAAAGTATAGCAATCCTATGTAGTTCATAACAGGCAAGGGGCTTAAGCCCCTTGTTCACACTGAGCTAGGTCTCATAAGTCATTTGGATTGCCATAGATAACCAACGCTTCTGTTTTGAGATGTGAGCCATGAGAATCAAGGCCAAAAGCGATACGCTATTTAAACTCCAGCCCAAACTGTCAAATCAGCTTTCCGAAGCAGAGAAAGCTTTCATCAAGAACGGAAGTGAGTTTGATATCGAATACTACGTGGATGTGGGGAACAACCACTGGCAGATTGAACTGCTAGAGCCTACTGTCGGCGACAAGAAGACAAAGCTTTGGTATCTCTTTCAGCCCGACTTTGAGCTCAAAACTCCAGTAACCGTCAAAGTCATCAGTGACACATTATTTAAGCAAGAACCCAAACTCTCCAGCGAACTGACGGATACTCAAAAGATTTTTGTGAAGAACGGCACGCTGTTTGAGTTGCTAGCCTATCTACCTGCCGCCGCAAATCACACCAAACTCACCCTTGCCAGCTCAACATTAGGTCCCAATCGGCTCAACACTTGGTATGCCTACACACCCGATATCAAGATTCAAGGTGATCGCCAGGAGCTCAAAGTCACTGGTGACACGCTCTTCAAAGCAGAGCCAAAGCTTTCTAGTGAACTAACTGAACAAGATAAAGTCTTCGTCAAAAATGGCACGGTCTTTGAGCTAAGCTCCTACGGCGCTGTCGAAAAGAACCACGTTAAGGTTGCGTTGCAGGGTGCATTCCTAGGAACACAAAATCGCACGACCTGGTATGCTTACGTACCCGATATTGAAATCAATGGCAACATCCCAGGGAACAAGCCAAATGACCAAAACAGCGGCAGCACTGGGGGAACTCCTCAACCCGCTAACCCGGCCAACCTCGGTAAAGCCCTAAAATTTCCAGGCTTTGACGGGTTCTACTACACCAACAATCCCATCATCTGGACCACTGATTATGGGGAGCGAGGCCACTTTACCTGGGGCGAAGCAACTCATGGAGGCACTCGCATTCCGGAAAACCAAGATGTCGTCTACGGCATGATTCGGGCAGCCAAAGCACTGGAAGACATTCGATATAGGTTGGGGGGTCGACCCATGAGTATCAACTCTTGGTACCGCCCGCCTGCCATTAATGCTGCTGTGGGAGGGGCGCGGCAATCCAGGCACTTAGTCGGAGACGCAGTAGATTTCGTGGTTTCGGGATATCACCCCTACGACGTCTTTGACAGGCTAGATGCTTGGTGGGGTAGTCGGGGCGGACTAGCTAGTGCTTCCGTCTTTACTCATCTGGATACCCGAGGCTACCGCGCCCGCTGGTCCTATGGATACTAATTTCTGGGTGTAAACTCATTGAGTTGATCAAAACTGTTCCGTCTCTGTGCTAATCTAGTTAAGCGCGTGAGACGCGACATCGGGGCGTAGCGCAGCTTTGTAGCGCACTACTTTGGGGTAGTAGGGGTCGTGGGTTCAAAT
>DATNQF010000181.1:0-54153 GCA_036702855.1 Trichocoleus sp. | reverse complement strand
TTAAACAGAAAGACAATTTAACGACGCTAGAGAAAGAGAGCCTCTCCAGCCAAGTAAAAACTCAAACCTTGATTCTCAAGAAGGGGTGGTGCAGTGTGATTAATGGGGCCGCGCCAGCAATGGTAGTCGCCTCCAAAGAAGTGATACTTCTGTTCTGTAAAGGCAATATCGGCTATAAATCAAAATCAATGGCTGATTTCAAATTGCTAATCTCTTGTAACGACACCTCAAAAAAAGTTAAGAGTTACTCCTATAGGGGCATCTCTTCCTTAAGACTTAGGATCAGTCGCGGTCAAACGGTATCAGATTAGCAATGGTAGAACAGCAAAAGTCAACAGTCGTCATCACGGGAGCCTCATCAGGCGTAGGCCTAAACGCCGCAAAGGCAATGGCTGATAAAGGTTGGCATGTCATCATGGCCTGCCGCAATTTAGAGAAAGCCCAAAGTGCTGCCGATGAAATCGGCATGTCTGCAGGTAGCTACACTCTCCTGCACCTTGACCTAGCTTCTCTTGCCAGCGTTCGTAAGTTTGTAGAAGATTTTAGGACCACAGGCCGCTCGCTAGAAGCGTTGGTCTGCAATGCTGCCGTCTACTTGCCTCTGCTCAAAGAGCCCCTGCGCAGTGCAGATGGCTATGAGTTAAGTGTCGCTACGAACCACTTGGGTCACTTCCTGTTGTGCAATCTCATGCTGGAAGACCTGAAAAAGTCACCTGCTGCTGATAAGCGCCTAGTCATTCTCGGCACAGTCACTGCTAACCCAAAGGAATTGGGCGGCAAGATTCCCATTCCTGCACCTCCAGATCTAGGTAACTTAGAGGGTTTTGAAGCTGGTTTCAAAGCCCCTATCTCGATGATCAATGGCAAAAAGTTTAAGTCGGGCAAAGCTTACAAAGATAGCAAGCTCTGCAACGTGCTGACCATGCGTGAACTGCATCGCCGTTACCACAACTCAACGGGTATTACCTTTAGCTCTCTTTATCCGGGTTGTGTAGCTGATACTCCCTTGTTCCGTAACCACTACTCCGCCTTCCGCACGATCTTCCCCTGGTTCCAAAAGAACGTCACAGGCGGTTACGTATCCCAGCAGTTGTCTGGTGAGCGAGTCGCTCAAGTGGTTGCAGATCCTGAGTTCAAAGAATCTGGCATGTACTGGAGCTGGGGCAACCGTCAAAAGCCGGGTCGTCGTTCCTTTGCTCAAGAAGTTTCTAACGAAGCTCAAGACGATGCTAAGGCTAGAAAGCTGTGGGAATTGAGTGAGAAGCTGGTTGGCTTGCAGGGTGGTCCAGAGTCAGGCGTGACTGCTTATGCAGGTTCGGTATAGCTACAGCAGTTCTGAACTGATTCCTAGTAGGAACTCTTAAAGCGAAACCCCGAAAATGCGATCGCATTTTCGGGGTTTCGCTTGAGTAATGCTTATGAGAAGTAGAGACAGAAGCTAGGAGAAAGGCCTAGCTGGCCTACCCATCAACTTACTGATGGAGTGGTTACAGGGGTGGCGGCCAAGGAATCTTGTAGAGAAGGGGCCACCAAAATATCTTGCAGCGAACTGTTAGCTAAAACATCCTGAGTCGCGTAGTCTACCTGCTCGGGCTTATGGAGGAGCTTGTTAAGGTTTTCAGCGACTTCCGTGTCAGGCACCATCCACGGGCTGTCGTCACTCTCAGACAACTCCCAAATGTCTCCAACCATCACTAAGCTTCTGACGAACATTGTAAGTACGACCAGAAAACCTAATGTTCCAACCAGACCTAAGAATGATAAAGCCAGCATGGATCCAGCCATAAATAAGGGTGCTTCTCCCAAAAGTATCAGTTATTTCTTGAGGTCCCCTTAAAGCTTCAGCGACTTTTTGTGAAAACAGGGTAAACCCCTAGCAATTTGGAAACAATTGGAAACAAACAGGCAGCACTTTTTATTAGCTTTACACAAACAGTACGTTCGGTTAAAGCTTTACGAGCAGATAGAACAGCTTTTTACAAAAAGATTTGTGTGTTTGAAAAAGCTCCACACTGAAAAATTTACGTTTGTTTATAAAAAAGTTTTTCATACCCTCAAAGCAAAACTTCCACAAGGCCAAGCATCAAAGTCAGGGTATATCTCATTTAGCTTTTTAAGAGGCTAGGAAGCCATGCAGGCTTAGGCTTGAGGGAAGTGCGATCGCACTCTCCAATTGCTTATCCAAGAAGGTAAACCTACTTATTTCCTTTCCACTTGTCCTTTTTTTGCCTATTGTTCTACTTTCTAGTTAAAAAAGAATTAAATTTTGTTTGAAGGAATTTTAAAGCCCTGAAAAGGATTTTTAGCTAATTAAAGATTGTCAATTAATTAAGAAAGCTTATAGCTTGTTCTCACGGCCCTACCCAATTTAGAGGCCCCTTTCCAATATTGCTGGTATTACCAATAATTCAGATCAACAAGCCGAAACACCTGACCTGCATTTAGACCTGTCGATGAAAACCCTCTGATCAGTCCGGTTAAGAGATCCTTATAGGAGACCCTGCGTGAAACTCTCTGTCTACGGTAAAGGCGGTATTGGAAAATCCACCACCAGTTGCAACATCTCCGTGGCGCTGGCCAAGCGGGGCAAGAAAGTCCTTCAAATCGGGTGCGACCCCAAGCACGACAGCACCTTTACGCTTACCGGCTTTCTGATTCCCACTATCATCGATACCCTGCAAGAAAAAGATTTTCACTACGAAGACATTTGGCCTGAAGACGTGATCTATCACGGCTATGGCGGAGTAGATTGCGTCGAAGCAGGTGGGCCTCCAGCGGGGGCTGGCTGTGGCGGCTATGTTGTGGGTGAAACGGTCAAGCTTCTCAAAGAACTCAACGCCTTTGATGAGTACGACGTAATTTTGTTTGACGTGTTGGGTGACGTGGTCTGTGGAGGCTTTGCGGCTCCGCTGAACTATTCCGATTACTGCATGATCGTCACTGACAATGGCTTTGATGCCTTGTTTGCCGCCAACCGAATTGCCGCTTCTGTTCGGGAGAAAGCCCGCACCCATCCCCTGCGCCTGGCCGGGTTAATCGGCAACCGCACATCTAAGCGTGATCTGATCGACAAATATATTGAGCACGTTCCCATTCCGGTACTGGAAATCCTGCCGCTGATTGAGGATATTCGCGTATCCCGCGTTAAGGGTAAGACTGTTTTCGAGATGGCTGAGACCGATCCTTCTCTGGTGTCAGTCTGTCAGTACTATCTGAACATTGCAGATCAGATTCTCGCCAATCCTGAAGGCGTTGTTCCGAAAGAAACGCCTGATCGCGATCTGTTTACCCTACTCTCTGACTTCTATCTCAATCCACCCACCGAAGCTCCTAAGCAGGAATCAGATGAACTGGACCTAATGATGGTCTAATCATCCATTCCCAAGATCCGTTCTATTAATGCTGAAAGATTCCCACCAGGTGAAGTTCTACGAATCAATTGCTGCATTATCATCTCTGTACGAAGTCGTCAGTTCTTGACAACACCGTACTCAGCAAATGATTTAGAGTCCAGACAATGGCTTTCTTTGAGAACTTCACGTCGGTTATTCGCCAGAAATGGCTGGATTATGTGCAGGCCAACCGGGGCTGGTTGATTCTTCAGATGAAGCAGACCTCGGTACGCACCCCAGATGGTGGTCGTCGTCCTTCCTCTTTTTTGATTTTGGGTGTAATTAACGCGCTAGAGCCTAAGCTTTCAAACCTGATGGTTCCCTTCTACCAACTCAACTCTGATGAGGACGCGCTGGTGGAGGTGCTGGGGCTCAACTTCGATCCAGAAATGGCTCTCGATAACAGCAGCGTTCCTCCCACGATTAATGCAGGTGACGATACCCCCCTCCTCCCGGATGTTCCAGGTATGTAGTTGAAAACGCTGTGGGTGTGCGGTTTTCTGATTTAATCAATCTCTGGACAAGAGGTTGAAGTTCCGCCCCCTGAAATACCTGTGAACAGCAAGCAACTGCGTCAGTCTCTCAAAATCAAGTGGCTGACTTACTACCGGGACAACCGTGAGTGGATTGACCGTCTAGGCATCTGGGTCACCGTAGAGGGCCAGCGCCGTCCCGCTGCCGGGTTCATTCTGGGAGTTCTCTCTAGTCTTGAGCCTAATCTGACCCAGCTTCTTCCCCTGGTGGTGGATCTCAGCAGTAACCCTGACCGTATCGTCGCAGCTTTGGGTCTTAACCTGAGCCCAGACAAAGAGTTAAAAGCTTTGGCTGAAGCTCAGCGTATGTTGCCCAGCAGCAGCCAAGCCAGCGCCAACCTAGCCAGCCCCGTGACTATTCAAGCGGAGCAACCAGCACCAGCACCCACACCCCCTCTCGATGAAGACTGTTGTGGCGTGCGCGGCAGTGAGAATGATCGGCCCCGTCCCTAGATGGAATCTAGGCGGAGTCATCTTACAGCTTGGGAGTCTCGGTTTGGCTAGGGTCTAAGTTGCTGGCGATACGCACTCTGCCCTACATCCCTACTGTTGAGAGACTGCTATGACCCTTGCCAATACTTCGGCTCCCTCCCTTGAGTTTGAGTGCGACACTGGAAACTACCACACCTTTTGCCCCATTAGCTGCGTTGCCTGGCTGTACCAGAAAATTGAAGACAGCTTCTTTTTAGTCATTGGTACTAAGACTTGCGGCTATTTCCTGCAAAATGCGATGGGTGTAATGATTTTCGCTGAACCTCGTTACGCAATGGCGGAACTAGAGGAAGGCGACATTTCAGCTCAGTTAAATGACTATGCAGAACTGAAGCGGTTGTGTGAGCAGATTAAGCGCGATCGCAACCCCTCAGTCATCGTCTGGATCGGCACTTGTACTACCGAGATCATCAAAATGGATCTCGAAGGCATTGCCCCCAAACTAGAAGCCGAAATTGGCATTCCCATTGTGGTAGCCCGCGCCAATGGATTGGATTACGCCTTTACCCAAGGCGAAGATACTGTTCTCGCAGCCATGGTGCACCGTTGCCCCACCAGTGACAAAGTGACTACTGAGGCTGAAAAAGAAGAGCGTGGCGGCATTCAAAAACTGCTGAGCTTTGGTCGTAAGAAAGAAGAGACTCCCACTACAGCAGAACCGGAGTACAAAGACCACCCGCCCCTAGTTCTGTTCGGCTCCGTGCCTGACCCCATTGTCACCCAGATGACTCTGGAGCTGAAAAAACAAGGCATCAAAGTTTCGGGTTGGTTGCCAGCCAAACGCTACACCGAGTTACCTGTCATCGATGAAGGCTACTACGTAGCTGGAATCAACCCCTTCCTCTCCCGCACTGCGACCGCTTTGATGCGTCGCCGCAAGTGCAAGTTAATTGGAGCTCCCTTCCCCATTGGTCCTGATGGCACCCGTGCCTGGATCGAGAAAATTTGCTCTGTCTTTGGCATCGAACCTCAGGGCTTAGACGAGCGGGAAGCCAAGATTTGGGAGTCCCTAGAAGATTATCTCTCCCTCATTCGCGGTAAGTCGGTCTACTTCATGGGCGATAACTTGCTAGAGATTTCCCTAGCTCGCTTCCTCATTCGCTGCGGTATGACGGTTCCTGAAATCGGTATTCCTTACATGGATAAGCGATACCAGGCGGGTGAACTAGCCCTGTTGGAGCAAACCTGCCACGACATGGGCACAGCTCTGCCGAAGATCATTGAGAAGCCCGACAACTACAATCAGCTTCAGCGCATCAAAGAAATGAAACCTGACCTAGTGATCACAGGCATGGCTCACGCTAACCCCCTGGAAGCGCGCGGCATTAATACCAAGTGGTCGGTTGAATTTACCTTCGCTCAAATCCACGGCTTTAGCAACGCCCGCGACATTCTGGAGCTGGTCACTCGTCCTCTACGCCGAAACAACAGCCTAAAAGACCTCGGCTGGGACAAGCTAGTGAAAGAAGAAGCCAAAGTGTAATGAACGGTGTAATTCACCTGTAGTGCAAAGTGTAGTAAATAAGGGCCAGGGTTCTTCAGGAATGCTGGCCCTTATTAATCGCTTCCTAGAGCTGCTCTTAACCGACCCAACAAAAAACGCCAAGGGTGTTAACCGTTGGCGATTAGGGTGTTGTGAGGATTAGAACTCGTTATCTACATAGAGTAGATAGCAGTTGTGGCGTAGATGCGATCGCAATGTGACAGCCTTGTGTCGCTCAAAAGAGCGCTCAATTCCGTAAGATCACTCTATCTTCCATAGTGCCTTAACTGGCCCCAACCCTATGCCCTCCAATACTGAAACACCGTTTGAGGAAATAAGCGTCGAAACGTTTGCCCAACGTCTTCAAAGTGAGCAAACGCCACCGCAACTTATTGATGTCCGAGAGCCTGCTGAGCTTGAGTTAGCTGCCCTCGACGGCTTTGAGAATCTGCCGCTAAGCGAGTTTGCAAACTGGTCAGACACCATTCATAGCCGCTTTGACAGCACTCAGGAAACAATTGTGATGTGCCATCACGGCATGCGCTCCGCCCAAATGTGCTACTGGCTAGCCCAGCAAGGATTTACTAATCTAAAAAACTTGTCTGGTGGCATTGATGCCTACTCTCTTGTGGTTGATCGCTCCGTTCCACGGTACTAATCAAGCCGCCACTCACATCAGTGTAAATAAGAGTTTCGGCGGCCAAAGCTTAAAGTTTTTTCAACATGAATTCCCTCGCTGTTACTTCCGCTTTAAGGTGGGCACATTACACCTAGCAGTGAGTACAGTCTTTCAGGGCTTAAAAAACGTATGGTTATGATAACCGAGACAGCCCACCGTCTCCACAATAAGCATCCCCAAAAGCATAATCACTATGCTCTACGGGATTTCTTTCAGTTCAACCCTGAATACGGCGTTGTTACCGATTGGAATGAATGCCGCAATGTCTTTACCAGTGAAGACTTCATTATTGGGTTGTTGGAAGGCCTGGAAGAAGAGGTAGGTGACTCCTCCGCCGCCATTATGTACTCCATTGGCACGGAATGGGGCAAGTACGACTCCCTATTCTTTCAGACCTGGTTTGAGAAAGAATTCGGCATGAGTTCTCGTAGTGCCAACCTGATGTTTCTGCTAGAAACCTGGTGGTGGCCGTTCATCTCTCAGGGTTGGGGTCGCTGGGAAGTAGACATGAGCGATCGTAAACAGGGCTTCATGTTTATCAACCTTTTTGACTCTGCGGTAGCTCGCACCCTAGGCGATGTCGGTAAGCCTGTTTGTCACCTTTACGCCGGGCTCTTTGCAGGCTTTTTCACCGAAATGGTCCGTAAGCAACTGAGCTGTATTGAGATCCAGTGCTACTCCATGGGCGAAACCTACTGCAAGTTCCTGTTGGGTGGCAAAGAGCGAATTGACGCTGCCTCCTTCTGGATGAACGAAGGTGCAACTGCCCGCGATATTGAGAAACGGCTCCGGTCTGGGGAGGGCGGCGCATGAACGGCCTTGCATTCAACCAGCCCAACGAATCCCAGAAACCCAGTTCGGGAGCAACATGTCAGCCTTGGTTGCAAGATTCAGTACGCACTTTCTTTGAAACCCTAGCTTGGGAGGGGCAGCCAGCCATCCCAGTTCTGAGCAACGTTGGTAGTGCCAACTCATCTGCTGAGTCGCCAATGACTATGCAAGTGAGCAGCTTTTTTAGCTCTATTCCTTGGGATGGTCAGCCCATTATTGCAGCTCCAGTAGCTCCCCTCGAACTTCAAGTGGAACTGGGAACTTCAAACGACACTCTGACCCTCGACGCTTTTTCTGACTTATTTTAAAGCGCCTTTCTCCGTCTTTGCGATTGACCTATTCCCAAGCCTTTAGACAAAGGATTAAGACATGAATCCCAAACTGGATGCCCTGTTCGATGAACCGGAAAAACGCTATCTCAATGCGGATGAACTGAGCGTCCTGAGTCAGTATGTTAGTTCCATCCCAGAGCGCATGAAGGCTTACCGCCTGATTCGGGATCAAGAGATCGCCCTTATGCAGCCTGTTGCCGATACCCTGCAACAGCAAATGCCTAATGCCTCTGAAGCCTTGCTAGAACGTAGCGTTCGCAATGGTCTTTTGATTTTGCGGTATGCAGCCATGGCGATGCTGGTAGACGATGAAGCCTTTATGGATCAACGGCTGCAAGGCTGGCTGCCTGAGATGGCCAAAGCCTATAACACTCAAGCAATTGATCAAAAGCTGCTTGAGATTATGATCAGCCGTTTGAGCCAAGCACTGCCGCCTCAGCAAATGAGTCTACTCAAGCCTAGCTTGGCAAAGGCACAGGCCATTCTCAAGAATTCCCGAGAAACGGTTGAGAGTATTTCGTCTCCCCTCTCTGGCGTTCTTTAACAACAATTTCCATTGCCCTTCCTAACCCCCTACAGGTGGCCGAACCATGGTTTCCGTTGCTGATCTACTGATTGATAACCGCTTACCCGGTAACTACTTTGCCAGTGACCTTTATGTGCGGGGTTCTCTGGAATTAGGCCTGCTAGAAAATCGTCGGGGAGATCGGCTGCTGGCTATTCCAGAGTCATTACTCAAAGCGATCTACGCTGGCCTCGACAAGGAAACAGGCAGTGCCTCCAAGATGGTGTTGTACAACTGTGGTCGCTGGTGGGGTAAAAATTTCTACGCCCGCTTTTGTGAAGAACTGAGTGACTACTACGGTAAACCCATGGCGGATTTAGCCATGGTGGAGTTTCTTCAATCCCTGCAACAGTGTTGGCAAACCCACGGCTGGGGACAAATTCATCTAGATACGACGTATCGGGAGCGAGGTTTTCTAGTTGTAGACATTTGGCGTTCTCCCTTTACCGCTTATGCGCCTAAGGGACAGCGGCCTTCGGGATCCCTAGAGCAAGGCATTATAGAGGTTTTCTTTAGCCAACTAACTGGCCGGGAGCTTAAGTGCATCCAAACTAGTTGCGACTCTAAAGGGGATGACTGCAACCGTTTCGTCCTAGGGCTAGAAAAGCGCCTACAGGCGGCCGAAACCTTGGTTACCAGTGGTCAATCTCATCAAAGCATTATGCAAGCGCTTGTTCAGCAGGACTGACATGATCTGTGGTTACCAGCCGACGACCGAAACAGTCCCAATATCGATTACTTGGGCTTATAGGGCAGGGGCAGTTTGGTCGAGTTTACTGCGCTGTACACCGCCGCACAGGAGAACTGGTAGCCCTTAAAGATCTCAACCGCGATCGCTTCTCAACCCACAAATTTCTGCGGGAACTGCGGTTTCTGCTGAGTTTAGAGCACCCGAATATTGCCACTTGTCAGGCCCTAGAGCACTCTGCAACTGGACGGCAACTGGTTTTGGATTACTGCGAGGGAGGGACCCTACGCTACCTGATTGAGTATGCGGTTCCCCTGAGCTTAACCGAGGTGCTGCAATTTATCCGCGATATCCTGCAAGCGCTTGATCATGCTCATCATCAGGGCATTGTTCATTGTGATATCAAGCCAGAGAACGTCCTATTGACAGTTACTCCTGGGGGATGGAAGGCAAGGATTTCAGACTTCGGTATCGCTCGATTAAGCCGAGAGTCTAGTGACTCAGAAATGGGACATACAGGCTCTCCGGCTTACATGGCCCCAGAGCGCTTCTACAATCAGCACCCTGCATCGTCCGATCTTTATGCAGTTGGTATTATTCTCTATGAGTTATTAACTGGAATAAGGCCTTTTTCAGGTACCCCAGCAGAGCTGATGGGAGCTCATCTTAATCAATGGCCCCAGATGCCGGGTTCTCTTCCGGCTCCAATCAATGAAATTCTTCGTAAATCCTTGCAGAAGCTGCTGGCCAAACGCTACAAAACAGCGGCTGAAATGCTGGAAGCGATCGAGTTGGTGGAAAAGCAACTGACGTCGGAGATGCTGGTTCTGCCAATCCGAGACACCGGGGAGAAGCCTGTCTGTGCACCTGCTTTGCCTTTTGTCACCCTGCCACATCCGGTTGACGCGCTGCAAATCGTGGACCTGCTCCTCAAGAAAAGTGCTGCTAAGAGAAAGCAATCAGCTGACACAGAAACAAAGGGCGGCAAATTGCTAATCGCCTGCCAAAAGAAGCAAATTTTCTTCTATCACTGGACTCAGCAGGAGCAGAGCGCGGTGGGGCAGACACAGGGCTTCGAGCTAACTTGGCCTGTGCGAGAGCTTAAAAGAACAGCGCATGGAGTCTGTCTTTTTACGGACTACTCAATTCACTTGTTCTCAATGCAGCATGGGCTGGTGACAATTGCACGGTTCGACCACCGGGTAAAAGCAACCCTTGCGCCTGATACTCGTTGGTTCGCTGCCTGTGATCTGGAAAGCCAGCAGACTGAAACCCAGTTGATGTTGCGCCGCTTACTAATCAAACCCGACCAGCCCATCAAAAATTCGACGCTCGCCCGCATTTCTGTCCCCACCAAAGGGGAAAAGATTGTCGCCCTAACGCCTCTTGACTCCCGTCATCTTTTACTAGTCCTGCAAGGTGCGAATAAAACGACTTTTAAGTTCCTGACGCGTCGGGGCACTGCTGTAGGGACTTTGCACCTGTCCACTTCCTTACGAATGCTAGAGCCTACCTCCCTGGCATATCGTTTTCTCGCGCTGGAAGAAGGTTGCCCCACAGCCGTCTTGGTCATTGACTTTAAACCCTTTCGGGTGACTCGCTATCGATTGGACATTCAGCCACATTGGCTTATCTGCACTGAAGCTGGATATATCGCAATTAGCCTAGATGGTAGACTGCGCCTGATTAGCGAAGAAGGCCAAATCGTAGGACAAGTTGATCGATTGCCCAAGCCTTCAGACGTCGTGTTGTCATCTCCAACTGAACTTCTGTGGGCCGTTTCAGAGCCCACTTACAGCCGGGTTTATACAGTTGATCTTAAGATGTTGGGCTTAGACATTATCTTTTGAGGCTGGGTGCAGGGCTATCGAGCATGAGGCTGTTGATCGTGAGTATGCGATCGCACCCTCACCATTTGGTATAAAAATTGTCTAGCTACGGAAAGTGGCTATGCTCTAATCACGGGGGTGTTTATCATCATTCCTCTGTGATCGAATTTATTACTCTTCCTAACCAACTCCCGCCGGTTGCCCCTTACTCCCATGCGGTTCGGGCGGGAGATTTTTTGTTCGTGACTGGACAACTAGCCGAGGATCCGCAAACAGGCAAGGTTGTAAAGAATGACATCGAGATGCAGACTCAGCAGGTCATGGAAAACCTAAAGCTAGTGCTGACCCATGCTGGAAGCAGTTTTGAAAAGGTTGTGATGGCTCGTATTTTCGTAACAGACTTTCGCTACTACGAAGTCGTAAACACAATTTATCAATCCTACTTCACACCGGGCCGCCTGCCGAGTCGTACAACGGTTGGAGTCACGGGGCTGGCAGGCTATGGAGATGTGGAAATTGACTTAATCGCCTATTGCGGCGATTAGTCAGTTGGCGCGATCAGTACGGACCATCAGCCCAGAATACTTTTGCCCCCATAGGGAGGCGATTTAAGCATCTCTATGGGGGCAAGCAGGCAATTAAGACAGGATGAGGGTTAGACGGGGGCTAAGCCGTAGTGCCCGTTCAGCCGAGCTGATTCCGGCACATTCACTTGCCTCAAGCGTTCTCTCAGGCTCTCCCCTTCAATGACTTCAGCTTCCAAAAGCTGTTGGGCCAAGGTTTCTAGCAACTCGCGATTGTTTTCCAGAATGGCCAATGCTCGCTGGTGCCCCTCTTCGACTAAGCCTTTGACTTCTTCATCAATGGCTTTGGCCGTTTGTTCGCTAACGGGGCGACGTGAGTTTGGCATCCCGTTGTCAAGGAAGGCGTTGCGTTGACCTCGGTCGTAGGCCAGAGGACCAAGGACCTTGCTCATACCGTAGGTGGTGACCATTTGCTCAGCTAGGTCGGTAGCTCGTTGCAGGTCGTTGGAAGCACCTGTGGTAATGCTGCCAAAGACCAACTCCTCAGCAGAGCGGCCTCCCAACAGAGTTGCGATCTGACCCTTGAGCTCAGCCTCATCACGCAGGAAGCGATCTTCGGTAGGCAGTTGCAGGGTATATCCCAACGCTGCCATCCCTCGGGGCACAATAGAGATTTTCTCAACTTGATCGGTGCCAGGCATTAAAGCACCTACCAGTGCGTGACCGACTTCGTGATACGCCACGATTTTCTTTTCGCGGTCATTGAGCACCCGGCTCTTTTTCTCTAGACCTGCTACGACTCGCTCAATCGCTTCAGCGAAGTCTTCTTGCATTACTTCTGTTCGGTTGTTACGCGCTGCCAGGAGTGCCGCTTCATTGACCAAGTTTGCCAAGTCAGCCCCGGCAAAACCAGGAGTCCGAGTTGCGATCGCTTTTAAATCAACAGTCTCAGAGAGTTTCACATCCCGAGAGTGAATATTGAGGATGGCTTCTCGACCTTTGAGATCTGGGCGATCGACCAGCACTTGGCGGTCAAACCGACCTGGACGCAACAGCGCTGAATCAAGGGACTCAGGACGGTTGGTCGCAGCTAGCACAATGACAGTGGTATCACCTGCGTCAAAGCCATCCATCTCGGTCAGCAACTGGTTCAGGGTTTGCTCCCGCTCGTCGTTACCGCCATAGAACCCGTTAGAAGAGCGCGATTTACCGATCGCATCCAACTCATCAATGAAGACGATGCAGGGAGCCTGTTTCTTGGCCTGCTCGAACAGGTCGCGGACCCGAGAAGACCCTACCCCCACAAAGAGTTCCACAAATTCAGACCCAGAGATGCTAAAGAAAGCCACTCCAGCTTCACCCGCTACTGCTTTAGCCAGAAGGGTTTTACCAGTTCCAGGGGGGCCAACAAGCAACACTCCTTTAGGAATCTTGGCTCCTAGTTGGGTAAACCGCTTAGGTGTCTTGAGAAAGTCTACGATTTCGACTAGCTCAGTTTTGGCTTCTTCTACGCCTGCTACATCGTTAAAGGTAATCTTGGCGGATTCGCCCTCAACGTAGACTTTGGCACGGCTCTTGCCAATCGAGAGTGCGCCAGCAGGCCCACCACCGGCCCCCCTAGCAATAAAGAAGCGCCAGACACCCACAAAGATTAAGGGAGGTAGCACCCAACTCAAAAGGCTACCAAACCACTGGTTCTTTGGAGGGGAAACAGCGGCAAACTCAACTCCGCTCTCCTCCAAAAGGCTAGGCAGTTTTAGGTCAAAAATAGGGGTTGTTGCGTAGACTTCTCCAGGCTGACCGTTTTCATCCTTGAGCTGGTAGCGAATTTCTTCTTGTCCTACAGAAGCCCGCATTACCTCATGCTCCTGCACCCGGTGAATAAACATACTGTAGGGTTCACGGGGAATAGAGGGCCCTAGGAGTCCTGGTAGAAAAATGTTCAGTAACAGTAAGCCAGTAGCTACCAGGAAAACAACATTGAGAATCAGCCTAGAGCGAGGCTGTTGGGGGTCTTTCTTAATCGACATAGTCCTCGTACGCGTGAAGGGTTCAATTGTGCTATTAGGGGCTGTGAGCGAAGCGAGTTATTCAGCCTTGATCTCGATGACTGTGGGATTAGGCTCTTGCTTCGTCGAGGATTCAGAATTGCGATCGCGACCGCTGAGGACGTTCATCAGGATCTGCGACAGTTCCGCAACCAGCAAAGTTGCAACGACACCATCATCAATCCAACCGATAATAGGAAGGAAATCTGGTGAAATATCGATGGGGCTAAGCAGGTACACCAAAGTCCCAGCCACCAAAACCCAGCGGTATTTAGGGTGACGGAGAGTTTGTGTGTACCAGTCGTAAAAGGACTGTGCCAAGTTTTTCATGGAACTGTCTGCTGAACAACTGCTAACCATGGTGCCACGGCAAAAATCGTGGCTTGGGGGAATAGCCGTCCACTATCGGTCGAATCTTCCTCACTATGTCCTGTTACCTTCGATGTTGCGTCTATCGAGGGTAAGTTGTGGGGGCTGCTTGTATGGTTGACCTCAAGCCTTTATTTCAGCCGCTGCCCTCACCTTTAGCCGCTAAAGTGGCGAAATTTTCTTGGAGAACGGCTCTCTTGCTGATAGGGAGTGGTTTGCTTATGTCTCTAGCTGCTCCACCGCTGAGCTTTTGGCCTTTAGCTTGGGCTGGGCTAGCTCCTCTCTGGGGAGTGCTAGGTTCTCGCCTCCCTTGGAGAACGTCGTTTCTATACGGCCTGCTTTGGGGAGTCGGATTCTATGGCAGTGTACTCTCTTGGATTACGGCCCTTCATCCGCTGACTTGGATGGGAGTGCCCTGGTTAGGCAGTATTGCGATCGCAGCCTTTGCCTGGAGTTTTGTGACTTTATGGGGTGCAGTAACCGTTGGAGCGTGGGCTGTTGGTTTACAGGTGCTCACCCGTATAAAAGGAATCAGCACCGCTACCAAAATTGTGGCTGGTACTACGCTCTGGTGCTTTCTAGAAGTGCTTCGCAACCAAACACCTTTGGACTGGGCTTCTTTGGCGCTTACTCAAAGCCCCAACAATCTTTGGATTTTGCAGCTCAGCCAAATTTCTGGACAACTTGTGATTGCAGCGCTTTTAGCCGCATTTAATGGCCTATTAGCCGAGGGATACTTAGCTTCAGTCAGCAATGCCGCTCACCGTTCTCTTGGCCCCTTCTTGGCAAGTGCCTGTATTTTGGCTTTAGGTGCTCACAGCCTTGGAGCATTACTTTTTATCCAACCTTCTCCCCAACTGACCCCACTTAATATTGGGTTGATTCAGGGGAATGTTCCCACGCGGGTGAAACTGACGCCGGAAGGGATTCGTCAGGCCTGGGAAGGTTACCTTATCGGCTACCAAACCCTTGTTAATCAAGGAGCCGAGGCAGTGCTAACACCCGAAGGCGCTATTCCAGCTATTTGGAACCCTCAAACTGCACAGTCAACCCTGCTGACACAAACGGTAAAGTCTGCGGGAGTGCCCTTGTGGCTGGGAACCTTTGCGACCGATTCGCAGCGTCCTAGCCTTTCTCAAGTGACTCAAACCCTGATGGAGATCAATCGACAGGGCGTGGTAACCGGTAGGTACAACAAGATTCAACTAGTGCCCTTGGGGGAGTATCTGCCGTTAGCATCGCTTGTAGGACAAATCATTGGACGACTGTCACCCCTAGATAGCTACTTGGTCCCGGGTGCGCCCGATCAGCAGTTTGTTACTAGCTTTGGGCCTGCGATCGTCGGGATTTGTTATGAGTCCGCCTATGGCCGCCTGTTTCGAGAACAAGCCCGGCAAGGGGGAGAATTCATCCTAACGGCCTCTAATAATGATCCCTATCCTCCCCGTATGATGGCCCAGCACCATGCCCTGGATGTGATTCGAGCCATCGAGAGCGATCGCTGGGCAGTCCGAGCAACCAATACAGGACTCTCTGGCATTGTCGATCCGAAGGGTCGCACTGTGTGGTTAGGCAAACCCCATACCTACACCCTTCACCAAGCCACAATCTATCGTCGCCAAACCCGGACCCCATACACACGCTGGGGCAATTGGGCACTACCCAGCCTAGCTGGGATTAGCCTCCTCCTGTTCCTGAAGCACTTTTCTTTTCTGCCTCGTAGAAACTGATTTCTGAGATTAAATCAGCCGTCGTTTGCAATTTTTTGATGCATTTTTTAAGGAATAGTCTACTGAAAAGTGTTTCTAGACCTTAAGAAGGTTATCCCTTCTCAGTCTCAAACAAAGCCTGAAAAGCTTGATAGCACGGTAGCCACAACCATCAGGAACCAGATGTATCGGCAAAATGAGTTGGCTAATTTAGGATTGCACCGATATAGTTGAACCGTGTAAACTTTCAGCGAGTTTAAAGCTGCGTCTCAGCCTGTAAGGTTACTGCTTTCCTAGACCGTAAAGTAAGCGTCAAAACACAATCTTGGGATTTAAGGATCGGTTTTTATCCATTTATAGTCTTCTCGCAGCATCATGTACGCGTTAGCTTCTGACCACATCCTTCATTTCCGCATTGTGCAGCGGCCAGGCGGTGTCAAGCTAACCCTATGGGAACTAGCCCCCGCTCCCGAAAATCGGTTAAAGCCCTATCTATACCTCGTCAATTACCATCTAGACTCCCCAGAGCAAGCCAGAGGATTTCTGCGTCAGCATCTCCTCATAAATGGCGCAAATGGGGTTGCCAATCTCGAAATTCCATCCGAGGGGAAAGTCCGAATCATGCCATACCCCACTTGGAATAGCTGCGAAATGATGGGTTAAAACTCGTCGTCTGCAAAGGTGTCTGATGCCGACGTTTCATTATCTCGTCGTGAACCTAGCAAGTCGAGTTTATCAACACGGATGACAGGCTTTGAGCGAGTTGCACCGCTGGCTTTGTCCTGCCATTGCTCCAGCTTAAGAGAGCCTGTAATGCCTATGAGACTGCCCTTTCGAACGTAGTTTGCCGCCACTTCAGCGTTACGACCCCAGATTTCCAAATTAAACCAATCGGGCTGATCTGCATTGCGACTGCGACGCTTGACCGCCAAGGTCAAGTTGCAGACCACATTGCCAGACTCAAAGTATTTAACATCGGGATCACCCCCAACTCTACCGACTAGGGTTACAACGTTAATGCTCATTGCCTCAACCTCTACAGTTCATTTGTATTGTAATTTTTTCCAATAGTCTCAATACTGAAATATTGATTGAAAACTCAAGATTAGGGAACTTTTAGAGGGTGAAAGCTTCATAAAGACTGGAAGAATCACCTTAAATACTCAACAGGATTGGGAGAAAGCGACTAAAACATCTGCCACGAGAAAGACTTTTCTCTCACAAAAGACTGCTGCCTCACTAGACGGTTCGATACGAAACGTAATAGAATCCACATCGGCATCAGTTCGATGACTTGTTCGCTCAGTTTTGGGGACGTTCCACCTGTGGCTCTCTTCGACCGATTTTCATTCTCAAGGGATATGGGTATTGACCTAGGAACGGCCAATACCTTGGTTTACGTATCCGGAAAGGGCGTTGTTCTACAGGAGCCGTCCGTAGTCGCCATTGACCGTACAGAGAAAAAGCCCTTAGCGGTTGGGGAAGAAGCAAAGCGCATGCTCGGACGTACCCCAGGCAACGTGGTGGCCCTGAGGCCCCTACGTGATGGGGTTATTGCTGATTTCGATACGGCTGAGCTGATGCTCAAGCACTTTATTCGGCAGGTCCACGAGGGGCGCACCCTGGTTTCTCCTCGGATTGTGATTGGGATTCCTAGCGGTGTTACAGGTGTTGAGCGGCGAGCTGTTATGGATGCGGCTCAACAGGCAGGAGCGCGTATGGTTTATCTAATCGATGAGCCAGTCGCTGCGGCCATTGGTGCAGGACTTCCCGTAGCTGAGCCCACTGGCAACATGATTGTTGACATTGGTGGAGGCACGACTGAGGTCGCTGTCTTAAGTTTGCAGGGAACGGTGTTGAGTGAGTCTGTGCGAGTCGCTGGGGATGAACTAAGCGAATCTATTTCCCAATACATGAAGAAGGTGCACAACCTGGTCATTGGGGAACGCACAGCTGAGGAGATCAAGATTTCCATTGGATCTGCCTATCCCAATCCTGACGACAACGACATCGCAATGGATGTGCGGGGTCTGCACTTGCTCTCAGGGTTGCCTCGGACGGTGACAGTTAAGAGTGCAGAAATTCGCGAGAGCATGGCAGAGCCTTTGTCTGTCATTGTGGAAGCCGTTAAGCGTACCCTTGAGCGGACACCTCCTGAACTGGCAGCAGACATTATTGACCGCGGCATCATGTTGGCTGGCGGGGGTGCTCTGCTAAAAGGCTTGGATACGTTAATCAGTCACGAGACTGGAATAGTGGTGCATGTTGCTGCCGACCCTCTAAGCTGTGTGGTTTTGGGGACAGGGCGTGTGCTAGAAAACTTTAGCCAAATGGGGCGTGTTTTTAGTGGAAGATCGGGGCTTTAGTTTGACTTTGCTGTTAACTCTCCTGTAAGTAATCATGTTTGCCCTCGGTCGCTGGTGGAACCGGCATGCCCTGAATACAGGGTTGGTAATTGTGGCAGTTGGTTCTGCTTGGGCGCTTCGACAAACCAATGGGTCTCTTCTTTCAGAAACCTATCACTGGTTAACTCGTCCCTTTCAACCCGGCTTGAGCCAAGAACAGCAGCTTGAAAATAGCTATGTCTTGGAATTGCAGCAGCGCATCATCGAACTGGAGAACCAAAACCAGTCGTTGCGCCAACTGATTGATTATGATGACTCGCTTAAATCACCGGGTGTTGCAGCAGCCGTCATAGGCCGGAGTGCAGATCATTGGTGGCAACAGATCACGCTGAATCGGGGAAGCCGAGATGGGGTCGAAGTCGGTTTTGTAGTGACAGGTCCGGGAGGCTTGGTTGGCCGTATTGTTGCGGTCTCGCCTCACACTAGCCGAGTTCTCTTGGTAAGTGACCCAACCAGCCGAGTTGGCGCAAAGGTGAGCCGGAGTCGGATTATGGGCTATGTGAGGGGCCAATCGAATAGTCGGATTGTGATGGAGTTTTTTGATAAGCAGCCCGATGTTAAGGCGGGAGATGTGGTTGTGACCTCTTCTTACAGCCGCTTATTCCCTAAAGATATTCCGCTTGGCCGGATTGAGTCTCTAGATTTAACTAAGAGCCCTGCTCCAGAGGCAACGATTCAACTGTCGGCACCCTTGCCAATTTTGGAGTGGGTTGTGATCCAGCCATTCAAGCCCAGTATTCCAGCTGATGATCCCACTGTTCCTCAGTCAACGGGGGGAGAACTTCCCTCCACGCCATGACAACCTTTAAACTGTCGTCTACCTCTCCAAAGCACCTGCGTTGGCGTAGTGCGCTAGTCACCGTTGGCTCTGTGCTGTTTTGCCTGCTGATTTCTCCAATCCGGTTTCCGGGATTGGAACTGCTAGGGGTCGCTCCGAACTGGGTATTAATTTGGGTTGTGGCCTGGAGTATAAAACGAACACCTTGGCAGGGTGCGATCGCAGGTCTGGTCTTGGGGTTACTCCAAGATGCAATGACCGCTCCCAATCCAACCCATACTTGGAGTTTGATTGTGGTAGGCGTTCTGACCGCTCGGCTGCAAAAACAGCGCTACATTGAGGAAGACATTGTTTCAACTGCCTTAATCGTTTTCGGAATGGCAGTAGTGGGCGAGACGGTAATGGCCCTGCAAATTAGCCTTGATCGGCTATTTAATGAAGGGTCTTTGTACCCTGCGATGAGTGAGATTTGGTCATATCACCAGCGAATAGCGCTCAGTTCTGCAATTCTAAGTAGTCTTTGGGCACCCGCCTTGTATTACCCACTTAATCGGTGGTGGGAGAAGTACACCCCGCCCGATATTGTGTAGCGTTGCCCAGGGCCGAGCAACTAGAACGCTTGGGTAAGTCCCTGGTGCATTAACGGCCAGAATGACCGATCCTAGAGTGGAGATAAGAGGAGTAGGCGTACTCTTCTGTTTCCGCCATCTACCGTACCTGTAGGGCTCTCTGGCGCGTCAGATGTTGAGCCGCAGTCCAGAGGTTAGGCATCAGTAGAGTGGGGCGGAATGCCTTCAAGTAGCCATTGCTGCGAATGCCGCAGGTTAATGCCATGGTAGGTAGCCCAGCAGCTTGACCCGCAATAACGTCGGCCTCGGTGTCGCCAATCATCCAGGAGAATTGAGTGCTGTGGCCGTAGCGGTGCTGGTCTGCGATCGCATTGCGTAACCGCTCAACTTTATGGTTGGACTGGTTTGCGTAGGCTGCTTCGGTTTGCTCCATGCCGTAGAGGCCGCTAAAAGCCCACTCTAAATGGTGCTGTTCCAGGAAATCAAAGACCTGATCAGGGGCGCGCAGCGTAACTAGAACGACGCGAATCCCGTGGCAGCGGAGTAGTTTCAGGGCTTGCCTCACACCAGGCTGTAGTTGGTCTTGGTGAAGCAGAGTGGGTTGATTCACGATTTGCCCAACATACACTAAGAACTCGTCAATCTGTTCTCCTTCCAAGCCTGACCACAGAGCAATTTGTCGGTCGGGCAAGCGATTTTGTTTGAATGCCCAAAACTGAGCCTTCGACAAGTAGCGAATGGGAAGGGTTAAACCCCGCTTCTGGCTAGCCGTCTGCAGTGCTTCTAGGCCCATCCGGTAGGTCGTGTAATAGCGCTCAGAAACGTCAACAATCGGGCCATCGAAGTCACAAAAGAGGGTGTCTCCCCATGGAGTTCTTTGGGTTGCCCAGGACAGAAACGCTTCCAATTGCGGTGGCTCAAATTCTGTGTCAGACATAGAGCAAATTTAACAAATGCTTAATAATGAGCAATGCTTATTTACTTTAGCCCAACTGCCTACCATTCGCTAATCAAAAAAGCTGAGACCTGAGTTCGCAAAAGGTGATGTATTGCCGAACTACTCTGGCACGACTGCTTCTCGTTCTAAAAGCAGGGTTACGGGGCCGTCGTTGGCGATATGAACCTGCATCATCGCCCCAAACTGCCCTGTTTCTACCCGGAGTCCACTCTGGCGCAGTTTCTCTACAAACTGGTTGTACAGAACTTCTGCTTGGGATGGGGAAGCTGCCTTATCAAATGAGGGACGACGGCCTTTGCGGCAGTCGCCATAGAGGGTGAACTGGCTAATTACCAGTAGTTCTCCGTCAATATCTTGCACAGACTGATCCCAGCGATCGCTACCTTCAGCCGGAAATATTCTGAGTTCCAAACACTTACGAGCCATCCACTCCAGTTCAGCAGGGGTGTCGGTGGGAGCGAGTCCCACTAGCAAGTTTAGTCCCCGATTGATCTGACCAATGACCTCACCGTTCACCGATACGCTGGAAGCCTTGACCCGTTGAACTACGACACGCATTGTCCGGTTAACCCTTGGGTCTGCAAGTAGGCTTTGAGCTTTGCAGCGACTTCAGCCATTTCTGTCGCTTTCGGCGGTTTATGAAGGGATCGGTACACCTGAAGCTCAAGCCCCTTAAGGCCTAGTTCTGCTTTGCCAGAATAACGAGGCTGCAGCACAAAATGCACATGGTAGGGCGGCTGATCTACCCAAAGGCTAACGTAAACTCGCTCAGCCTCAAGTGCAACCGCCATCGCCTGAGAAATCTGCTGCATAAAGGACCCCAACGAGGCGGATTCGTCTGAAGTGAGGTCCCACAGATTCTCCCGGTGTTGCCTAGACTTGACCACAATTGCGCCTAAGCCATAAGCTCCAACACAATGGTCTGCGATCCACCACTCGTTTTCCGCAATGGTGCCACCAGGAACTTCGACCTGCCCCGATAGAATTTGACAGGCTAAGCAGTCAGGATGCTGCATTGTCTATTTGCCAAAGCCTTTACCACGACTGGTAGAGGGTTTTGCTAAGCAATTCTCAATCTGCGATCGCAACGCATCATGGTCAAGATGCTGACCAATCAGCACCAGCTGGTTTTTGGGATTGCCCTTCCACTCCTCATCGTCCAATGAGAAGCGCTTACCACTTAAGTGAAAGACATGGCGCTTAGGACTCTCATCAAACCAGAGAATGCCTTTAGCTCGGAAGACACTCTCGGGTAACTGGTTATCCAAGAAATATTGAAACTTGCGAATCGAGAAGGGGCGTTCACTCTCAAAGGAGAGAGAGGTGAACCCATCTACAGCTAAGTGATCAGAGTGGTGATGCTCATGATCGTGATCATGCTCGCAGTGACCGTGGTCGTGATCACAGTTTGAGTGGTCATGCCCATGGTCATGATGATCATGTTCGTGGTCATGTTCGTGGTCATGATGCTCATGATCATGGCCTTTGTCAGCCTTGAAGTACTGGTCTGATTCAAATAGCCCTACACTGAGAATCAGCGGGAGTGGCACCTGAGCCTTGGTCGTGCGGATAATGCGGGCCCCTTCCTTGACATCGCGGAGTTTGACCTCCAACAGATCAAGATCTGCATCGTCTACGAGGTCCGTCTTGTTGAGCAAAATAATGTCGCCGTAGGCAATCTGGTTGTAAGCAGCCTGACTATTGAAGAGATCTAGGCTGTAGTTTTCAGCATCTACAACGGTGACAATGGAATCTAATCGAGTCAAATCCCGCAGCTCTGTGCCCAAGAATGTCAAAGCGATGGGTAAGGGATCAGCCAAGCCCGTGGTTTCGACAACTAAATAGTCAATCTTGTCCTGCCGTTCCAGAACTTTGTACACCGCATCCATGAGATCGCTGTTGATGGTGCAACAGATACAACCGTTGCTCAACTCCACCATTGTGTCGTCGCTGTTGTCGGTGGTGATCAGCAGGTCGTTGTCAATGCCGATTTCCCCAAACTCATTGACCAGTACAGCGGTCTTCAAGCCTTCCTGATTAGTAAGGATGTGGTTTAGCAGGGTTGTTTTTCCACTGCCTAAAAATCCGGTGATGATGGTAACGGGCAAGCCGTGCTTTCCATCATCCATACGCTTTTGCTGGTCAGAGGTAACAACTGAAGTCATGGTGGGGCGATGTTTGTAGCTAGCTAAGGGATCAGCTTCCTGACAGCGTAAAGGCAAGAGTGCTTAATGCCACTTTCAGAAGCAACACCCTTTAATAGTAGCTTTCATTTTACCGACTGCTACAGGCTTGGAGGGAGGAGCCTTGGCTCAAGGTTTCTTCGGCCCAAGGTGCTTAGGAGGGGTTGCTAGCTACATTAATCAGCTCGGTTCAGATTGAAAGTTAACGACATCCGTAAATGTACTCTCACGAGCTTGGTTGCTATAGGACGCTTTAGGTAGTGTCTCTCTAGGCGGTTTGTCCGAAATTTAGAAGGATAAAACGGTAGCTACCGTTATTAACTGCATCTGAGCTTATGTACGTTCAACTTTTAGCCTCTCACAAAACAAGATGGCATCAGTGCTCCCATTGTCAGAGCAACCAGCTTCGGCGGATTGGCGTTTCTGGTATCCGCAAGTGTACTGAATGTGGTTCATTTGTTGATGTGCGTCGGAAGGGCTGGCTCAAGCGGATGGTGTCTGCCTAAGCTCTAATGATTGTCCTTGCTCGTTTACGGTTCAGTTTTCAGCAGAATGGTTTAGGCTGATGACAGCATGGCGTGAGTAGGCAGATCCTGACCACTCAGCAATGCAAATACCGCCTCTGGAAGCTAAACCAAACAGGTCATGAAATTTTTCACTAAGCCGGGAGCAGAGTTGGCTGACCGAGTTCCGCCAGGGCAACATCTCGCCAGCGGATTTCCGGTTCTGACCTACGGCGAAACACCTCATGTTTCTACCGAAACTTGGGAACTCAAGGTTTGGGGGTTGGCAACGCCCAAAACCTTTACTTGGGAAGAGTTTATGGCTTTACCCCAGGCTGACTTTACTGCCGATTTTCACTGTGTCACCACTTGGTCCAAGCTGGATGTGAAGTGGCGGGGAACTAAGGTGACAGATTTTATGAATGCGATCGCAGTTGATCCCAAAGCAACCCATGTCATGCTGCATTGCTACGGCGACTATACCACCAACGTTGCCATCGCAGATTTTGTGCGAGATACCAACTTTTTTGCCCATACCCTCTTTGGCGAACCTCTACCTATGGAACACGGCGGTCCATTACGCCTAGTAGTTCCTCACCTGTATGCTTGGAAGAGCGCTAAGTGGATCAACGGCATCCAGTTTCTAGACCATCAGGAGTTGGGCTTTTGGGAGCGCAATGGCTACCACGAGCGAGGAGAACCCTGGGCTGAGGAGCGCTACAGCGGCAGTTATTAGTGAAATTACAGTTTTGGCTTTCCAAAGGCGGCTTTGACCCGAGGGGTTAGAGCCGCTTTTGAACGTGGCAATTCTAGATGTGTCACATTCAGTGCGATCGCATCGAATCTAACGAAGATCGACATTTTGGCAAAGGACTTATCGATCAAAATCTTTACCGATCTGATGGCTTGCTAGGAGCAGCCGGGAATATTGGAAAAAGGGGTTCCTAATAGCCCGTTGAGCTTCCCTGGTAATGGTTTTCACCCCTCTACCTATCCTATGCAAGACAGTGATCCCATTTACGGCTCTCTCCCAATGACCGCTAAACAGTGGTTAGAAAGCTTACCCTGGGAGCAGCGGCGCTATGTGCTTTCTCTTTGTCACATCATGTGTGCGACACCGCCCGAAATACAGGCGGAGTTTCTCGATGACTACACCGCAGATGGGTTGGTATCGCGTATTCTGCAAGATCGAGATACACAGCATCGAGTCAACAATTACCTTCAGCGGTTTCACATTGATCTGACCCTGACTGAAATGGTTCTCAGGCACTACATCCGCCAGTTCTACATTCACTCTGCCCAAGATACGCGACAACAGCCCGAACTCTATCTGGAATCAGCGCTTAAGCTTGTTGGCAGTAGTGAGGAGCGTGACAGCGTTTTCAACTACATCTTGGGCTTTGAGATTATTAAACTCATGTTTCAGATGAGTTGGTCACAGCATGAGCGGTTGTATCGCCTTCAGGTTAACCAGGATGAGTTTATTCGCAACTATATCAAGCCTATTCAACACGCTCATCGCATCAATAACGTGATTGTTCCTAGAGATGAAGGGCAATTTTTTGCCAGACGCGATTACTTCGTTCAATTGCCTAAGTTAGAGGGAAAACGCCTCATTGAGCTAGTCATGGCTACCTTTCCCACAGCAGGCGTAAGCAGTTTTGGCCTGGCAATCATCCGTCATCACAACTCGTTCCATTTCGATTACGACTATATTTTTGCCCCCGAACCTAAGGAAGCCATTTTTAACCAGGTAGGTTAGTGAGTGGGTTAGAGAAAGCCCTTAGGGCCGTCGCCACTCAGCAATGTTCCACGTTTGCAAATCCCAGGGAGTGAGGTTAACGCCCTCCAATTGATTGCTCACCCCTGCTACATTAGCCCGATGGACAACAGGAAGGACGGCTGCATCCTGCACCAGCAGATCGTTCATCTGGATAAAGAGCTGGCGTCGTTTCTCTGGGTTTAACTCTCGGTTGGACTGCTGCCACAGTTTGTCGTAGGCAGGGTTGCAATAGCGGGCATAGTTTTGCTTGGACCAGTTGTTAGCCTTCTGTACAATCTCGTCACAGGTGTAGGTCTTCATGTAAGCGCCCGGATCGGGATTGGTGTTGCCAGTAGCAAACATTTGTAGGTCGGCCTGGAAACGCTCTACGGTTTCTGAGTTGGCTGGGTCACCGGAGAAATAGACTGAGGCATCAATGCTTTTGAGAGTTACTCCAATACCAATGGCCGCTAAAGACTGCTTGACGATCTCCTGAGTTTTTTGGCGTAGGGGATTCACGGAGGTTTGGAACACCACAGCCATCTCAACTCCGTTTTTGTCGCGGGTACCATTGTTGTTGCTATCGACCCAGCCTGCCCTATCAAGTAGGGCTTTGGCCTGCTCTGGATCGTAGGCAGAGCGGGTATTGGGGGAGCTAAACGACTCAGGGGCAACTAGAAAGTTGGCAGTGGCCTTGCCGCTAGCCCCATAGAGCCGTTGGGCAATCGTTTCGCGATCAATAGCCAAGTTTAGGGCTTGACGTACTTGAGGATCGCTAAAAAAAGGATGGGGGAATTGGGTACTGGATCGTTCTCCATCGCTGGTTTCCTGATTAGGATCACTGAAATTGACAAGTACTCTCTCCACCAGGGAGCCAAAGCTGGCAACAACCTTACCCTTCCCTGCCGATTCTAATTGCTTGAGCACAGGGGCTTCCACTTGGAGGTTGTAGGCGAAATCGGCATCTCCTGTCTGCAAAACGGCGCGGGCCGCAGAGGTAGCATCGCCGCCACCCTTAAGCTCGATCCGGCTGAAGGCGAGAGCATTAACATCTCGGTAATTGGGATTGGGTTCGTAAACTACCACGTCTCCTGGCCGAAACTCCACGACGCGGTAGGGACCTGTGCCCACAGGCATTCGATTGGCAGGGGCCTCCCGTCCATTGCTGCCGTTGTAGTCTTGAAAGATGTGCTGGGGCAAGATCATTCCTTCGGTGCCTGTAAAGACGAGGTACCAGGCAGGGTTGGGTTCTTTAAAGGTGATTTTGACGGTGGTATCGTCTGGAGCCTCAACGCTCTGAATCAATTCATAGGTACCCGCGGTCGTGGAGGCAACCTTTGGGTTTGTGATGAACTGATAGGTAAAGACCACATCTTTGGCAGTGAAAGGAGTACCGTCAGACCACTTGAGGCCCTGCTTGAGTTTCCAGGTTACAGAGGTGCCATCGGCAGCAACACCGCCATTCTCTAACGAGGGTTCCTCGGCGGCTAGAAACAACACCATGTCCCCTTTGGCGTCAAAACTCGCCAAGGGCTCTAGTATGATCCGGCTAGCCTCGGAGTCTTTGAAGCCATTGGAGAAGTGGGGGTTCAAAATGGTTGGAGCTTGCCAGTAGAGCAGTCTCAACGTGTCTGTTGGAGCGCTATTGGAGGTTCCTGCCTGGTTATCTACTTGGGGCTGATTTGCGGCGGGCTTACATCCAGCGAGGAGGAGCAGGCAAAGAGATACAGACAGAAGGGAGGAAAGCCGCATAGTCAGAATGCCAAAAACTCGAGGGCTCATAAATTGAGACAACCCTATCAGGTTTGGGGGATCTGGCAAGTCAACCGGTTACAGTTTGTGTTTCTGCGGGTACCTAACTGTCTATTTCCCAATGCAGAAGCGGCTAAAAATTTCGTCCAGCACAGATTCTGTGATCTCGTCTCCCGTGATCTCGCCTAGAGCATGAATGGCACTTCGGAGATCGATGGTCCAAAAATCAAGGGGCAGCTGGTTGCTAATAGTTTCCTGCACCTGTTCGAGGGCGGTCTGAGTGTGGGTGAGTGCGGCGGCTTGGCGCTGGTTAATGGCGAGATCGACGTTAGCGGCAGAGAGGTTGTCGGCCTGAATAGTTTTAAGAATAATTTGCTCCAGCGCCTCAATGCCCTGATTCTGAGCAGCGGCAGTGTAAACCACGGGTAGAGTGGGATCGGGCAAGGTGGGAAGCGAACCGGCATCGACCAAATCTATTTTATTAACCACCAGAATTAAGGGACGGTGCCGCACGGTGTCGTAGAGCGTCTGGTCGTCGGAGGTCCATCCCGTAGCAGCATCGAGGGTAAGTAAGACCAGATCGGCAGATTGAGCGGCCTGATGCGATCGCACAATCCCCATTTGCTCTACCTGATCGGTAGCCTCCCGAATGCCTGCTGTATCAAGTACCTGCACAGGGATACCGCCAACGACAAGCTGAGACTCGACCACATCACGAGTGGTCCCAGGGAGGTCAGTGACGATGGCGCGATCGCACCGACTCCAAGCGTTCAATAAGCTGGATTTACCCACATTAGGCCGCCCTACAATGGCAACTTTGAGTCCACTGCGCAGCAATTCTCCCTGATGAGCAGTTGCTAAGATATGGCGAACGTTGTCCAGTACGTCAGCCAGTTGCTGCCCAATCGCAGCTTCATCTAGAGGTGGCAGGTCGTCCTCAAAATCAATACGGGCTTCGACCTCAGCCAAAATGTCTAGGCAAGCTGAACGCAAATCCCGAATCGGCTGCATCAACCGTCCTTGAATGCCTGCCAGGGCAGCCTGAGCAGCTTGAGGCGATTGAGCCCCTACGAGATCAGCAATGCCCTCAGCCTGGGTTAAGTCGAGCCGTCCATTTAGAAAGGCCCGTAGCGTAAATTCTCCGGGCTGAGCCAAGCGTGCCCCGTGAGCTAGACAAAGCTGAAGCACCTGCTGCACCGCCATGATGCCGCCATGACAGTGAAACTCCACCACATCTTCGCGGGTGTAGGAGCGGGGGGCTAGCATGAGCAGCATCAGAGCTTCATCGACTACCCGATGGGTCTGGGGTTCCTGAATGTGGCCGTAGAGGATGCGATGGCTTTTCCAGGTCTGTTGACCGGGAGCGTGGAAAAGTTTGCGAGCAATGGCAACGGCCTCCGCCCCTGATAAGCGCACAATACCGACACTGCCCTGCTGCGGCACGATGGCAGTTGCGATCGCAACAATGGTTTCTCCCTGCACGATGGTATGGGTCATGACTTTTTCCCCTCCAGCCTTCTCCCATTGTGAGCGACCCATGCCCGATTGCTACAGACGGTATTGCTTTGGCCGGATGAAGTGGCACACGTTGATTGGGTAAATTTATTGCCCCCAATACAATGGAATTCAGTGATCCCAGCAATCTTTCATGGCTTCCACCCCATCCACCCGTCGATTGAAACAACCCGTGCGGAGGCAAGCACGCTTAGATTGGCAGCGAGGCCTGAGATATTACTACTGGCGTTTTCTCCGATTACAGGGAAGCCCCCAGGAGATTTCGAGGGGGCTGGCTTCGGGCGTATTTGCGGGATGTTTTCCACTCTTTGGGCTGCAGATGATCATTGGGGTTGCGATCGCAACCGTGATTCGCGGCAACCGCATTATGGCCGCAGCAGGCACCTGGATCAGCAATCCCTTGACCTACGTGCCCTTGTTTGCTTTTAACTACCAAGTTGGGCACTGGATAATGGGTGGTGGCCCAGCTCAGAGTTTCACCGACCTCGATACCCTCAAAGGCTGGGCGGAGATGGGAACTGAAGTAATCACTCAGCTCATGCTGGGCAGCGCCATTGTTGGGCTAATCAGCAGTGGGATCAGCTATTTTTTGGGCGTGATTTTGATCGGACGCCTGCATGAAAGCCGCAAACACAAACGTGCGGTTAAGCGGCTGAACTCTCATCTGTAGAAGGATCAGGCTGCTGAGAAATTCCTTTGACAGATTGAGTGAGTTTGCCCGAAAGAATGCGATCGCCCGTTTCAGAAATTTTTAGCGTTTCGCAGCCCGGAGGGGCGGGAAAAACGCAGGCCAATTTAGCAGCTACCGGAGGTGGCGCGTCAAAAAGCAAGCTGGTATAGGAGCCATCGTCGTAGCGGTTTACTAAGCGGGCCTGCAACTCAAATAACCGAACGGCAACGGCAGGATAGACTTCCTGCGGAATCCCTAGCAGCGCCCAGCCTTTGCTGTCTTTAGCCCGCCGAAAGCGAATCGTAGCCCAGGCTGGAGGGCAGGTACTGTCTGAAACCGACGCGTTTGCCAATGTAGACATAGTAAGGATCTCAAGCAGACTAGCTGTAATCCCATTTTAGATCATTTGTACTATTTTGTGGCCGCGTTGAGTTACGACATGGTGTCAAAGGAACGATCTTTATGCAGGCTGAAGGTAAAAGTGTTTTCTGGCGTATTTCGGTCATTGGCACCCCAGGTTCTGGCAAAACAACCTTGGCCCGACAGATTGCTCAGGCATTGCAAATCCCCCACATAGAGCTAGATGCGCTGTTTTGGGGGCCAAATTGGACGGAGTCGAAAACAGAAGAATTTCGCGATCGCATAGTTAGTGCGATCGCAGCTCCAACCTGGGTTGCAGACGGCAACTACCGCAGATCGGGTGGAGATTTAGTGCGAGACAAAGCCAATCTAATCGTCTGGCTCGATTACTCTCGTCAGGTAGTCATGCAGCGAATTATTTGGCGTACGTTAAACCGAGTTATTTCCCACCAAGAACTCTGGAGCGGCAACCGGGAAAGTTGGCGTCAAGCCTTTTTCAGTCAAGACTCAATGATTTACTACACCTGGCGCAAGCACTCCCATTACAGAGAAGAATATAGACATCAGTTCAGCCTGCCCGAGTTTCAAGGGCGGATGGTGCGGTTGCGATCGCCTCAAGAAGCCCAAGATTGGCTAACAGGTCTTAGACCTAACACCATTTCTTAGGCGAGAACCTGTTGGGTCGTTGCACGCTAGTGCAGTTATGCAAGGCTTTAACACGCCTACTAGGCATAAAACCCATGCCCCCGTAGACTTAGGTGAGAAGGTGAAAAAAATCTAAAACCCGGGGAAATCATGCGAATTCTTTTTGTGGCAGCAGAAGCGGCCCCTATCGCAAAAGTGGGTGGCATGGGTGACGTGGTTGGGTCTCTTCCCAAAGTCCTCCGGGCGATGGGCCACGATGTACGGGTCTTTTTGCCCTACTACGGCTTTCTAGCTGACAAAATTGACATCCCAGCAGAACCTGTTTGGCAGGGCTATGCGATGTTCAATGACTTCGCTGTCTACGAGACAACGCTGCCCGATTCTGATGTCCCCCTGTATCTGTTTGGCCACCCTGCCTTTGATCCCCGCCGGGTATATGGTGGGGATGACGAAGAGTGGCGTTTCACCTTCTTTGCCAACGGAGCCGCAGAATTTGCCTGGAACTACTGGAAGCCTCAAATCATGCACTGCCATGATTGGCACACAGGCATGATCCCAGTGTGGATGCACCAAGATCCCGATATTTCTACCGTCTTCACTATTCACAACTTGGCCTACCAAGGTCCTTGGCGCTGGAAGCTAGAGCAAATGACCTGGTGTCCTTGGTATATGCAGGGCCACAACACGATGGCAGCTGCACTGCAATATGCTGATCGGGTTAACACCGTATCGCCTACCTACGCCAATCAAATCAAAACTGCCGACTATGGTGAGAAGCTAGAGGGGCTACTGTCCTTTATTGGTGGCAAGCTTAACGGCATTCTGAACGGGATTGATACCAATAGCTTTGACCCATCGCAAGACCCTTACATCGTCAAGCAATTCACGCCAGAGTCATTAGAAACACGGCGTGCCAATAAGATTGCTTTGCAGGAGGAATTGGGCCTAGAGGTCAACTCCAAAGCATTTGTGGTGGGGCTGGTAGGTCGTCTGGTTGAGCAGAAGGGGCTAGACCTGGTTCTGCAAATTCTAGAGCGGTTCATGGCCTACACTGACGCCCAGTTTGTGCTGCTGGGTACAGGCGATCGCTACTACGAAACTCAGCTGTGGCAATTAGCAGGCCGCTATCGGGGCCGAATGGCCACCTATCTACTCTATAGCGAAGGGTTAGGCCGTCGGATTTACGCTGGGGCTGATGCCTTTCTAATGCCGTCGCGCTTTGAACCTTGCGGCATTAGCCAGATGATTGCGATGCGCTATGGCTGTGTTCCTATTGTGCGGCGCACAGGGGGGTTAGTCGATACAGTGGAGCACCACGACCCCATGAACCAGGCAGGAACGGGCTACTGCTTTGATCGCTATGAGCCGCTAGATCTCTATACCTGCCTCATTCGGGCATGGGAAGGTTTCCATTACAAGGATGCCTGGAAGGAACTGCAAAAGCGGGGCATGGTGAAAGACTTTAGCTGGAAGAAGTCAGCAGTTGACTATATCAAGCTTTACAGTGACCTTTTGGGTCTGAGCTATGAGGAGCAGCTCCCTCAGCCCGCTCAGTCCGCTACAGAGGCCGTAGAGGAAACTGACGAAACCCAAAGTGTCGTTTCTTCCGAGCAGGCAGTGGTGTCAAAAACTCAGGCTGCAACCAAAGCATAGTCCACGGCCATGCCTTGTTTGAAACTGCTGCTCATTCGCCATGCTGAGTCTGTGGGAAACCAGGAGGGGCGCATGGAGGGATGGCAGTCTACGCCGCTAACGGCAAAGGGGCGGCAGCAAGCTTCTGCTCTGGGTCAAAGGCTGCTGGCTGCCGACTGGCTGCCAACGCATATTTATTGCAGTCCCTTATCGCGGGCGGCTGAAACGCTGTGGGAGTTGGCTGTCGAGTTTGGCTGGATTGTCCGCTCATCCCAGCTTTCTGATGCCCCACACAAGCAAAAGTTGCCCCTGAGTGATCTACCTGTTCCATTAACCTGGTCTGCCCACCTGAAGGAATATCAGAATGGGGTTTTTCAAGGTCTGACATGGGCTGAAGCGCAAGCTCAGTATCCCGAGTTGTGTCATCAGCTTGAAGCGTCGTCAGATTGGCTGCCAATTCCCGAGGCTGAGTCCTTGGCGGCAGGAAGAGCGAGAGCAGTCCAATTTGTGGAAGCGCTGTTGGCGACACACACTAATAGCGATCGCATTTGGGTGATCAGCCATCACTGGATGCTACAACAGGTCATGTCGGTGCTGTTGGGGTGCGATCGCACTTGGGGTTTTCCGATAGCGCACACCGGATTATTTGAGCTTTGGTTGGACCAGCAGCGCTGGCAAGCAGACGGTATCAACCGCTGGAATAGCGAGCTTTGGCAGATAAAACGCTTCAACGATTGTCAACATCTACAGGGGTCACTATAATTCGGGGATCATGGCTTCTAGGATCAGGGCAATGAGTACTTCTGCTGGCTCCTCCGGGTCAATTTCGATGCAATCTATCGACGACATTTATCTGCAAGCTCGTCAGGGCAGCATTGCAGCAATCATTCAAATATTGAATGATAAGATGGCCGACTCCCAAATCCGTACCCGAGCTGTTTTGGATCAGGGCATTTTGCAACTACTCTGCGAAGCGCCCACGGCGGACCAGCTTCCTCAGGACAAGGTCGTTGCCCGGGTAAAGACTTTGCTGGAGGGTATGAGTCCGCGCAGCATCAGCAAGGTCAATGTCAATGGCCGTATTGTGCAGGAGCAGCAACTCCTTTGGCTGGAGGAGATTAAGCGTGATCCTGACAAACAGTTGCTCTGGTCTGAGCTAATTACCCTGAAAAGACCCAATTTGCTGGTGCGCTTTTGGCAAGATGTTAACTCCCCGAGACAGCGCAGCCTCTACCTGGAGGTTCCCGCTAGCAAAACGACTGCCAATCGCACTGCTTTCTGGCGGGGGTTAATGGGGGGGGCAAGTCTGTGTGTCTTGCTGCTGATGATTGGTCTTGTGACGAAGGATTGGTTGGGTCTGAAAGGAATTTCCTTCTCAACTCAAGTGGCTGAAGAGGCTCCTAAGCCGACTGCTCCAGTAGCTGCTGAACAAGACTCGTTTGCCCAGGCGGTGCGCATTGCCCAACAGGCCGCTGAGGATGGACAAACCGCGACGACTGCGGCTGAATGGCTTGATCTGGCTGCGCGTTGGCGGCGTGCTTCAGACCTAATGACAAAAATTCCCTCAACTGATGCGCGCTATGCAACAGCTCAGCAGCGGGTCGTATCCTATCAGCAAAACAGCAGTATGGCGCTCAAAAAATCTGAGCAACTTCAGGCTCCGCCGACAGCAGAATCTGGTGTCGGGCAATAAGTGCTTGACGTGTGCCTAGGGGGGGCAGGAGGACTTCTAGCGACACTTCCCTCCTCCTTTCCCAGGGTAGAGACTTTTAGAGGTTAAAGTTTTCAAAAGCTAGACGGCAGTTCCGCAATAGGCGTTTATCGTGAGGGGAAGAAATTCGCCCTCAGAGTTTACTGAGTAGCGCCTATGGCAACTTCCCGCCAAAGTTCCCATTCAACCCAGCCGAGTGCTATTGCTCCTGAATATCTCGAAGCTTATGCGGAGCAGGATGCGATCGCAGGCCAGCCTAATCCTCGTTTTAAGCAGTCCTCCATTTATTGTGGACGCTATCTTCACGTCAGAACCAATTTAGTTGGGCCAGAATGCCTAACTGATGCTGAATGGGATTTGACAATTTTCTAGGGCAGAACGCTAAAAATCTACACCGCGCTTCAAATCAATGCCTTTCTCCGCATAATGTTTGTGGCAAAAAACTTCGGAGTGGGCACTAGCGAGATCAAAGTAAGCAGGTGGTTTTTTGCAGCGCCCAGTGATAATCACTTCGGTATCTCTAGGTTTGCGCAGCAGTGCTTGGACAATCGGTTCTGCTGGCAGGAGTTCCAGATCGACGGTGGGATTTAGCTCGTCCAGAATAATGGTTTTGTAGAGGCCTGATGCGATCGCAGTTCGCGCAATTTCCCAACCTCGCTCGGCCTCCACATAGTCGATTTCCTGCTGCTGCCCCCGCCAGACAATGGCATCACGGCCACAGCGCTGGTGGTCTACCAAATTGGGATAGCTCTTACGCAGGGCTGCGATCGCTGCATCTTCGGTGTACCCGTTGCCGCCTTTGAGCCACTGCAGAATTAAGACTCGATGCGACTTGTCTTGACCAATACCCCTGCCAATGGCCTGTAGGGCTTTGCCCAGAGCGCTGGTGGACTTGCCCTTGCCGTCTCCGGTGTAGATCTCGATTCCATCAATGCCCGCAGTGCCGTAGCTCTGAGGCTTCATCTCGGAGTGGAGATTAGCAATATCGAGCAGAGGCTGGGGTGCGCCTCGGCCTGTCGCAATAATTTCCAAGTGGTCAGGTTTGCGTTTGAGGGTCCGTACCACTTCCTCAATTGGGAGCAAGCCCAAGTCCAAAACCGGATTGAGTTCATCAAGAACGACGACAGAGTAGAGGCCCGATGCGATCGCACCTTTTGCCACGTCCCAACCTCGTTGGGCCTCTTGCTTATCAAACCGGGTAATATCCTCAGGACCAAAAAACTCAGCTCTGCCAGTTCTCACTTGGTCAATTAGGTGGGGAAAGCCCCGCTGAAGCGCCTCAATCGCTGCATCTTCATCGTAGGTGCGGCCCGGTCCCTTGAGAAACCGCAGCAGCAACACTCTGCTCTCCATAAAGTGATGAATCCCTAGACCAATGGAGCGCAGCACTACGCCTAGAGCAACTTGAGACTTACCCTTACCCTCTCCGTCATAGACATGGAACTGCCCGGTGAGTCGCTCATTAGTTTGTTGAGCCGTCCGAATACCAATACCGGTTCTAACCATTTTGTTTAAGTATGATTGAGAGGCCCGATTCAAAATTCTATTCGGAACCTGACTCAGGCGATACCCTATTGCCTAGATCCCTCCTGACGATACCCAGCCATGCCCATTCAGGATCTTCTTCAAGGACTTGGGGTTTTACCCCTCCGTGCGATCGCGTTTCAATGTCTGCTGTTGCTAGTGGCCATTGCGCTTGAGGCGCTCATCCTACGGCAACGGTTGAGGATTGGCTACCGTCCCAGCGTCCAGTACGCAGCGACCCTTAACTTATTTGCCACCGTGCTGGGTTGGTTAGTTTTTCTGGTGTTTGAGCCGCTGTTGCCGGAACCCCTCCAAACCCAAATCATCAGTTATGTTCTGTTCAACCGCTTCTACTTCAATGAGTGGGCTGGGAACCTGCCAATCATTATTGTTTTTGTGGGAATCCTCTCGTTTTTTGCTACTCTTTGGCTGAAGTTGAAAGGGCTGGATTGGTTGCTCAGAATATTAGGGTTGTTGCCGATTGATGAACCGGAGATCAAAAAGGAACTGTCCCGGCAGGAACGGTATGACTTGGCTCGTCGGGGTCGCCAGGCAAAGGGAGCTACCTCAGTGAGAACCCTAGCCGTTCTAGAGGCCAACGCTTTGAGTTTCACCGTCATCCTGGCCCTAATTCTGCTGCGTAACGTCATTGAGTCGGTCTGATGTTTAAGTTCCTGCAGAAGCTATTTCTATTCGAGTTTTTCCGGCCCCTATTCAAGGCCATTGGCGACTTTCTATTGCCAGATCAATATTTCTCCTGGCAGACGGTCATCTACCTCAGTCTCTTTTCGTGGGCCATGTCTTGGCTCGCGTTCCTATTCGGTACCACTTCGTTTACAGTGCTGCTGCTGACCAGCTTTAGCTGGCTCTTTCTGGCCCTGGGTGTGGGTTGGGCACTGCAAGCTAACAAGGTTAAGCTGTTTGGAATTCCCCTGGCCCCCTGGGTGGCAGGGGCCATTTTGAGTGGGTTTATTTTTGGCTTCTGGCCAGGTGATCAGCAGCAGATTGCGGTTGTAAGTTGGCCGCTCATCTCCGCTCTGATTATGATTGTCCCCCAGTTTTTGAGTTGGGATTTGGACTGGAAAACCCCGCCTCCCCCCATACGGCAGCAGGTCATCCTAATCCTCCTGATTAGTGTGCTCATTAGCACTTGGCTTCAGTTCTACTTCCGGCTCCAATCTTGGTTCGACGATTACCCCAGTTTGTTAGCTGAAAGTTTTGACACGAGTGAATTTGTGTACCGAGTGCCAGGACAGCCGGCGGCAATGTCCGAAGGGGCTACACTTCTGACATTAACTGCAGCGGCACTACAAGAGCCGCTCAATAACCGTCCTTGGCCAGGGGTAGAGCGTTGGCTGTTGAGCGTTCAAAATCAAATTCCAGTGCTGCGACGAGAAATTAGAGATCGGCTTAACACCAGTTCTCAGGAGTATCGCTACTGGCAAATCGATATTGCGCCTCGTGCCGCAACCAGTGGTTATGATCTCAAACTGAGAGCCATTTGGAGGGGTCCCACCGCCGAACCCCAAGGATATTATCTGGAGAAATCCTGTACTCTAGTGCCCGTTAATCGCAGCCCGATTCCTAATGCATCTAGCAACTCCTTGGCCCCCCAGGGCGATGCGACCGCAACGACCTGGTCGGAATTGAACTGTCAGACGGGAACCGAACGAAAAACAGGGCGGCCTGCTTAGTCAGAAGAGTAAACGTGGAATACTCGTGACTAGGGGATGTGTCCCGGCTGGAGGTATGTCATGAATCTCGTGAGAGTTGGAGTAATCGCCCGCAACGTGTTCCTAGAGGTGATTCGCGATCGCATCCTCTATTTAGTGGGGTTGTTTGCGATATTGATGGTGGCTGCCACGCTGCTACTACCTCAGGTCGCAGCAGGAACTGAGAACAAAATCACGCTCGATTTGGGTCTAGCCGCAATTCACCTGCTTAGTGTGATTGTGGCAGTCTTTGTCGGCACAGGCTTGGTCAACAAAGAGATCGAAAAACGCACGGTGCTAGTGCTGATTGCCAAGCCTGTTAGCCGCTTGGAATTTATTGTGGGTAAGCATTTGGGCTTATCAGCGGTGTTGGCAGTGCTCATCGGTCTATTAACAGTTATTTTTCTGGCCGTTCTGAAGCTCAACGGTATCCCGTTTCCCCTAGATAGCTTACTGCTGGCTATTCTCTTCATGTTCCTTGAAGTCGTGCTGTTGACCGCAGTGGCAATTCTTTTTGGTGTGTTTACCAGCTCCCTACTCGCGACCCTGCTGACGTTTGCAGTGTATTTGGTTGGCCACTTGAGCCAGGATATCGTCAGCTTGGGCAAGCTCAGTGACAATCCAGGGCTACAGAGAATCACTAACGGGCTCTATTTAGTCCTTCCGGATCTAGAGCGGCTTAACCTAAGAAATGAAGCTATTTACGGGATGCAGTTGCTTCCCTCAACAGCGGAACTTTCTAGCAGCTTGCTCTATGCCCTGCTCTACACAGCGCTGTTACTAGCCATTGCCGTAGGCGTATTTTCTCGTCGCCAATTTTAGAGGGGGCTAGCTTGGTTTTATTGAGACCTATGAGTGGTAGAGGTCGCTGATCGACCGGAGTCCTGTCTTGTGGAACCCCGGCAGAAGCATCGTCTAACCGTTAGGGTAATAGGTAATACTGTCGTTAGCATTTAGGGCTACGACGCATTTTTGAGCATCTTGAACCCTATGGTGGCTAACAAGTTAAATCGGTTAAGAGCTATTTTTGCCGAGATGGATCGGGCTCTAATTGCCTACTCTGGTGGAATTGATAGCACGCTAGTAGCTAAAGTCGCCTACGACGTTCTGGGAGATCGGGCACTAGCAGTAACAGCCAATTCTGCCTCACTCATGCCAGATGACCTGGAGGATGCCAAAGTCCAGGCAGCAGAAATTGGCATTGCCCATGAAGTTGTGTTCACTCATGAATTGGATAACCCTGCCTACGCCGCAAATCCAGTGAACCGCTGCTATTTCTGTAAGAGCGAACTGCATGACACCCTCAAGCCACTGGCTCTAGAGCGAGGCTACCCCTATGTAGTGGATGGGGTCAATGCTGACGATCTCCACGATTATCGGCCTGGTATTCAAGCGGCTAAAGAACGGGGCGCGCGTTCGCCTTTGGCCGAAGTTGGCATTATCAAGCTAGAGGTGCGGCAGATCGCTCGTGAATTGGGATTGCCCTGGTGGGATAAACCGGCCCAACCCTGTCTGAGTTCTCGGTTTCCCTATGGCGAAGAGATCACTCTAGAAAAACTGCAGCGGGTAGGCCAAGCTGAGCGCTACCTGCGGCAGTTGGGCTACAAAACATTACGGGTCAGATCTATTGAAGATACTGCCCGGATTGAACTTCCTACAGAAACCCTCCCAACATTTGTTGCTCAAGTTAATTTAGAAGCGCTGGTGTCTGCTTTCAAAGACCTGGGGTTTACCTATGTCACCCTAGACTTAGAAGGGTTTCGCAGTGGCAAACTCAATCAGGTCCTGCAAACTGTGGGCACAAACCATTAGATCAAGAACTGTTATGACGTATCTGTTGGCTGGTGACATTGGGGGGACAAAAACCTTCTTGCGTCTTGTTAGAGTTCAATTAGAGGGTGCTTTAGGAGGTCTACAGGCTCAGATGGAGACCTGTTACGAAAAGATGTACTCTAGCGCCGCCTACCCAGATTTAGTGCCTATGGTAAAAACCTTTCTCCAAGAGGCTGAAGCCCACACGGGAGAAAGGCGAGTGCCCGATCGAGGCTGCTTTGCGATCGCAGGCCCCGTTGTTGATGACACGTCTATCTTGACCAATTTAGCCTGGTCACTGTCAGCCGATCGGCTACAGGCCGAACTGCACCTGGACAAAGTTCGGTTGATTAATGATTTCGAGGCTGTCGGCTACGGCATTCTCGGTCTTCGCTCCGAAGACCTGTGTACTTTACAGCATGGGGAATATCTGGCTACGGCTCCCATTGGGGTTATTGGCGCAGGTACAGGGTTGGGGCAGGGCTTTTTAATTCCTATTGGCAATGCTCTGACGGTCTTTCCTACCGAAGGAGGTCATGCTGATTTTGCGCCTCGCTCCGAGCTAGAGTTTCAACTGCTGAAGTATCTGCTAGACAAGCATCAGATTTCGCGGGTATCAGTCGAGCGCGTAGTGTCTGGGCAAGGCATTGTTTCGATCTACCAGTTCTTGCGCGATCGCCAGTACGCCACGGAGTCCCCCGAAATTGCCAGCGCTATCACAGCCTGGGAACGTCAAACGGGCATGCAGACCAAGACCGTTGACCCCGCTGCGGTCATTGCTCTATCTGCTCTAGAGAAGCGCGATCGCCTTGCCCAAAAAACGATGGAAATTTTTGTGGAAGCTTACGGGGCAGAAGCAGGCAACCTGGCTTTGAAGCTTTTGCCTTACGGTGGGTTGTACATCGCAGGAGGCATTGCTGCCAAAAACCTCTCGCTTATGCAAGATGGCCTTTTCTTGCGGGCCTTCAATCAGAAAGGTCGAGTCAGCCATTTGCTGGAAAAGGTGCCGATTCACATCATTTTGAATTCCCAGGTGGGTTTGATTGGAGCAGCCCTCTGCGCCGTCAGACTATAACCCGTGGGGGGCTAAAATCGAGAATGCAGTCGATCCCCGCATGAGGTATGGCAGGGCATAGTAAATGGGCCAACATAAAACGGCAAAAAGCTCGGGTTGATGCGGTCAAAGGCAAAATCTTTGCCAAGATGTCACGGGAGATTATTGTCGCAGCGCGTACTGGCGGGGCTGACCCAGCGGGAAACTTTCAGCTCCGAACCGCTATCGACAAGGCCAAAGCGGCTGGCGTACCCAATGACAATATTGACCGTGCGATCGCAAAAGGCTCAGGGCAACTGGGCAGTGAAAACCAGCTAGAGTCGATCCGTTATGAGGGCTATGGTCCTGGTGGGGTGGCTGTGCTGATCGAAGCGCTCACAGATAATCGCAATCGCACAGCTGCCGATCTCCGGGCTGCCTTCAATAAAGTGGGGGGCAATTTGGGGGAAACGGGTTGCGTCGGCTGGATGTTTGAGCAGAAAGGGGTCGTCACTCTACTTGGCCCAGTGGATGAAGATGCTCTGCTTGAGGCTGCCCTAGAAGCAGGAGCGGAGTCCTATGAACTCACTGAAATTGACGAAGACACTGAGGGTGCCGAGGTTTTCTGTGAGCCGTTTGACCTTGAAGCTCTTGATGGTGCCCTAAAGCAGCAGGGCTACCGCGTGTATCAGTCTGAACTCCGCTGGCGCTATAACAACGCTGTAGACGTGCAAGACCCTGATCAAGCCAGAGCCCTTCTGAAGCTGATAGACGCTTTAGAGGACCTCGATGACGTTCAATCTGTTACCGCCAACTTTGAAATGACTGAAGACCTAATGGCTGTTAGCGCCGCCTAAGGGTTTACAGTTCAGATGGGTTCGCCTTGATAGCGCAGATGCGATCGCGTCACAATAGAAGCACCCCATGCATTGATTAGCGTTACTACCGTTATGGTTTCTACCCCACTCCATCAGCAGAACCAACCCAACGAGTCTCATGGTTCTCTGAGGGAGGACTTGCCCCCCTTTTTATCGGTAGATGTGGCTATTGTGGGGGGTAGCATTGTGGGATTGACCCTCGCGGCAGCCCTACGGGATTCTGAGCTAACTGTCGCAGTCATTGAAGCTCAAACTCCAGAACAGGCTGCTTCCCGACAGCGGGCCTACGCATTCTCTCTCACTTCCGCAGAAATTTTTAAGGAGCTAGGGTTGTGGCCAGCTGTTGCGCCTCACATCACTCATTTTCAGAGGGTACGCCTGTCAGATGCTGACTACCCTAAATTTGTCGAGTTTTGCCCAGAAGAAGGGAGAACCGGAGCCGTTTACTATGCTGCCGAGCATTCTGTTTTAATGACGGCTCTGCAAACCAGTCTTGAACAGACAAGCAATGTCCATTACCTAAGTTCGGCCACAGTATTGGCCGTAACTTCCAAACCCGATGCCACCTATCTTCAGATTCAACAAGGTGAAGATAGGCTCACCCTCAAAACCGCTCTCATTGTTGCTGCAGATGGAGCAAAGTCTGCCCTACGTCAGAAAGCAGGTATTCCAACGTTTGGCTGGAAATATTGGCAGTCCTGCATTACTACTGTCCTCAAGCCCGAGCGATCCCATCAAGATACTGCCTACGAGCGGTTTTGGCCCAGCGGTCCTTTTGCCATTTTGCCCCTGCCCGGAAACCGTTGTCAGATTGTCTGGACGGCTCCCCATGCCGAGGCCCAAGCCATGATGAAGCTGCCTAAGGATGAGTTCATGGCTGAGCTACAGCGTCGCTACGGGGATCAGATGGGTCGTCTGACAATGCTAAGTGACCCTCTGATGTTTCCAGTGCAGTTGATGCAGAGCCGTCACTATGCACAACCTCGTCTAGCTCTGATAGGGGATGCAGCTCACTGTTGCCACCCCGTGGGTGGTCAGGGTTTGAATATGGGGATTCGTGATGCTGCTGCCTTAGCTGAGGTGTTAATGACAGCTCAGCTAAGGCAGGAAGACTTAGGATCGCTAACTGTGCTAAAGCGTTACGAACGCTGGCGGCGGCGGGAAAACTGGGTAGTTTTGAGCTTGACCGATTTTCTAACCCGCTGCTTCTCCAACCGATTTCTACCACTAGTTCTTCTAAGACGGCTGGGTATTTGGGTGCTTCAACACATTTCCCCTCTCAAACGGTTTGCTCTTAACCTAATGACTGGGAGGTTTGGCAGGGTTCCTCATCCAAGGCGTCCCCATCAAAGTCGTTAGCCCTAAACGCGACCGTTACCCTGCCACTAATTAGCCTATCTAATCGGTCATTAACTCATCCAAGTCGTCTAAATTCTCAGTAGCGTTCTCCATCTCTTGGCAGAGGTCCTGTAGAGCTTGTTTACTGCTACGGCGAGAAACTCGTCGATACTTCTTGGCTTGAAGCTTGGGTTCTTGTTGTACGCGTCCTGATTCGGTTGTTTTCACCTTAAAAGCTGACTCTGGACCTCGCTGTTGATTAAGCGCCTCCTGTCTTGCTTCAGCTTCGTCTAACAGCATTAGGTAATGCTCGTAGCGCTCCCAATCTTCCCCGACTGCACAACCTGGTTCATCCCGATGTCGACAATCCGTAAATTGACAGGATTGTAAGGACAACCGTTGACGGATCTCTGGAAAACAGCCTGCTAAGGCTTCTGGTGTACAGGTGACATCAGGCTGGTTGAACCCAGGCGAGTCAGCCAATAACCCACCTGAGGGCAAATCAAATAATTCAACATGACGAGTGGTATGGCGTCCTCGCCCCAACTTGCCAGAAACCGTACCTGTTCTTAGGCCAACATTAGGAATTAGGTAATTAATCAAACTAGATTTGCCTACACCAGATGGACCCGAGACAATGGTCATGTGGTCCTTAAGCTGTTGAGCCAACTCTGAGTGCACGCTCTCAGCTTGCACACTCATCACAATGGGGTTGTATCCCCACTGGTGCAAGCGCGCTACCCAAGCTTGTCGGGTCTGCTCATCGACCAAATCCCGCTTGTTGAGGCATAGGCAAACTTCCAACCCCGTGGACTCTGCTTTAACTAAAAATCGACTGAGTTGGTACGGATCTAACTCTGGCTCAGTTAGGGCAAATACCAGTAGAATCTGGTCGGCATTAGCAACTGGGGGGCGGTCTAAAACCGTTTTGCGAGGCAGGACAGTTGCGATCGCACCCCTTCCTCCTGCCCAGTCCGGTTCCTCCACCTGGACACGATCGCCCACCATCACTTGCTGCCCCATCTTTTTAAGACGAGCCCGCCGTGTGCAAAGTAAGGTTGTCAATTCCACCCCTGTGGAATCTTGTTCAAGGGAATCCGATACCCGGTCCAGTTTGACCGAGTAGTAATTAGCCTGAACTGCTAAAACAGTTCCCCACCAGTCCGTCGGCTCATTTGCGATCGCTACAGGTTCGGCCATCGCCCAAGAAATGCGCTAAGCAGCAGGTTTACGAATCTGGAGCGCGAAGTAGTCTGAGCAATTTTGAATTTGCTCAATGACATAGCCTTCCATGATTAGGCTATCGGGCACCTGCTCAACAGGTTCACCCGGATCAAGCCAAATTTCCAGCAAGCTACCCGCAGGCATTTTTTCCAGCTTCAACTTTGTTCTAACAAAATTGATAGGACAGGGTGTACCTCGAAGGTTTAGACATTCCACAGGAACCTCTGAACTAGAGATGGAAGAGACAGAGTCAAGTATTTCGGGCTGATCAGGCGTTATCATCCGCGAAACAAGCCTCCTAAAAATCCCTCAATTCCTCCCTTATTGACCCGTTCGCCTCGAATTTCAGCCAATTTCTCAACCAGTTCTCTTTCCTCTGGTTTAAGCCGAGTTGGAATATCAACCTGCACTGTCAGCAAATGATCTCCTCGACTGACGGGATTGCCCAAGCGAGGCACGCCGTGATCTTGCAGGGTTAGAACTGTGCCCGGTTGAGTTCCTGCTGGAATTTCCAACTCAACAGGACCATCAACGGTTTTAACCTCTAATTTACAACCCAAAATTGCCTGTAAATAGCTGATCCTTAAGTCAGAGAGAACATTGATCCCCTCCCGACGAAATTCAGCATCTTCACTGACAAAAAGATAGACGTAAAGATCCCCGGCAGGGCCACCCCGCATTCCAGCGTCTCCCTCGCCTGAAACTCTTAAGCGAGTGCCGTTGTCTACCCCAGCTGGAACAGAAATCTTAAGTTTCTTAGTTTCCTGAGTTTGGCCACTCCCGCCGCATACAGTACAGCGATCTTCAACAACTTCCCCTAACCCACTACAGGTTGGGCAAGCAGAAACTTGAGTAAAGCTACCAAACGGGGTTCGGGTGGCCCGCCGTACCTGTCCGGTTCCACTACAAGTAGCACAGGTGCGAGGTCGCGTTCCGGGTTTAGCACCACTACCAGTACAAGTACCGCAGGTTTCCGAATGGCTGATTTTAATTTCCTTTTCACCGCCAAAGACGGCTTCCTTAAAATCCAGCTTCAGGTCCAACCGCAGATCATCACCGCGTGTTGGCCCTCTTCGCCGCGAAGTTTGCCCCGCCCCGCCTGAAAAACCACTGAAAAAGCTCTCGAAAATGTCGGCAAAGCCACCCACATCCCCAAAGTCAGAGTAGCCACCAGCAGCCCCTCCAACCCCAGCTTCCCCAAAGCGGTCGTAACGAGTTCGAGTCTCTGGTTCTGACAAGACCTCGTAAGCACGATTAATTTCTTTAAAGGTATCCTCAGCCCCTGGGTCTTTGTTGACGTCGGGGTGGTACTTACGGGCTAAGCGCCGATATGCACGCTTAAGCTCTTCTTGATCAGCATTCCGTGAGACTCCAAGAATTTCGTAATAATCACGGGCCATAGAGGGCTACCTGGGCAACTGCAGCAACAACCAACCTAAAGACATTAAATCATTGTAGAAACGGGTTACCCGTATGACTAGTTGGGATTCCCGACCTTACCCGTCAATCAATGGCTTCATAGTCAGCAGTCACTGTTGCATCTAGCTCAGAGTCGTCCCCTGCTTCTGCTGCCTCACCATGCTGCTCGGCTGTATCAGGCATGGCAGCCGCGACATAATCAGGCATTTCGTCAGCTTCCTCTTGAGCAACCTGTTGATAGAGATTGGAGCCTATGGCAAACAAAGCCTCTTGCAAGGCATCAATATGTTGCCGCAGCTCATCAACAGTGACGCTTCGCTGAGACAACACTGCCCGTAGTTGGGCCGCTTTTTCCTCTAGGGATACCTTCAAACTTTCATCAAGGAAGCTTCCATTATCACGGAGAGTCGCTTCATAGCTGTAGAAGAGATTTTCTGCCCGGTTTTTGAGATCCGCTATCTGACGACGACTTTCGTCTTCATCAGCATACCGCTCTGCCTCTAACCGCATTCGTTCTACTTCATCGCCGCTCAATCCGCCCGTATTCGTGATGCGAATGCTTTGTCCGCGCCCGGTACCTTTGTCACGGGCAGACACATTCAAAATTCCATCTGCATCAATCTCAAAGGAAACTTCAATTTGAGGCACGCCCCGAGGTGCTGGGGGAATACCATTGAGTTCAAACTTGCCTAGGCTCTTGTTGTCCTTAGCCATGGCTCGTTCACCCTGGAGCACATGGATCTCAACCGAGGTTTGACCATCAGTTGCCGTCGAAAAGACTTGAGACTTGCTCGTAGGAATGGTCGTATTGCGCTCAATAACCTTTGTGAAAACTTCCCCAAGTGTTTCAATCCCCAACGATAGAGGCGTGACATCCAACAACAGGATGTCTTTCACCTCTCCCCCGAGTACGCCAGCTTGAATCGAAGCGCCTAAAGCGACAGCCTCATCCGGGTTGACTGATCGATCAGGGGTCTTACCGTTGAAATAATTCGAGATAGCTTTTTGTACAGATGGAATACGGGTTGATCCACCTACCAGCAGAATTCGATCAATGTCATCAGGGGAGAGGTCAGCGTCCTTAAGCGCCTGGGCAACAGGTTCAAGGGTAGCCTGCACTAAGGGAGCGGCCAACTGTTCAAACTGTACCCGGCTCAAACTCATCTCCAGATGTTTGGGGCCAGTTTCATCTGCTGTGATGAAGGGTAGGTTGATTGAAGTCGCGGCCATATTAGAAAGCTCAATTTTGGCTTTTTCCGCAGCTTCTCGAATCCGTTGCAGTGCCATTCGGTCAGCTGCAAGATCAATGCCTTCCTGACTCCGGAAGTTATTGGTCATCCACTCGACGATGCAGTTATCGAAGTCATCGCCGCCTAAGTGGTTGTTGCCTGCAGTTGCCTTTACTTCAAAGACACCATCGCCTAGCTGAAGAACGGAGACATCGAACGTCCCACCGCCTAAGTCGAAGACCAGAATTGTTTGGTCTTGGTCCTGTTTATCCAAACCGTAGGATAAAGACGCGGCAGTGGGCTCGTTGATAATTCGTAGAACTTCTAATCCTGCGATCGCACCTGCATCCTTAGTTGCCTGCCGTTGAGCATCGGTAAAGTAAGCCGGGACGGTAATCACGGCTTGGGTAACTTCTTCACCAAGGTAAGCCTCCGCATCCTGCTTAAGCTTTTGCAGAATCATGGCAGAGATTTCTTGGGGCGTAAAGTTCTTACCCCGAATTTGCACATCAACTGTGTTATCTCTACCTTTTACACAGACGTAGGGAACCCGTGACCGCTCTGTCTCTGTATCTTCCCATCGTCGCCCGATGAAGCGTTTAATACTGTAGACTGTGTTCTCCGCATTTGTGACAGCTTGACGTTTAGCCAACTGCCCAACTAAACGGTCGCCGTTTTTGCCAAACCCCACAATACTAGGTGTTGTTCGACCACCTTCTGTATTCGTGATGACAACTGGCTTACCCCCCTCAAGGACGGCTACACAGCTGTTAGTTGTCCCTAAATCGATCCCGATGACTTTACCCATAGCTCACGGCGCTAGACTAATCGGAGTGAACCCGGTGTAAATGGGCTCTTCAACAGTAACCCATCATGCTTCCAATGGCTGTAATTCCCTAAAGAAACTAGCCATTGCATCAATCATTCCCAACTTTCTACCAGAAATTACTCGATAAATCGGGATTTTTTGTATTAGAAAGAATTGGGAAAAGGCTGGCAATTATGCCCCTGACTCATCAGCTTGTGGTTCCTCGGTACCAGGTTCAGGAGCCGCAGCGACCTTAACCATAGCGTGTCTTAGCACCCGCTCACCTAGCAAGTAACCTCGCACAAATTCATCCAAAACTGTGCCCTCAGGGTGGTCGGGGGTAGGCTCCCTCATCACTGCTTCATGAAGATTGGGGTCGAACTCTTGCCCTTCTGCTCGCATTGCAGAAACTCCTAATCGCTTCAGACATTCAACCAGCTGCTTATAAACACTTTGATAACTTTTGTGAATAGTCATCTCAGCCTCGGTTTGAGGCTTGATTTGCGATCTTGCTCGTTCGAAGTTGTCAACTACTGGCAATAGCTCAGTGACCGTATTGCCTTTGATTTGAACCTCTAGATCTTCCTTTTCCTTACTTGTGCGCTTGCGATAGTTTTCGAAATCAGCAGCAATCCGCATGTACTGACTAGTGCGTTCTTCGAGTTGAGCTTTCAACCCTTCTATCTGCCGCTCTAGATCTGCAACGACCCCTCCATCGTTACCAGCAGACTCATTTGATGCGTTTGTTCTTGAGGTTGCTTCCTCAGCCATATGAGTGCCCTCAGTTACAACATCGGCTTCCAGACCAGCAGCATCGGGATTTTCAAAGGTATCACCCTCGAAATTAATATCAATGGCAGCATCTTCCTCATGTAACTCCTCTAGAGGTTCGGCCGCTTCTGCAGGGGATACGTTGGAACTGTCAATCCGATTTGCATCATCAATCATGGTTTCCGAGACCTGAATGGCTACACTTTCATCAAAAATAGATAGCCCACTCTTGTCAACCAGGCAATAATCTCGCATTTCTGGCAAACAGACAGGCTCCTAATAGCCTAACGGCAAAACAGGTCCCTATACTCAGCCATGTTTTCAACAGAACGTACTTTCTCCCGAAAGATAGGGTGGAGATCAAGTTACTACTACTTGAAGAGTTCATGGAGCGGATGCATGTCTAAAGGATGAGGCTATCATCAGGGACAGGAGATCCTTAGAAAGCAATCTACTCAGTGTGGGGGTCGCTTGTTATCGACTGCTCTAACTGGACGCTAGACTCAATGTGTTAAGCATATGTTAAGCGTGTTTAAAGCGACTGTAAGGAGTCTCCCGGTTTCTGGGCACATTTGTTAAGGATTTGTTGGCATCAGCGCTATGACTAACTCCTCATCACCCCGGCGGGCTCTAGTTCTACAAAAAAGTTTTTCACCGTTTGGTAACAAACTAGTTCAGGCTGGTTACGTCGATTCGGAACAGATGCAGCAGGCACTGGTCGAGAGCCGAAAGTCGGGGAGAACCCTCACGGATGTCCTGGAAGGAATTACGGGTCAGCAACTCTCACCTGAGTTATTGCGGCAGTATAAGAAGCAACAGCTCTTTGAGCTTAAGATCCTATATGGGGTTGAGTCCCTCGATCCCGAGATTGACAATATCTCCACCAACCAAATTTCCCAGTTAATCGATACGCTGATTCCGGTCGATGTTTGCCGACGACATCAGCTTGTGCCTCTTTCGCGTGATGAGGGGGAAATGCCTTCTCTTCTAGTCGCTATGGTCGATCCAGAGAACCTAGAGGCTCAGGATGATCTTAACCGCCTCTTACGGGCTAACAGTTTAAAGCTGCGGCGTATGGTGGTTACTGTTGAGGATTACCAACGGTTAATCTCTACTTATTTAGATGAGGCGGTTGCTCGTCAGAAGCGAGAGGAACTTGAGCAATCAGTCGATGTTAGGAGCGACTTGGATGAGCTCGACGTCGGTGGGAACATGGAGGAGATCACCGACGAAGAGTCCGACCTGGGCGAATCGCTGAAGGACGCAGGAACGGCTCCTGTCATTGCGCTCGTTAATAAAATCCTAGTTAAAGCGCTTCAGGAAGGGGTGTCCGATATCCATATTGAGCCGCAAGAGGAATACCTCCGGGTTCGCTTCCGTAAGGATGGGGTTCTGCGGGAGGCGATGCCCAATATGCCCAAAAAGGTGATTCAAGCAGTGACCGCTCGTTTCAAAATCATCGCTAACCTTGATATCTCAGAACGCAGGGCTCCTCAGGATGGGCGAATTCGGCGGGTCTTCCAGGGTCGCAAGGTTGACTTTCGGGTCAACACTTTGCCTAGCCGCTGTGGCGAAAAAGTGGTGTTGCGAATCTTAGATAACTCATCCACTCAGTTAGGGTTAGACAAGCTCATTACTGACCCTGTCTCTCTCCAAATCGTGCAAGAGATGGCCTCCCGGCCCTTTGGCCTGCTGCTAGTAACGGGTCCGACTGGCTCAGGTAAAACCACAACTCTGTATTCTGTGCTATCGGAGCGCAATGACCCTGGGATTAATATCAGCACGGCAGAAGACCCGATTGAGTACACACTGCCTGGCTTGACCCAGGTTCAGGTGATTCGGGAAAAAGGCATGGACTTTGCCTCCATTCTGCGGGCTTTTCTGCGGCAGGATCCCGACGTGATTCTGGTGGGTGAGACTCGCGACCGTGAGACCGCAAAGACAGCTATTGAAGCTGCGCTTACTGGGCACTTAGTATTGACTACCCTTCACACCAATGATGCTGCGGGTGCGATCGCACGCCTTGACGAGATGGGCGTTGAATCCTTCATGGTATCTAGTGCTTTGATTGGTGTGTTAGCCCAGCGCCTGATGCGGAAAGCTTGCTCCGAATGCCGCATTCCCTACCATCCAACTCAAGAGGAGCTTGCTCGCTTTGGTCTTAGTGCCTCTGGTGTAGAGGATGTAACCTTCTATAAAGCTAATACGGTAGAAGATGTTGAAGCTGCCAAAAAGGCGGGTACTCTCTGCTCCACCTGTCAGGGTATTGGCTACAAGGGGCGGGTCGGTGTTTATGAGGTGTTGCGGGTAACTGAGCGTCTACAAAAGCTCATTTCTGACGGCGCTCCCACCGAGGTCATCAAAGAAGCTGCCGTAGAAGAGGGTATGCAAACCTTGCTAGCCTACAGCTTGAATCTGGTTAAACAGGGCTATACCACTCTGGAAGAAGTCGAACGGGTTACCTTTACTGATACCGGATTGGAAGCTGAACTCAAAGCCAAGCGTAAAGCCTCCTTAACCTGCTCCCAGTGCTCCGCTCTGCTTAAGCAGGAGTGGTTCGATTGTCCCTACTGTCTGACTCCGCGCTTCCAAGACTAGGGCCGCTACGTTAGATTTCCGCACATGATCGTAGCTCTGATGACAGCCCCAAGTCAGTATTGGGGCATTCTGAAAGCTAAGCCAACTAATTGCATCAAATGACTCGAGGTGACCTATGGAATTGATGATTGAGGATCTGATGGAGGAAGTCATTGAGCGGGGTGGGTCTGACCTACACCTGTCCGCTGGGTTGCCTCCTTACATCCGCATCAGTGGCAAGCTAACCCCCACTGAGCATGAGCCTATGACGGCTGAGGCTTGCCAGCGACTCATTTTCCAAATGCTCAACAACACCCAGCGCAAAACCTTAGAGCAGACTTGGGAATTGGATTGCTCTTATGGGGTCAAAGGGTTAGCCCGCTTCCGGGTCAATGTTTACAAGGACCGGGGTACCTATGCTGCGTGTTTGCGGGCACTCAGCTCTAAAATTCCCAGTATGGATGTCTTAGGATTGCCCAACATTGTGCATGAATTATCAGAAAAGCCTAGAGGCTTGATTCTGGTAACAGGGCCGACCGGGTCAGGGAAATCGACAACTCTGGCTTCCATGATCAATAACATCAACATGACTCGGCCAGAGCACATCCTCACTATTGAGGATCCCATTGAATTTGTCTATGAACCCATCAAAAGCTTGATCCACCAGCGCCAAATCGGCGAGGACACTAAGAGCTTTGCCAATGCTCTGCGCGCTGCCCTAAGGGAAGACCCAGACGTAATCCTGGTAGGTGAAATGCGAGATTTGGAAACGATCCAACTTGCTATCTCGGCTGCTGAAACAGGTCACCTTGTCTTTGGTACATTGCACACCAGTTCCGCGGCTCAAACCGTTGACCGAATGGTAGACGTATTTCCCCCTGACCAGCAACAGCAGGTACGAGTTCAGCTCTCCGGCTCTTTGGTAGCTGTCCTAAGTCAGACCTTGGTTCCTAAGCACAATCCTAAACCCGGTGAGTATGGCCGAGTTATGGCCCAGGAAATCATGGTAGTTACCCCGGCTATTTCTAACCTCATTCGGGAAGGAAAAACCGCCCAAATTTATGGGGCTATTCAGACAGGTGGCAAACTAGGCATGATGACTCTGGAAAGAGTGTTGGCTGACCTGTATAAAGCTGGAACGATTTCATTCGAAGCAGCCATGTCAAAGACATCCCGTCCTGACGAACTTCAACGGTTGCTCGGCCCGGGCGCAGCCCCTAATGCAGCGGGACAAAAAGTGGCTACTGCCCGGCACTAAACTCGCGAATACTGTTACAAACCGTTTCAAGAAAACATCCTAGGGTTGGTGGCGTCCTCTAGAGTTGCCAACCTTGCTTCCTTAATCAATACGCGTGAAAGTACGGTTGAACTATGCCTACCTACGTTGCAACTGGTCGTGACACCTTAGGAAATCAGAAGCGGGAACGAATCTCAGCCGCTAATCCGGGGGAAGCTCGTCTCTTACTAAAAGACCAAGGGCTTTTCATTCAGGACTTAAAGGAGGAGCGGGGACTTAACCTCGACCTTGATGCCCTGAAGATGGCAATGACTAAGGTAACGGTGAAAGATAAAGCTGTCTTTTCCCGTCAGTTTGCGGCCTTGGTTAATGCTGGTGTTGCTTTAGTCCGAGGACTGGGTGTGCTCTCAGATGAGTGTCCCAACCCCAAACTGAAAAAAGCCCTTTTGGAGATTAACTCAGATGTCCAACAAGGCACGAACCTATCGGATGCCATGCGGAAGCACCCTTCCTGTTTTGACAACCTTTATGTGGCCCTGATCCAGGCTGGTGAAGTGGGCGGGGGACTTGATGAAGTGCTTAACCGATTGGCCAAACTGCTGGAGGATCTGGCTCGATTGCAGAACCAAATCAAGTCAGCTATGGCCTACCCAGTGACAGTAGGCATTTTGGCAGTTTTAATCTTTGTTGGGATGTGCATGTTCTTGCTGCCCATTTTTACAGATATTTTTGCCTCGTTTGATGCGGAACTACCTGCTTTTACGCAGATGTTGATGATGATCAGCAACTTTCTGCGCACTTGGTATAACTGGCCTATTATGATTGGCCTCTTTGTTGGAGGGTCCTTTGCGTATAACCGCTACTATGCAACTCCCGTAGGCCGCCGCACAATGGATCGCTTCTTTCTAAAGATGCCCTTGTTTGGCGACCTGATTCAGAAAACCGCCACTGCCCGTTTCTCTCGTACTTTTGGATCGCTCTCTCGTTCTGGGGTGCCAATTCTGACTTCTCTAGAGATTGTGCGGGATACGGCAGGCAACCAAATTATTGCGGATGCAGTAGATGAAGCCCGCCAAGAAATTCAAACGGGTGGCATGATCAGTATTGCGTTGCAAAAGCACAAGGTTTTCCCAGTTATGGCAATTCAGATGATCAGCATCGGTGAGGAAACTGGGGAACTTGATGGCATGTTGATGAAGGTTGCGGACTTCTACGAAGACGAGGTCGAGCAGGCGGTTAAGGCTCTTACCAGCATCATGGAACCAATCATGATCCTAGTGCTCGGGGGAATGGTGGGTTCGATTCTGGTGGGTATGTATTTGCCTATCTTCAAGCTAATGGACGTTGTGAAATAACTTATTGCAGCACGGAGACGAGCTTGTGCTGTTCCCAAAGGGAGCGGTAGAGTCCAGGCTCTCTCAGGAGCTGCTCATGGGGGCCTGCCTGCACAATTTGACCCTGATCCATGACCAGGATCCGATCTGCACTGGCAGCAGCGGACATTTGGTGAGAGATAAAAATAACTGTTTTTTGGACGGTGCCTGCTGATAGAGCTTTTAGAATGGCGGTTGCCGTCCGGTTGTCAACGCTAGATAGGGCATCGTCTAACACCAAAATTGAGGCATCTACCAAGAGAGCCCGGGCCAATGCTGTACGCTGCCTTTGCCCTCCGGATAAGGTGATGCCTCTTTCCCCTACAATCGTTTGGTATTGACGAGGAAAGTTTAGAATTTCTTGGTCAATTTCTGCTTGTTTAGCGGCCCATTCTACTTCTGATAAGTCGCTTAATGGTTCACCGTAACGGATGTTATTGCCGATACTGGTGCTGAATAGGAAGCTGTCTTGTGGGACGTAACCAATGATGCGACGTAAGTCGGGCAGTGCGACATGGGTAACGTCGTAACCGTCTAGAAACAGCTGTTCAGGACTAATGTCAAGTAACCGTGGCAGTGCGTTGGCTAGGGTAGATTTGCCGGAGCCGATTGGGCCAACAATAGCGACTGTTTCTCCTGCTTCAATGGTGAAATTGATCCCCTTAAGGGCGGGAATTGAACTGCCTGGGTAGGTATAGGTGAGATTGTGAGCTTCTAGACGACCTTGCACCTGACCGGGAGTAAGGCTGGCAGCAGAGGATTTGGTATAGATTTTAGGTTGGGCATCGAGGATAGCTTCTACGCGGTCGATGCTGACCTCTCCTCGCTGGTAAGCGGTAATAGTAAAGCCTAAAAGTGCTGTGGGAAAGACCAGTCGCTCTACGTAGAGAATGAGGGCTACAAAGTCGCCAACGGTTAAGTATCCAGCTGCGATCGCACCCGCCCCAGTCGCTAGAATTACCAGCAGACTAATGCTAGCCAATCCTCCTAAAAGGGGGAATAGCGTGTTGCGGGTTCTTGCTAAGGTTAGGTTAGCTTCTAGCAATCGTTGGTTAAGATCCTCAAAAGCCTTCTGCTCATTGTTTTCCTGAGCGTAAATTTTGATCAAGGCAACACCGCTCATGTCCTCCTGAATCAGATCGCTTAAGCGAGAGAGGCGCTCTTGAACTTCTAATTGCTCATGGCGCAATCGCTGACTAAACAACTGCACAAGGATCAGCATCAAGGGGTAAACCGCTAGAGCGACCAGGGTTAGCCGAACGTTGATGGACAGCATGACAGGAACTGTCAGAGCATAGGCAAACGCTGTGTTTGCCAGGCTCAGAATGGCGAATCCCAACAGGCGTCGAATGTTATCTACATCGCTAGTGGCTCGACTGATCAGTTCGCCTGCTGTGTTGCGGCTAAAATAGGCAGGCTCTAGCGTTAGGAGATGCTCAAATATCTTCTGCTTGAGATCAAACTCAACCTGTCGGCCCACCCCAAACAATAAAATTCGGGAGGCCATGCGGATGAACCACATGACCGTAGCTAGCACTAGAACTAGTACGACATAGTACAAAACACGGTTGAAGCTGAAAGTGACTTGAAGTTCATCAATACCGTTGCGAATTAACAACGGTATCCAAACACCTATAACGTTAACAATCAGCAGGGTAGCAATGCCAAGGGCAGACTTGGGCCAGTGAGGCTTGAGATAGGTTGCCAGTTTTTGCAGTTGCGATCGCGCCATAATGTGAGCCTTTTCTGCTTCCCCATCCTAGACGAATTCAGCAGCAGTCTGGGTCAGCCGAGAGGCGCAGGACATTTCAAATAACATGTTTAGCCTGCCTTATTGAGCAGGCTAAACATGTTATGGAGCAGGAGTGGTTCCTGGCAAAGGAACGGTTTCGACGACCCGATCCCACTGCACATTAAAGGAGGGTAGCCAACCTCGTAGGAAGTAGTAGATAGAGGTGAGCAGTTCTTCCCAATAGCGGGTCGTTAGTCGAAGCGCCTCAACATTAGGAACCAGATCAGCTAATCGAGCGATAGTGTCTCCGGGCGCTGGGGCATTTAATCCATAGAGGTCAGTTGGCCAAGCAACAACTTGTAGGCCAGCTTGTTCTAGCGTCAGGGCTGCCCGTCGCATGCTCAACGCTGGAGCAACTAATGCAACACGAGTTGCCTCTCGATTAGGAACTCCCTCTCGAAGTAGATCTCGCTCCTGGAGAAAAGTTCGTAACTCTACAGCGGCCTGATGAACGTCTGTCCCACTGTTACGGACGACAATATTGCCAGTAGGAACGCCGCCAGCTGCTA
>DATNQF010000173.1:0-11937 GCA_036702855.1 Trichocoleus sp. | reverse complement strand
AGCCAGCGGGCAACTAGCGGCAGTAACCGGGTAGATTACGCCCGCGATCGCCGGGTTGAGTTTATCTTCCAAGACACCCGAGGTCTTGACATCATTTTTGAGAGCCAGGAAACAGACCTCCAGGTGGAATAGGCACCTTAGTGGAAGCATGAACGCATTGACGAGCACAGGGCAAACGTACTGGAACAGCACTGTGAAACCCACAAAGAGCAACGAAAAGCCAACAGCTTGGAAACTGGGGTTGTGTGGACTATTGGGAATAGGAACGACTCTTGCTACTGGAACAGCGACCTTGGCCCAGACAGTTTTTCCGGCCACGCCCGGATTAGACTTCCAAACCAGCGGCCCCTTAGCCTGTGGCAACATTGGTGACTGGTATACAGCCAATGGCCCCGGCGACCCCAACGCCTGTGCTGGCGATCTCAGTATTGCCAACTTTCGCACAGCTAACGGGATTTCTGCTCGTCATGAGTTCTTTATCAACGTTACACAGGCGGATCTGGCTCAGGGGCCAATTGCTGTTCAGATAGAAGATGCCGAAGTTGGGGGAAGCCGCGACGAAATTCGAGGAGGGGCTGCTGACCCAGCGCAGTTTCGGTTGTTCGATGCCAACGGCAACGAAATTAGTTCCAACCTTCCGAGTGGAATTGTTAACCCTGGCAGTCCAGATGGGACTATCCTCTCTTTTGTGCCCATTACTCAACCGGGTGTTTATCGGTTAGTGAGCCTGACTGGCGGACTTAGAATTCCGGGTGCTAGTTTACCCGGGGGATCAGCCCTGACAGATAACAACCGCAACAACGATGACAACAGCTTTACGTTGCGCATCCCTGTTATTAGCAACCTACTTGTCGGTCAGTTTCAGGGTTCCTTCCAGCGGCCTCTCGGTGCAGGTTCAGTTAGAGCCGATTTTTTCTTTCTGGTCGGCCCTGGAACTCAAACCCTATTGCTGCGCAACTTTGACCTAGACAACAACGGGCCGATTTCTTACACTGGCCCACGAGGACCAGCCCCGGTAACGCCAACTGTTTCTGGGCAGTCTCGTTGGAATGGGGCGGGCAATCTTAATACTGGGGGAGATCAATTCAACATTTCACCCACGGCAGATGCCGGAATTTGGAACATTGTCCTTGCTAACTTCCGGGACGATAACCAGAGCATTTTAGAAGCCAACAGTGTCAACCCTGACAACACACAAGTTAGGCTACCTCTGCTGGATGTTCAACCGACTCGTGCTGGAAACTTTAGCATCACGCCTGATACAGAGCGTTCAACCAGCATTGACAGTACGGTTTGTCATCCTTTTTCAGTGCTAAATCGGTTCTTTACGACTGATATTATCAATCTCAGACCAACCTTGAATGGGGCTGATTTACAGCAGATTCAAGGCCTACCTGCACCGCTCTACCGCACTGCGGATGGCTATGAGGTGCAGTTCCGAGATGCTAGTGGGCAAACGCCCCTGGGTGATACCGATGGTGATGGTCGCGTTGACACAGGTACGCTTGCTGCCAATGGCGGGATTGGCAACTTCACACTCTGCGTAACGCCTCGATCTGGTGCCCCGGCTGAGAAAGCTGTAACGATTAACGCTTCCTCCTTCATGGATACCCGTATTCGGCAGCAAAGTGGATCTGGTCCCGCAACTGAGCAAACAGTTGTCAAACTAACCCGGATTGGTGAAACGAGCACTTTGTCGCTGGTCAAACGCATCACTCGTGTTTTTCGCAGCGCTACTGGAACCGTTGAAACCTACGCTGCGGCCCTACCTGGCGGCACTGCTGATTTCGTTGGTGTAGATAGTCCTCAGCCCCTACTGCTGCAGCCTGGAGATTTGGTTGAGTATGCCATCTACTACGCCAACACAGGAGATAGTCAAATCACGAATGTAGAAATTTGCGACCCAGTTCCAGCAAGGACCCAGTTCGTTGCAGATCCGACCAGCGTTGGGGCCTTTCAGGATCTCTATCAAAGCAGTAGAAGCCTCTTCTTTCGTCCGCCTGCTGCCCTGCCTTTAGTCGGTGGTAGTTCCTTGAGTAATGTATTTGATGGTGATGCAGGGGAATTTGCGAATCCTCTAACGCCCAGAGGATCTTGCCTTGGGGAAACCACGGGAAATCAAGGGGCGGTTGTGGTGCGTGTAGGAACTGTCGCACCTGGCGCAGCAGGGGTTATCAAGTTCGTGACGCAGGTTGAATAAACCCAGTTTCTCAAGCTCAACGGATTGGGCTCAACTCATTAGGCCCAATTCCTCAAGCCCAGTTTGGCTAGGGGGAATGCACCCCGACCCAGTCGGGACACCCCTCTGAACCCTGCCAACCGTAGGGATGCATCCCGCAGACCAGAGGGGTGCGGGTTGCCTTTGAGAGGCCATAGCTGTGGCCGTGGTAGTTGAGACACCCTTCGCAGATTTTGGGACGAGCGGTGTTGGTTTCGTTGAAGCCAACCTGCGATCGCAAAATTTGCTGCTTGCTTTGTCGGCGATGCCACTGTTGGTAAGCCTGCCGACGAAATAAATAATTGGCCCGGTGAAAGACATCGGTGCCGCTCATAACAATTGCTCCCTGGGGGACTTACCTTCTAGGCTAATCAAGGAAGGCGGCTTCCAGGGAAATTCTTAAGAACACATAAAAATGTAGCCAAACCATCACTCTTGTCGCCCTACCCCTGCGGCAGGCGTCCGGGCACTCTTTCGGGGGCAGCAGGTGCATTAGGCTGTGGACTTCCTGGCCCTGTTAGAGGTGAACCTGGGGTCGGCGAGACGCCTGGCTGATTGGGGGAAGGGCCTCCAGTCTGATTAGGAGAACTGGCTGGTTGGCCACCAGGCGTTGCTGGAGAGACAGGTGGTTCCCCGGTCAGTGGGGGAGCTTGGTTCATCTCTTTGTGAACCCGCTCGGAAATGCGACGGATTAGTTCTCCTGCGCGTCCATCATTATCGGGACGCTTGATTAGCGTCGCTAGTACGTAACGCTTACCGGTCGGGGTATCTACCAGGGCAACATCTCCTAGCACAGAGGCAATGTCCCCCGTCTTGTTGCCAATGATCGCTCCCTTTTCTATACCGGATGGAATGAGTGAGCGGTTATAGGTTCGCTGCATGATGGTAAACATGCGATCGCGCGATCGCACGCTTAGGAGATCACCTCGATCTACCAGCGCCGTCAGTAGGGCTAGATCACGCGGACTGGTCGTGTTGGTCCCCTGTAAATCTGGTAGAGGATTGCGCAGGACAGTTGATTTTAGCCCCCAGGTTTGAAACTGTTGGTTTAAGACCTCCGCTCCCCCCAACAGCTCAATGATCATGTTGGTGGCGGTATTGTCGCTGCTGATAATCATCTCAGTCGCAACCTGAAGCGCCGAATATCGGGTGCCGGGAGGCTGCACTTGAAACTCACCCGACCCGGTAGCAATATGCTGGCTCTGCATAACCATAACTTGCTCTAGCGAGACCTTGCCGGCATCAACTGCCTGTAAGAACGCAACCAGGATGGGCAGTTTGATAGTGCTAGCCGCAGAAATTGGCTGATCTCCAGCGATGTCTACATACCGCCCCGTATCTAGATCAAGCACAAAAGCAGCTTGAGTGAGGCCGGGAGTGAGGGTTCCCACCTGTTCCAACTCTGTCTTAAGCCGAGTCAGCTCGTCATTGAGCGTAATTGCCGATACTGAAGGGACTGTTGGTCGTCCCCCCCGTAGCCCCCGCAGAATTGAGCGGTTCGCAGTTGCTTCCTGAGTGGTTGGGGCCGCTGGCGCACTGAGCTGGGAAGGACTCAGCGTCGATAATAGCGTGCCTGCAATGGCGGCCACGCCAACCCCCAAAATTAGAAGGCGAATCGCATATAAAACGGGCATTGGCGTCTTAGGTGCCTTGCGCCGAGGACGAGGCGGGGAACCGGGTAAATCGACGCTGCCCCCCGTGCCGCCCCCCCAGGCTCCACCTACAGTATTCGGGGACTGACGACTCCGTAAGGGAGTCACTTTATTGCTGAGACGGTTATTCATCCGGCTCTCTACCCGCTGTGGCTTTGAACGGGATGGTCGCGTTGTCGGCGAAACAGGCGGTTGAGCGGCAGGGGGAACAGCCTGACTGAGCGTTCGGGGTTGAAACGTCGATCCAGAGAACCCCGTACTAACTGGGCGAGCGCTGCCTTTGGCTGTGGGTCCAGAGGAAGACCCTGAAGAGGTGGGTAGATTCAACGGTTTGCGAGACATGGGAGCAGAGGGTGGTGGTAGGGGAGAAGGGTCTCCAGGGGAAGACATTCCTGCTTGGGGAGGTAACTGCTGATGTTCGCGCCACTGGTTTTTACGCCGCGACACCCACGAGTTTGCCGCAGGGGGCTGTTGGGGTAAACGGATAGACTGACGGTTTTCAGGGGCCGAAGCAGGGCTGGCGGGCCGAGGCGGTTGCGGCAGTTGTAGGGAGTTTGAGCCAGCAGCATTAGGGCCAGCGGCATTGGGCCTAGCAGCGTTAGGGCTAGCAGCGTTGGGGCCAGTCTGCACACCTGGACTGATTGCGTCGGATTGGGGCTGATGTCGCCGAAAGGGCGGACGAATGATATTGGAAGGATCGCCGTACTGTGCCATAACTCTGTAGGTTCCGCCAAAAAAGAGCCGCAATCAGGGTGAAAACCTGGTTGATTGTAGCGATAAATCTTACTGTTAACGGTGTTTTGTGGCTAAAGCCCAGCTCACCTGGCTCAAGATGCCCCTTAGCATAGCCAATTCTTGCTTGCTTGGTGCAGCCCGATGCAGCAAACGCCTAAATTTTTCCATTCGGCTCAGTGCTGTGTGGGGATACAGATAACCAACCTCCAACAGTAGGGCTTCTAGCTGCTGATAGAAGCCTTCTATTTGGCCCAAATCGGCTTGGTCTTCATCAGCTTGATCTAAATCAACAGATGGAAGGCTCTTAGCTGTCATCAGAGCATTTGGCAGGGAGCAATGGGCTAGTTCGGTGTCTACTCCCAAGGCCTGCCGCCGCAGTACGTAACAACACACCGCCACTGCTTGAGCCAGATTTAGGGATGGGTACACGTCGCTGGCAGGAATCCGCAAACAGCGCTGGGCATAGGCCAATTCAGCGTTACTGAGTCCGCGGTCTTCAGGACCAAAGATCAAAGCCGACTGAGCGTGAGCGTTTCCTTCTCCTGGCAAAAGCCAAGGCAGCACTACTTCAGGGAGCTCCAGGTCTTCTCCAGCCGTGCGATCGCGTCCAACGGTTGCTACCGCTCGTTGACATCCCACAAGGGCCTGAGGCAGGGTCTCGACCACGGTCGCTGCAGCCAACACATCCGAGCCATGCACTGCCATTTGCTGTGCCAAGTCCGATTGGGGGTCACAGTGGGGGTGTACCAGCCAAAGCTGATGAAGACCCATATTTTTCATGACCCGTGCTACAGAACCTACGTTGAGCGGCCCCGCTGGCTCTACTAGCACAACCCGCACTTGGCCCAACCCCGACTCAGCCATCGTCTTCGTAGATCCTTAGTGCTAATCAACAGTCCTAATCAATCAACCTTTGAAGAGTTTAAGGGGAAACGGTTTCACAATTGTTTCCTAGGCAAATAGAATCACCCTCAAATAGAAAAATAGCCCTGCTCTTTAGAATCTGTTATTTGACAATGCTCCAGAAGACTGGCTAAGTGTCTTGTTTACCCTACGCCCAGTGGCTCATCCTCAAATTTGTATCCAATTCCTGTCACCGTTTTAATGAAGATGGGTTGAGGCGAATCATCCGGTTCTACTTTTTTGCGCAAACGGGCAATATGCGTGTCAACGACCCGCTCGTCGCCATAGAAGTCATTGCCCCACAGCTTTTCAATCAACTGGTCACGGCTCCAAACGCGGCCAGGGTAGCTCATAAAGGTAGCCAACAGATCAAACTCTAGGGGCGTGAGATCTAGCAGCTCAGTCGTCTCCTGAGTTTTGTGCCGATAGGCGGTGCGCTGCTCTAAGTCCAAGTTGAAGTGAGCGGTCTGATAGGTTTGGCTGGTTTGCCCCCCTTGCCGCAGGCTGCGGCGTAGGAGCGCGCGGACTCGGGCGACCAGTTCTCGTGGACTGAAGGGTTTTACCAAATAGTCGTCGGCTCCGGTAGAGAGGCCAATAATGCGGTCAAGTTCTTCTCCCTTAGCCGTCAGCATCAAAATGTAAGGATCCTTCGCACCGGGGCGTTGGCGAATGCGCGCACAAACCTCTAATCCATCTAGCTTGGGAATCATCAAATCGAGGACTATGAGATCAGGCTGAAGGGATTGCTGATAGCGCAGAGCCGTTTCCCCATCTCGACAGGTTTCACAAGTAAATCCTTCCTTGACTAGGTAAAGCTTGATGAGTTGGGCGATTTCGGCCTCATCTTCCACGATTAGAATCATCATTGTTCAAACTTTCCATCCCTGATTTCAGCAATCTGATTTCAGCAACTTAATTTCAACACCTACCCTTAACAGTTTGACGACACCAGTCTGACCTTGCTGAACAATCCTTTCTTTGGAATTGCGGTTCTAATTCACTGACTTGCATTAGCATACTCAGTGATATAGCGCCTCCCAGAATGTTATTTCCAGGCTAACGGTCTATTCCTGAGTTATTCACCGCAATCGTCATGCCAGTTTCTGTGTCTCTTACTTCGAGCTTTGAACCGCTTGCTCAAGCCTTTAAGCATTATCTGCAAGAAACCAAGCTCTGTCCTCGATTGACAACTCTGGAGTGCCAAGCCCAGCAAGGACGGCTTTTGGTTTTTGCAAAGCACTCCGCGCCTCAAATGGATGATCCAGCAGGTTTGTTGCGGGCGTTGAAGACGGTTTTTTACGAAATCATGCCAGAGGTTGGGCTGCCGGAGGGAGACTGGGTAACGCTTCAAGAGATACCTGTGCGACTGAGTCTGCAACTCGAAAGAGAGACCGCTCCCTACGCCACTCATACCTTTACTTGGCGGATAGAAGACGCGGTTGATGTCATCTTTAATGCGTCCTTACCAGAGGCGTTTCCAGAAGATGAACCCGTTGAAGCAGAGCAAGCGTTTCTCCCCTCGCCTGAGCCTTCAGTGGTCTCAGATGGAGCTTCAGATGGGGATTCTGATGGCTTAGAGCAGTCTCATGCCACAGGCAATAAGGCTGGCGAGCTTGCCGAGGAAAGTCCTGTTTCCGACGGTGCGATCGCACCTTTTGACGCTGCTGCCATTGCTTTACTGGAGACCGCACCTGAAACCCTATCTGAAGCCGCTGTAAATCCGCCTACTGAGTCTTGGGGGCAGCGCTGGGGACAGTGGAGCTGGGAAAAGCTTCAGCAGTTAACGGTCTATTGGGGCTATGGTTTAGCTGGACTGGTGTTGGTCAGTGGCGGCTTGTTTGTTTACACTATTACCCGGCCTTGCGTAGTGGGAAAGTGCGATCGCATTGACAGAGCTTCTAGCTTTGAGATCGCAGCCCTAGACCAAATTGTTGGGAATCCGACTGTGAACGACCTCCAGGAAGCACGCTCAGGCCTGCGAGCAGCCGTTCTTCTGGTTAAGCCTATTCCGCACTGGTCGCGGCATTATGCCCAAGCTCGGAGCGACCTACAGCGCTATCAGAGCGATGTGTCAGCCCTAACTCATCTATTAGAGGCCCAACGTAAGGCTGCTGACGCTGCCCAGAAAAGCCAAAATCCGCCCCATCCGGTTGAGCGCTGGGTTGAGGTGAATCATCTATGGCAGCAGGCAATCGGCTTACTAGAGCGAGTGCCCAACAACAGTTCGCTTTACAGCCATGCCCAAACTAAGCTGACAGAGTATCGGGTTAATGCCGATGCGATCGCACACCGGATCACCGCCGAAGAGAATGCTGAAGCTAGTCTCAACGCAGCCCTGCAAGCAGCCAAACTGGCCCAACACCGAATGGAAACCGCTGACTCAACACTCGGCTGGCAGTTGGTGGCCCGCGAGTGGCGAACCGCTATTTCGAACCTAATGCTGGTGCCCAAGGGTACCCAAGCCTATCCTGAAGCCCAAAAATACCTGCTGGACTACCAGCGGCAACTTGGCAAGCTCCAGGTTCAGGCTGATCAGGAAGACACTGCTAGCAGCCTCTACCAACAAGCCCAAACTGCTGCCCGCCAAGCAGAGGCCTATGCTGCTCAGAATCAGTGGACGCTGGCGCTTGTCCAGTGGAAAACGGCTGTGGCTACTCTTCGTGAGGTGCCGTTTGGCTCTACCCTGTCGGAGCAAGCCCAAGTCCTGCTGCCTGCCTACCAGGCAAGCTTAACCAATGCCCAAAACCGATTACAGGCAGCGGTGGCACTGCAGACCCTACGAACCCAGTTAGGAGAAGTCTGTCGATCCTCAGCTACCCCCTGTCAGGTCAGCATCACCGCTGACCAAGTTCAAGTGAGGCTGGCAGGCCAGTATGCCCTAGCCCTAGAGCAGGCAATTACGTTGCCCTCGGAGCAATCTACTACGGGGGTAGCCTATCGTAGCAATGCCAAAGCCTTAATTGAGCAAATTATTCGGATAGGAAACCAGGTGCAACGCCAAATTGAGATCCACGATGCCCAGGGGAGATTTATCGCTCGCTACCGACCTGACTTAGGCGGATTTACCAGAAACTAGAGGCAATGGGCAAGCTACCGCTGTCAGAGAAAGCTGGTTTTTGCCGCTATTCTTCGCTTGGTACAGGGCTTGGTCGGCCTGAATGTAACACGTTTCTAGAGAAGTATGTACATAGAACTCAGCAAGACCAATGCTGACCGTGACCTGCGGTCTGGCCGACACCTCGCGAATGGTCAGCTGCGCGATTATCTGCCGAATTTCCTCTGCAATTGATTTTGCGCCCGCTAGGGAACAGCCCGTCAGCAGCAGGGCAAACTCATCCCCTCCCAAACGAGCCACGGTGTCGAGGGAGCGAGTGCGATCGCTTAAAGTCTTAGCGACTGCTTTCAATAGGGCGTCGCCTATGTGGTGGCCGTAGGTGTCGTTGACCTGCTTAAACCCATCGAGATCTAGCAGCACCAAGACGTGGGCTAGGGAGTCGTCATTGTAATAGCTGGCAATTCGATCAAAGGCTGTTTCCAGACCCCGCCGATTGGCAACTCCTGTCAGCGGATCCTGCTCTAGCAGTTCCCGCGTAATCTCTAAGTCTTTGTGTGTGGTTAGCATGTGGGGCAGCGTGCTGCGCAGTTGCCAGGCTGTATACCCGCTGATTGTCAAGGTAACCCACTTCCAAATTCCTTCCATCCAATAGCGGGAATGCCAAATGTTCCAGGTGGACAAGACATGACCCACGCCACAGCTCAAAATAAAGGCTGCAAACAACATCAGCAGAGGACGACTTTCTGCTGTAACGCGGTCACGATAGATAAACAGCAGGATGGGAATAGAGAAATAGCTGAGCGCGATACCGCCATCAGCTACAGCATGGACGAAGGTTAACCAGGGATCCCATAGAAAGCAAGAACCATGCGGCATAAGGGCAATTAGCATCGGTGCCAAAAATCTCCCTAGATAGCGGTTCTTTCACCCTAGCGTGCCCCTAGCCTTCGTTTAAGGCAGAAGAAAAAAGGGAACGTTGATCTTAATAAAACAATCCGCTGAGCTAACTACTATCTCAGTTCCTAAATATTGGTTTTAAAAAATTGGTTTTAAAAACAGGTTCACGTTACAGAATTGTCATTAAGCAGAAATTCTGTATCAAACAGCCTATTCACGCCAGGCAATTAAGCCATGATTGATTGCCTCAGGGTTTCTTAATTATCTAGCTGGCGCTATGTCTAGTGGACTGACAAAACTAAAGATGTGCATTCTCATTGCGTAGCTTGCTTCTCGCAGAGCGCTGGCGCAGCTATGCCCGTAGGGCTATAGCCATATCGGTGCGGCAGGGCTTGGGCGGGGATTGCTGTAGCCAAGGGCATGGCTACGCTTTTCTTGAATGCCCTTGGGCTATGTGCAAGCTCGCAATAACACAGACTTAATGCCTTCTTCTAAGTTTGTCAGTCTACTAGCGTCGGCAATGGTATCCACTGTTCTCCCTGTTTTTAACCCGTCTTACTCTGGCACAACTGTATGGAAGATTTGGATTTGCTAATCCGTGAGGTCATTACAGTCGGCCCTGAAACCTCTCTAAAAGAAGCGGCCACCTTGATGGCGGATCGACTTAAAACTGCGGTTGATTGGGCAGAGGCAAGCTGTGTTTGTGTTGAGGCCGGGGCTGTCATTGGAGTCATTACTCAGGCAAATATCGTTGCTTTGGTCGCTGCTCAACATGAGTGGAGCACGTTGCGGGTAAGCGACCTTTTGCGCAATCAAATTGGGTGCGATCGCACCTTGCACCAGGATTCTGGCCTACTTCAAGTTGAAACAGCAGAGAGCCTAGCTTTACTAGGACAGTGGTTTCGTCAGCAGCGGGTGAGTGTGCTGCCTGTTGTAGATCAAGCGCAGCACTTGGTGGGGCTGCTGACTCAAGATCGGCTGCTTCAGGCATTCATTCAGACCGTTCAATCCTCCCAATCAGCCGCTCAATCGCCAACAGTTGGGGCTGCCCAGCCAGAATCAGCCCTGCTTCACTCTACCCAGGAGCATCTGGCGTCCCCCACGGCTGAATTGAAGCAGCGCATTGCTGCTGGAACCCTTTTGGAAACGATTACAACTCATCTTCATGGCTCCTTCCAACTGGAGGTTCCTCTGCAAGAGGTGGTGATCGAACTGCACCAGTTCTCTAAAGCTGATCGGGTACTGATCTACCAGTTTCAGGCTGATTGGAGCGGACAAGTCGTGGCTGAGGCCGTTTCGCCGGGATGGGATGGACTGCTTGGCCAAGAGATAACCGATCCTCACTTTGCGGAACATCGGTTGGAAGCTTATCGCCAGGGGCACATTCAAGTAACGAATGATGTGTTGGCGAGTGGTTTTTCCCCTTGTCATCTGGATTTGCTAAGAAGGCTTCAAGTTCAGGCACTCGTCGTGGTTCCTATTCTCTGGAACGATCACCTCTGGGGCCTGCTGATTCTTCAGGAATGTGCTGGGCCACGCGCTTGGAATCCTTTTGAGGTGAGTTTGGTGCAACGGGTGGCTGATCACATTGCGATCGCACTTCAGCAAGCCGCACGTTACCGACAATCTCATCAGGAACTACAGGCTCATCGGCAGCAAGAGGCTCATTTACTGTGGCATAGCCAAGCAACAGAGCTGCTTGCTTCGCTCGCTCAGAAAGCGCTACAAGCCACCGATTTAAATCCTTTGCTAGATGAGGTCACTCAGCGTGTGGCCCAGACTCTCGACCTGAAGTTTTGCGGCGTTCTAGAGCTGCTGCCCAACCGGGCAGCGCTGCTGCTTCGGGCAGGTGTGGGCTGGCCCCAGAACTGGATTCGGCAGGCCACCGTGCGAGCCGACCAGCGATCACAATATGGCTACACGCTTGCTCATCACCAGCCGATTGCTGTAAGGGATTTGCGGCTGGAAACCCGCTTTAGCGACACACCATTTCTGCATAACCTGAACATTGTTAGTGGGGTGAGTACGTTAATCCAAGGCAAAAACGGCCCCTACGGCATTTTGAGTGTCCACGTTCATGAGCAACGTGACTTTAGCGAAGCAGAAATTACCCTAATGCAGAGCGTGGCCGACATTCTGGCAGCAGTTGTGAAACGGCACCAAACCGAAGAAGAGTTAGCCCACTTTTTTGAGTTGTCCCTTGACCTATTTTGCATAGCGAGTTCCGAGGGGCTGGTTCAGCGAGTTAATGCTCGGTTTGAGACTCTTTTGAGTTACCCAGAAGGTGCCCTAGTGGGAGAGCCTTTAGTTGACATTGTGCATCCTGAGGATAGAAAGGCCACCCAAGAGGCGCTGTATCGTTTGGCTACTGGAGCCCCTACTGTGCAGTTCGAGAACCGCTGTCATTGCTGCGACGACAGCTACCGTTGGATTTCCTGGTCGGTCACTCTAACGGGCACTGGAGAAAAGCTGTTTAT
>DATNQF010000154.1:0-3297 GCA_036702855.1 Trichocoleus sp. | reverse complement strand
GCAGCAGGTCGGCTTGGCCGAGAGAGTAGCCGCCCATATCCTGGGCAATTTTCATGATCTGCTCCTGGTAGACCATGATGCCGTAGGTCTCATTCAGAATGGGCTTGAGAATATCGTGGGGGTAGTCAATTTTCTCCTGACCATGTTTGCGGTTGATGAACTTGGGAATGAGGCCAGCATCGAGCGGTCCCGGTCGGTAGAGGGCCAGTACTGACGAAATGTCCTCTAGACCGGAGGGCTTAAGATCCCGCACGATCTGGCGCATCCCTGACGACTCAAGCTGGAAGATGCCGCCCAAATCCCCTCGCTCCAGCAGTTTGAAAGTGGCTGGATCGTCCATCGGCAGATTATCTAGGTCGATCTTTTCACCCTTGCCCGACTCAATAAGATCCACTGCTTTTTGGATCATGGTCAGGTTTTTTAGACCCAGGAAGTCCATCTTCAGCAGGCCCATCGCCTCGATCTCTTCCATCGAGTACTGGGTGACCACACCGTCGTTGTCTTTGTTGAGCTGCAACGGCACGATCTCATCAAGTGGCTGAGCCGAAATCACGACTCCTGCTGCGTGGATGCCAACGCTCTTGTTGGTGCCCTCAATCCGCATCGCCATGTCGATCCAGCGGCGGTAGGTAACTTGGGTACCGGGGACTACGCCGCCCTCGTCGTACTTGGCCTTAAATTCGGGGTCGGGCGTTTCATCTGAAATCATCACCTTCAGCTTGGCAGGCTTGCCGCGCATGACGGGAATGCGCTTGGTCATCCCATCCGACTCACCATAGGGAATGTCGAGCACCCGTGCCACATCTTTGAGTACCGCGCGGGAGGTCATGCGGTTGTAGGTGATGATCTGGGCTACTCGCTCTCGCCCGTACTTCTCAGTGACGTACTGGATCACCTCGTCGCGTCGATCAATGCAAAAGTCGGTGTCAATATCCGGCATCGACTTGCGCTCAGGGTTCAAGAAGCGCTCGAACAAGAGTCCGTGGTGCACCGGATCAATGTTGGTGATCCCCATCGCGTAGGCTACCAGCGACCCTGCTGCTGACCCCCGCCCTGGCCCCACTGGAATGTTGCGCTCCCGCGCAAACCGGATATAGTCCCAAACCACCAGGAAGTAAGTGGGGAACCCCATCTGGATCATCATCTCGATCTCGTATTCGAGCCGATCGCGATACTCCTGAGAAATCTCATCGTACTGGCTCACCTTGAAGCGCTGAACCAAACCCTTCCGGGCGACCTCGGCCATGTAAGTTTCCCCAGTGTGGCCATCGGGCACTGGAAAGTCGGGAATGCGGGGTTGGCCCAGAATGCCGTCGTAGTCTTCAACCTTTTCGGCCACTTCTAAGGTGTTTTGAATCGACTCTTCGATCACCTCGTCGGGCAGGTGGTCGCGGAACAACATCCGCATCTCGTCGGCAGACTTGAGATATTCGGTACCGCTGTAGCGCAGGCGCTTATCCTCGGTAATCAGCTTACCCGTTTGGATACAGAGCAGTGCGTCGTGAGCCTCGACATCGTTGCAGGAGATGTAGTGGGAGTCGTTGGTGCAGACGATTTTGATGTCTAGCTCTCGGGCAATTTTGACAACTTCGATATTTACGACCCGATCTTCGGGCGAGCCGTGATCCTGAATCTCTAAGTAATAGTCGTCGCCAAAGAGGTCTTTGTACCACTGGGCTACTTTGCGGGCGACGTCAGGCCGATTTTGCAGAATGGCCTGGGGAACTTCGCCGCCCAGACACGCACTGGTGACAATCAGCCCCTCGTGGTACTGCTCCAGCAGATCCTTATTAATACAGGGACGCGAAAAAATACCCTTGCCCTGCACACCCTTGAGGTGGGAAATCGTGGTTAGCTTGACCAGGTTCTTATAACCCTGGGTGTTTTTGGCCAGCACTACCTGATGGTAGCGGGGGCGGCGCTGCTGCTTTTCGATGTCGCCGTTGATGACGTACATCTCGTTACCGATGATGGGCTTAACGCCCTTGCCTTTGCAAACCTTGATTAACTCGATCGCGCCGTACATGACACCGTGATCGGTCAGTGCGATCGCAGGCATCCCCAACTCCACTGCCCGGTCAACTAGGTCGGGCAATTGGCTGGCTCCGTCGAGCAAGCTGTAATCGCTGTGAATATGCAGGCCAACAAAGGACATGGGCTGAGCAACCCTCCCAGTACAAATTTACTGCTTCTTGCGAGTCTCAACCAGGGCAAAATTCCCCGGTTCAGGTCGCAAGCTGCACCTAAGGGTATCTCATTTATCAGGCCACATCTAGTAAATTTATGCGTATTCTTGAGGCTCCATACTCTATATATGGAGCCGCCAGTTCCCTCGCTTATTCATGGCGCAGGGTGTTCGCACTGGGTTTTCTGAGCTTATTTCTTCACACAATTTCTCTGTGCTTTTTAGGTCACCATCCCCACTCTTTCTATATCCAGTGCTTAGGGTAGGGGCGTCCGGGAATCCAACGGCTGAAGATAACGGTACAGAGCACTAGCAGGACAGAGCCGATTAGCACAGGAGCCACGACAAAACTTGGAGTTGCACTACTCATGACGCCCACAAGGGCCACTGCGCCTCCTGGGGGATGCACTGTGTGGGTTAGCTGCATGGCTTTGATGGTGGTCGCAACGGCTAGAGCCATCACCCAGGGTTCGGTGCCAAACCAGCTCACCAAGGCTACAGAGATCAAGGCTCCCATCAGATTACCACCGATAACGTTGCGGGGTTGGGCTAAGGGGCTATCGGGCACGGCAAAGACCAACACAGCGGTTGCACCAAAAGGGGCAGCGATCAGCGGATACCCCGTTCCGGTGGTCAAATACGCCAGCGCTGCAATTCCAATGAAGCTACAGAGGTACGAGGTCAAGATCGCTTGAAGGTTGAATTGAGGCTGGTAGGGGGAGCGACGATGTAAGCGCAACACCCCCTGACTAAAAGCTACCAAAGCGCCACGGGGCACTTGTCCAGAGACCTTTTTCGAGCGATATCCCAAATAACCCATCGAGTTAGCCTGACCTCCCTTAAATGCAACAAACCCGTTCTTTGGATTTGGAATAGGTATATTTGCTTTGTCAGAATTCTGTCACATTTAAACTAATTCAACCAGAAAAGTATTCTGAGATACAGAATAAATTTTGCCTATGGAAGCCAGCTTGCTCGTTAACGGTGTCTTTTTTGCAGTTGCTCTGAGTCTTGCTGCTGGGTGCTTTTTGGAAGGGGAGATGGGTGGGCTACCTTGGGTGAGTTCTCGTCTATTTGAACGTCGAAGATCACAACAAAGGTGGCTTGGGGCA
>DATNQF010000135.1:0-36753 GCA_036702855.1 Trichocoleus sp. | reverse complement strand
ATTCAATAGCAACAAAATGAGATTTTTTGGAGAAGACAGACAGAACAATACCCTGCCCCGCTTCCGGGTTCCATCTAAGAAACCTTTCCTGAGCTGCTGCTGCCCCGAAGCGGCAGAGCCGTTGATGTCGGGTTGATGTCGGGTTTTCGCAAGGCTGAGCTCAACCCAACCTACTGGATCGACAAGGCTAGAGGTGTGCATTGTCATTGCGAGCAGAGCGAAGCAATCTCGGTGCAGCAGATCTTGGGCGGAGATTGCTATAGCCCTACGGGCATAACTGCGTCAGCGCTCTGCTCGCAATGACAATGCACAGCTTTAGTCTTGTCAGTCCACTACTGGACTGACAAGGCCAAAGCTGTAGGTTGAGCCTTGGCGAAACCCAACAAGTCAGACTAGCGCTGGGTTTCGCGTTGCTCAACCCAGCCTACACAATGCATACTTTTAGGCTTGTCAGTCCACTACACTGCGAACCTACCTCCATCCCCATCTCTCATGTTGTAGGCAGTGTAGATGCCTTAACTGCCTGTACTAGTTCTTCTCGCGTACACTGATACACCTCTAGCAGCTTGAATACCTGCCAAACCTCCATTTTGGGTGTAGTGCGCCCTGTTTCCCAGTTACGCACCGAAGACTCTGCACATTTCAACGCACTAGCCACATCTACTGTTCTAAGCCCTGCCCGCTCTCTCAAGGCTTTAAGATCCATCATTCAAGGAATTTACCGCTAAAACTTAACGCAACGCTTGCGCTAAGAATTGACAAACCCGAAAACCTGCCGTTTAATCAGGATTGAAAAGGCGTTAGTGCTTCCCCGCCAAGAGACTCACTAACGCCTAACTCCTTTCGGATTAAACAAATCATGCCATACAACGTTGAAACTCAGGGTTCATCGTCAGTTCGTCCTGGGCTGACTTACCGCGATCGCTTGTGCCATTGGGCTATTGTTCGACTTCTTCCCAAGATGCAGCGCATTACTGTTGCTCGCTTTCGCTCTCGCTCCGATGCCGACGGACACCTTTATCGTCTGCGACAGCTTATCCCCCACGCCCACTTTCTAGTTATCTTTAGCCCTTTGGAGGATTAACCAGCTAAGGGCGTAATGGCTTGGGTAAGAGGACAGAGCCAAACCATTCCGACAAAAATGGGTGCATTAGTCCTTCAGACTAACGCACCCAAGCTAACCACTAATAAAGTGTGAACTACGCTGCTAACAACTGACGCAGCACGTAGTGGAGGATGCCGCCGTTGCGGTAATACTCGACCTCATCCAGGGTGTCAATACGGCAAAGCAGGGGAACTTCCTCAGTGCTGCCATTAGCGCGATGAATCACCAGCGTCACCGTCATACGGGGCTGAATACCACCACTAAGCCCGACGAGATCAAAGGTTTCTGTACCGTCTAATCCTAGAGTTTGACGGTTAGTACCCTCTTGCAACTGGAGCGGCAGGAGACCCATGCCGACTAAGTTAGAGCGGTGAATCCGCTCAAAGCTTTCAGCAACTACGGCCTTGACCCCTAGCAAACGGGTGCCTTTAGCAGCCCAGTCACGGGAAGACCCGGTGCCGTACTCCTTGCCCGCAATCACAACCAGAGGAGTGCCCTCAGCCTGGTACTTCACTGAGGCATCGTAGATTGACATCTCAATGCCTTCGGGCATGTACTTAGTCACACCACCAGAGGAACCGGGCACCATCTCGTTTTTCAGACGGATGTTGGCAAAGGTGCCACGCATCATTACCTCGTGATTGCCGCGACGTGACCCATAGGAGTTGAAATCGACAGGCGTGACATTATTACCCACGAGGTAAGAACCAGCGGGGCTGTCGGTCTTAATCGATCCGGCAGGAGAGATGTGGTCGGTAGTGATGCTGTCACCCAGAATTGCCAAAGGACGAGCACCCTTGACGTCAGCAAAGCTGTGGCCATTCACCTCGGGGCTCATGCCCTCAAAGTAGGGTGGGTTTTGCACGTAGGTGCTGGAGTTGTCCCAACCATAGGTCTTGCCTGCTGCGGTGTCGATCTGCTGCCAAGCTTCCGTACCCACAAACACGTTGCCATAACGGCTGCGGAACATGTCAGGAGTGAGCGCGTCCGCCATCACCGCCTTAACCTCTTCCGTAGAGGGCCAAATGTCTTTTAGATAGACAGGATTGCCGCCAGGATCTTGCCCGATGGGGTCGTTTTTCAAATCAATGGCAAGGCTACCTGCGATCGCATATGCCACCACCAGCGGCGGGGAAGCTAGGTAGTTTGCCTTTGTATGAGGACTCACTCGGCCTTCAAAGTTGCGGTTGCCCGAAAGCACTGCCCCCACGACCAAGTCTTTCTCATTAATGGCGCTGACAATCGGTTCAGGTAGTGGCCCAGAGTTGCCAATACAGGTAGTGCAGCCGTAGCCCACCAGATTGAAGCCCAGTGCATCTAGATCGCTCTGTAATCCAGCCTTATTGAGGTAGTCGGAAACAACTTGGCTACCGGGCGCGAGGGAGGTCTTCACCCAAGGCTTGACGGTGAGACCCTTCTCGCGGGCTTTGCGAGCAACTAGCCCTGCCCCAATCATGACTGAAGGGTTGGAAGTATTGGTGCAGCTCGTGATCGCTGCGATCACCACTGCCCCGTCGGTTAAGTCGTAAGATTGGCCGGGCACTGCCGCCGAACGCTTCTCAGCGTAGGGCAGGCCGCTGAAAGCTGTGAAATCTTTCTCTCTAAACTGAGCGGCCAAATCTGAGAGCAACACCCGATCTTGAGGCCGCTTTGGCCCAGCCAAAGAAGGCTCAACGGTAGAGAGATCCAACTCTAGCGCGTCGGTGAAGATTGGGTCGGGGCTATCAGCGTAGCGCCAGAGTCCTTGCGCCTTGGCGTAAGCTTCTACCAACGCTACCCGTTCGGGATCGCGACCGGAGAACTCTAAGTAGTGAATGGTTTCTTCATCAATGGGGAAGAAGCCGCAGGTTGCACCGTATTCAGGAGCCATGTTGCTGATGGTGGCACGGTCAGCCAAGGTCAGATGAGACAGGCCCTCGCCGTAAAACTCAACGAACTTGCCCACCACCCCTTTCTGCCGCAGCATTTGCACCACAGTCAGCACAAGATCGGTTGCGGTAGCCCCGTCAGGAAGTTGTCCTGTGAGCTTAAAGCCCACCACTTCAGGGATCAGCATGGAAATCGGCTGACCTAGCATCGCGGCTTCCGCCTCAATACCGCCTACACCCCAGCCCAGCACAGAGAGGCCATTGACCATCGTGGTATGGCTGTCGGTGCCGACTAAGGTGTCGGGGTAAGCAACGGTTTCACCGTTTTCATCCTTGGTCCAAACCACTTGGGCTAAGTACTCCAAGTTCACCTGGTGGCAAATCCCGGTGCCGGGGGGAACTACACGGAAGTTGTCAAAAGCTTTTTGGCCCCAGCGCAAAAAGGCGTAGCGCTCATTGTTGCGCTGAAACTCAAGGTCAACGTTTGCGCCAAAGGCGGTGTTGCTGCCAAAAGAATCGACCATCACTGAGTGGTCAATTACCAGATCTACTGGAGAGAGCGGGTTAATTTTGTCAGGGTCGCCGCCTAGGTTGACGATCGCATCTCGCATCGCAGCCAGATCGACAACGGCTGGCACCCCAGTAAAGTCCTGCATGAGTACCCGTGCCGGACGATAAGCGATCTCGCGATCGCTAGTTTTGGTTTGAAGCCAAGCTGCGATCGCACGCACATCATCTGCACTAACAGTGCGGCCATCCTCGTAGCGCAGCAGGTTTTCCAGCAGCACCTTGAGGGAGTAGGGCAAGCGGCTCACGTCGCCCAGAGTTTTAGCAGCTTCCGGCAGGCTGTAAACGGTGTACGTCTTCTCGGCAACGGTTAAGGTCGTTTTGGCATTAAAGCTATTCACAGCACTCTCTCTCAATCTCTCGGTGGGCTCTGCTCCTATCAGTGGGACTTATCGGGGACCCGGTTCCCAAGGCAGGTCTGTTGCGTTCTATAAACAATGCAACTCTCTATCTTATAGACAAAAGGGGTTTTAAGGTTTGTTGCCAGAGTGTCAAATTCTGTTGTGCAGTCTATTGCTCAGGGCATTGATGAGACTTAGCACAGTATTACCTTGATCCAAGGTAACCCGATCATCGAAAAGCGTTAAGCCGGTGAACCCTAGGAGACAAAAACGAATGGGTAGTACATCCTATGAGCCAGCTGATATTGGGCCATCTACCAAAATTCTATCTGCAAGGATTCTCATTGCTGATGACAGTCGAATCGTTCGGTTAATGCTAGAGCGGGCTCTACAAAATCTGGTTCAAGAGACACTGATCGATCAAGTATCGAGCGGACCCGAGGTGTTTAGTTATCTGAAGAACAACACTCCAGATATTATTCTACTTGACATTTTAATGCCTGAAATTAATGGCTATGAAGTCTGTCGGCAAATTAAAGAGCATCCTAATTGGCAACACATTCCCGTCATTATTGTCACCGCCTTTAGCTCTAAGCAAACTCTAGCAGAATGCTTGCGAGCTGGTGCCGAAGACTTCATTGGTAAGCCAGTTAACGAGCTAGAGATTAGGGCCAGAGTTCATTCCATGTTGCGCCTTAAAAAGCAGCACGATGAGCTAATGAACACCCAGCACGACCTCAGGGCTGCATTAGAGCATTTAGATACGGTCCTACAAATGCGCGAAGACATGAGCAGCATGATTGTTCATGATTTAAGAAACCCGTTGTCAGCGGCCATGCTGGGATGTGAAGTCCTGACAGAGACAGAGTTGTCTACTTACCAAGTTAAAAACGTTAGTCGAATTGAGCAAGAACTTAACTATCTCAATGCTCTGATCGAAGATCTTTTAACTATTTCGAGAATTGAGTCGGGCAAGCTAAGCCTAAATTTAGAAAGAGTTGCTGTTAAGGATCTTTTGTCAGAAGCCTGTAGTGGACTGACAAGCTTAAAAGAAGGCATTAAGTCTGTGTCATTGCGAGCCTGCGAAGCAATCCCCGTCTAAGATCTACTACACCGAGATTGCTATAGCCCTACGGGCATAGCTGCGCCAGCGCTCTGCTCGCAATGACAATGCACAGCTTAGGCTTGTCAGTCCAGTAGGGGATTCAAAGCCAAAGCCGAACGTTATGGCATTACTATAATTGAGGATTATTTTAATCCCGAACTAGTGCTGCTAGTTGATCCAGTTCTCATTCGGCGGGTTATTGAAAATCTCCTCTCCAATGCCATCAAGTTTTCGCCTTTAAAGGGTCAGATTACTATTAGAGCTAGCCTAAACTCAGCAGGCAAGACTGTTATTCAAGTCATCGACCAGGGTAGAGGCGTCCCGGCTGAGGCGAAGCAAGCCATCTTTCAGAAGTACGAGATCGGTAAAAAAGTCTTTAACGTTCGACAGATCGGGCTAGGGCTAGCCTTTTGCAAGATGGTGGTTGAAGCTCACCAAGGAAGAATTTATGTTGAGGATGCTTGCCCTGTAGGATCGATTTTTACGTTTGAACTAATGTCTGCTTCCGATAGACAGACGAACTAACATAGCCAAAACATACATTGTTATGACGGGTTTATTACGAGCAGAGTGCTACTGAGAGCATGCCTGAGGGGCTATAGCAATCTTGGTGCAGCAGCTTTTTGGACACAAAGCGCTTCACAGGCTCTCATTAGCCTTGCCAGTCCACGACCAGAAGGGAAAATGGCAGAAAGAAGGGTTGAACTCCCTCGGTTAATTTCAACTGCGATGCTTCAAAAGTTGATGGTTTCCTAACCAGTGACTCCAGCGCTATTCAAAAAACTGTGAAAATATAAATCAACTTCAGTACTGTGAAGCTATGGATAATGGCTGTCTCATATCGGGGAGGCATATACGTGGAGTTGCTAGCACTTTTGGCGATCGCAATTGGTACCTTTCTAACGTTTTCCCTAGCGGTAGTGGGATTGCTAGAGACACCATGGCCGATTTTGACAGGGGGAATGCTTCTAACGTTTTTGGGTTTGCAAAGGCTGTCAGTATTTAACCAATTGGAGGAAGAGACTGTCTCCAAAGAGGAAACTCAACTTAAGCCAGGGACCACTTCTCAGTCGGAGGCCAGTCTGACCACTGACAAAGACCTCATGTATCGGGGCATCCCTTACAATTCGCAGGATTCCCTCAGTCAAAGAACTGATAGCCAACCTCGCGCTATTAAGGGAACTTACCGAGGACATCCTTGGCAGCGATCGCATTCGGCACCCTCAGTGACACCCCAGTGTGAGTCTGAAATGATTTATCGCGGGCAGAAGGTTCGAAGGCCCAAATCGGAAGAGAGACCTCCCAGTTAAGAAAAAAGACGTGTCTCCCGCCAAGCAACACCAGTGGGTTCAAATGGCTTCTTTCGGTAAGAATGGATAAGCTAGCCGTTAACCCTACCTGGAATGACATGAGTGAGCCCCTTTCTTCAAAAAGCCGCTTGCCTAAGGGCATGGACGCCGAAAAGTACGCGCGTTTGAGGGCCGAGGCTAAGGCTCCTTATAAAGGACTGCGAAAATTTGTCTACGGGGCAGTAGGAGCTTCAGGTGGAATTGGGGCTTTTGTCTTCTTAACACAATTGGCCGCTGGAAGAGATGTGGGAGCGGCGTTACCCAATTTTTTACTGCAACTTGGTATTGTAGGACTGGTCATAGGATTGTTCCGCTGGGAAAATCGCGATCGCAAGCCTTAGTGCTATGAAGTCTTAGCGCTATAGCCTGGGATACCGCTGGGTTTTGCATCTACCTTCTTACCCCATGACTCACGCCAAATCCGGTGTTAAAGTTGGGACATGGTAGGCGGTAGTTTCTGTAAGTCATTACCCATTGGCTACTCTTCAAGAAAGCTACATTCAAACAACGACCAAGCGTGAGGCGTTGAAGCAGGTGCTAGCCTGGTTCGACCAGTTTCAACAAACTCCTGTACCTCACCAGGTTTGGTTGCAGTGTCAGTTGGCCTTAATTGAGGGATTTACCAACGCTCTGCGCCATGCGCATGAAGGCTTACCCGCAGAAACCCCCATTCAGATCAAGGTAGTTCTCTCACCGCAAGCCATTGATATTCAAATTTGGGATCAAGGCCCTGGCTTTGACCTTGAAACAGTCTTAAAGCGCAAAATGGCAACAACGACATCGGAGTCTGAAGGGGGACGCGGTTTAAAAATCATGCGTACAGTAGCCGACGTCTTGACCTATCAACGCACGTCTGACCACCGCAACTGCCTCCATATTCAGAAGCGGTATTAGCAGGGGACTTGCCCAGAGGTGATTCGGGCGTAGCATTAGGATGGAGTCATCCTGATGCTGGTTTGGCCTATGCTTTCTACCTGGAACCCTTGGTTTACTGCAGTCCTGCTGAATACAGTCCTGTTAGGAGTTGCCTGGTTGTTGCCCAAAAAGCTCTTGACTCCGGCTGGTTATCTTCATGCCTGGATCCTGGGAGTGTTGGTCTGGGGATGCTTGGGTTGGCGCGGCTATGCTGTTGTAATGGTCTACTTCTTGGTAGGTTCAGCCGTGACCCGCATTGGTATGGCTCGTAAAGAGGCCGCAGGAATTGCTGAAAAACGCTCTGGCATGAGAGGCCCTGAAAACGTTTGGGGTTCGGCTCTGGCAGGAACCCTCTGTGCCTTGGGCATCCTTTGGCTCAGTTACTGGAATAGTGACGGGGGCGTTTGGATTGATCTGCTGAGGTTAGGCTATGTTGCAAGTTTCAGCACCAAACTAGCCGATACAACTGCTTCTGAGGTGGGCAAAGCCTATGGCAAACACACCTTTTTGATCACCACCCTAAAATCTGTTCCCCCCGGCACAGAGGGGGCTGTGAGCCTGGAGGGGACATTGGCAGGAGTTGCCGCCTCAGGCGCGATCGCACTGCTAGGCTGGGCCTTGGGATTGATTTCGCCGCTTTTCGTGCTCCTGTGCCTAGTGGCCGCTTTTATTGCCACCAACTTAGAAAGTGTCATTGGGGCAACCTTGCAGTCCCAATGGGATTGGCTGACCAACGAACTGGTGAACGTGATTAATACCGTACTGGGCGCTGCAATTGCGATCGCACTGGGCCTCCTATTGCAAGCCACCAGCGCTTAGTCAGAGCCGCTTGGGTGGGCCTCACCATGTAACATAACGTTAGAGTTTCTTTTGCGTAAGGGATAGTCGTTGGCGATGCCTGAAGTAACCTGGTTAACCTCCAGTCATTGGGTGATGCTGGCTCTGTTGATTGGCTTTGCGATCGCACACAGTGGTTTGGCAGCGCTGCGTCCTCGGGGAGAAGCCCTCATTGGCCCTAGGCTTTATCGAGTCCTGTTCGCGCTGGTTAGCATTCCCTTTGCAGTCACGCTGATTATCTACTTCATCAATCACCGCTACGACGGTTTGCGCCTCTGGAATGTGCAGGGCGTGGCAGGTATGCAGTCCCTGGTGTGGGGCTTGTCAGCCGTGTCGTTTTTCTTTCTTTACCCAGCGACGTTCAACCTGCTAGAAATTGCCGCCATCGAAAAACCCCAAGTCCACCTTTACGAAACGGGAATTATTCGAATTTGCCGCCATCCTCAGATGGTTGGTCAACTCATTTGGTGCGTGGCCCATACCCTTTGGCTGGGGACAACCTTTACCCTGGTGACCTCACTAGGGCTGATGGCTCACCACCTGTTTGCGGTATGGCATGGAGATCGCCGCTGGGCTGCCCGCTATGGCGAGGCATTTGAAGCGGTCAAAGCGCGCACTTCGATTATTCCTTTTTGGGCGCTTTTGCAGGGCAAGCAGCAGTTAAAGTGGCAGGAGTTTGTGCGGCCCTCGTATCTAGGAATTACGCTATTTGTGCTCGGATTTTGGTGGTTTCATCCAACCCTGGTTTCTGCCACCCAACAGGTTCATTGGTAAAGGGCAAGCGGCAGGAAGGGGCTAGGCAAGTTCTACCAGCAAAGGATTTGCTAGTGGTGAGCGATGCAGTGATGCAATTTTTTGATCAGGACGTAGAATTGGGTACCTGACCTCGATTCTTTTCCTGACAACGCTTTCATCATGATGAGTCAGAAGCACTGGCACCAGATTTTTTCCCGTCACTGGCTAACAGTTGGTTTAATTGGAGCAGCCATTTGGGGTGTTTCCAGCGGATATGCGCCTCAACAGTTGTCGGCCCAAATTCAAACATTACCGCCGACCGCCAATGCAACAGCCGCTGAAACTGAACTAAATCGGGGGTTAAGCCTGATTCAACAGGGGCAGATGGCGGCAGCGATGAGCGCTTTTCAGCAGGCAGCGACTCTGGATCCCACGCTGGCAGCGGCACACTACAACATGGGCTTGGGCTTGCGCCAGCAAGGCAAACTGCAAGAAGCCGCAGATGCTTTTTGGAAAGCAGTTCAAGCTGATCCTCAATTCGCGATGGCCTACGCCAACTTAGGGGCCGCTTTGATCGAAGGTAACAACGTTGACCAAGCCCAGAGTTATCTAGAGCGGGCTATTCAGATTCAGCCGGATCTAGGCAATGCTTATTACAACTTGGGAATGGTGTATCGCGCTCAGGGAAGGGCAGAAGATGCGATCGCAACCCTGCAAAAAGCCGCTGATCTTTCCCCCAACGCCGCGGAACCCTACTTTCAAATGGGTCTGACTTACCTGCGCCAGCAGCAGTACGCCCAAGCTGCCACCGTCCTGCAAAAAGCCTTAGCAGTCCGCAATCAGTACCCCGAAGCCCACTACAACCTGGGTATCGCCCTGTTTAACCAGGGTCAAGCCGAACCTGCGCTCGATCAGTTTCGGGCAGCCACCGGGCTGAATCCAAACTATGCTGATGCCTACTACAGTGCAGGGCTAGTGCTGATCCAATTGGGTCGGTACGACGATGCCCGTAACGTGTTGGGCCATGCCAAAAACCTTTACATCGCCCAGCGCAATCCCCAATGGGCTGCCAACGCTCAAGCTCAGCTAGATCGTGTTCCCGTGAATACCTCCGGTTCGCTTTGAAGAACCATGCTGATTCGGCATTGGGGCAGCAAGACTTGCAAGATTCTGAGGCGATCGATAGCAGCAGCCAGTTCTAGCGACCGGAAAGCAACCAGATCTCCTGTGGCCCGATCGTCCAAACAGTCTAGGCCAAACTGTTCGATATCAGCCATGACCAATTTCAAAACATTCGGCAAGGGGCAAGACTGGGTCAGGTAGTGGGGGCGGGCATAGAGCATAGCCGATGCGATCGCACGAGCTTGTCCCGGTTCCACCAGTGCTCCACAACAGAGAGGTCAATCACGTCTTCGCCAAACTGCTTGGCCGCCGTTCGCTCTAAAATAGCTTGACTTGACGTTGTGATCTCACCTAAACCGCTTTTACCCAGCCTGACTCGATGTTGCGTGTGTCTATCCCCTCGCTTCAGGCCTCTGCCTCCTCCCTTTTTCTCCCCCTGATCCAAATCACAACAAACTCTCCAAAAGATCACACTGGGATCAAGGTGTCATCACTGGAATTTCCCTGGTTGAGCTTGATAGTAAAGAATGACGCGCTACCAGCATACCGATGACCGACACCCCCTGGGCTGCATCCTTTCTACAAAATCTCCAGACTCTTCTCAAAACGCTTCAGCCGTCGATCATAGGAATGACTGTAGGTGGCAGTCTGCTCTCGGGAGGGCTAGCTTGGGCTGTGCCAGCTTCTGCTCAAACCTCTCCTCTTGCAGAAGGACAGTATCTCTACGGGGAAACGGCTCAGGCCAATGTGCTGGGCAGCACGTACATTCTCTTTGAGATTCGCCAAAACCGAATTGTGGGCGCGTTCTACCAACCCTCATCCTCATTCGATTGCTTCCACGGCAGCGTCGCCAACAACAAACTCAACCTAGCCGTAGTCGATAGCTACGACCAAACCAGTCATCCTTATGACCTGGCGCTAACCACTGACCAATCTCCCATCGCTGCTACTCAGGGAATAGCCGTACCGGCACAGATTGAAGGCTTTCAACCCATTGCAACGCTGAGTGCTAACGATCAAGCGATTCTAAATACCTGTCTGGCTAACCATCCCCTCTAGAGCATTCCAGCATTAAGAAGCCGGGCCTCTTTAGAAAAACCCGGTCTCTGATACGTAGGCGTTAGTAGTTAGGCGGGTTTAAAGCGGGGGTTTTGCCGGAGCGTCTGTTGTTCAAAGTGTCGTACCCACTGGCTAAAACGCTCAGCCACTTCGGCACTGGGAAAATGGCGCTTGCCCTTAAGCAGAAGAGCTACATAGGCATTTTTAGTACGCACCACAATAGCAGTCTGTTGATTGAGATAGATGGAGATGTGCTGAAAGCTTTCAAGCTTTAGGGATGACATCAGCAAAGATTTCAGCCCCAGCGCTTGAAAGACAATTTGTACCCAGTTTGTGCTGTTATTTTCTGGTGTGACAAAATATTCTCGCGGTAGCCCATTCAAATCAAAAATTGCAACGCCTAGAATTTCATCTAAAACTTTTTCGGAACCTGGCTGGCCGGAAGAGTCAGAATTCACTACAGCAGTCGGGGCAGTAGACATAAGCTTGCCGAGATAGCGCCGGGAGATGCGGCAGGTCAGGGAAGGAGCTATGGTTAGCAGGGCGCAGGAATGAGAGGGTAGTTTTGCGATCTCATTTAGAAGTGACCTGGCGATACCGCTGATGAACCCAGCGTACCCTGAGAATTTAAGAAAAACTACTTCTTTGAAGCTTCTTAAGGCAATCGCTGGGGCGAAACCGTGAAATTTCGGAATTAACTCAGCAGACCCAGAATTGTTAGGACTACTCCGCCAATCAGCGATCCAATCATGCCCCACAAGGCCCACTGTGCGTTGCGATCAGCTTCTTTGGCCAGTGCATCATCTGGCTTTAGGCCAATAATGAAGTGTTGTTTGTCATCAAGGGGCTTTGCGATCGCAACCGTCCCAGTTTGATCCCCCGCCTCTCCTACCACTAAAATTGGCCGTCCTAAGGGAAGAACCGATTCTTGATAGCGATAGCCAAGCGTACGCCGATTACTGATTCCTAGACCTACGCTCAAAGTACGTCTGAACGTCCCGTAGCTCAAGAGTCCCCCAGCTGGGTCGCCTGGTTGAAAGTCATTGACAATTTCCACAGTATCAATGTCAGCTCCCTCAGGATTGACCAACACCTTGCCATCTCGATCTACTAAGTAGAAGGGAACAGACTGACTGTGATTGCTTAGCGTTTCTGACCCACGCTGAACGCGGGTCACCGTTTGCCCATCCTCATTTTTCTCCTTAATGGTTTCCTCGTACTCCCGCAGCACAGAGAAGCTGTAGTGTACACAGGGCTGTTGTTTCAATTCTGAGAGCAGCGGTGACTCCACATGGATATCACCCCACAATTTGACATAGTCGCGCCAGTCACCGCCGCCAATTTCATCTGCGACTGCTGTAGCCATAGATTGCAACTCGGTCGTGGTCACCTTTCGAGCCAATCGAAGACTTCTAGCCCGGATTTTCTGATCACGCTGAACAAAGAAAAGAATGATTCCTACAATCAGCAGGATGACGCCCAAAACAACCATCACCGAAAGCTCCTAACCCATGGGATTGTAGAAACACCTCACCGTATCGGCAGCCCGTTAAACAGCCAACGGGGTAGGTGAGCCTACTTAAAATCACCCTTATTGTTGACATTTCACTGGGAGAAACTCGGGTGGCACTTAGAAAAGCAACTAAAATTAACCGGGATCGTTAATCTGTTTCAGTCGTGCGATCGCTTCTTGACACCAGGTCAGCCAGCCTTCCTCGTATTTCAAGCCATTTAATAGAGTGAGATATTGATATTCTGCTTTTAAGGAGAGAGGGCCAACGTGTTCCAAAAAGGTGGCTTGAATAGCCCGATATTCCCCTAACCGGGCTTGATGCTGTTGGAAGTGTTGCTCCAACTCCTCTAAAATCACTGTTTTGGGCACGACATATCCACCGAAGAGTTTGACTAGCAGATCGTCTTTAAGCGGGCTAATCTCAACGGGTTGGATAATCCAGGCTTGTAGAAACTGATACCCTTTGGGAGTTACCTCATAAATTTTCTTGTTAGGACGACCCTCTTGATCAATCTTTTCAGCGGTCAAGTGGCCGTCCCCCTCTAGCTTTGCCAGTTCTCGATAGATCTGCTGATGACTAGCATCCCAAAAAAAGCCGACCGAGCGATCAAAGCGCTTAGCTAGGTCGTAACCACTAGAGGGACAGTCTAGTAAGGAAACTAGGATTGCGTGGGCGAGAGCCATTCCCAAAGAGTCTGTGAATATGCACTAATCAGCATAGTAGCCCATCTGTTTCAAATATTACAGGCTATAGCTTCCTACAGTCTGCTCGCTCTCCGTTGCACAATGATGCCTCAGAGTCACGCTTCTCTGAAAAGCGTGACTCTGAGGGGAAGATCCCCATAGTTCAAAACTGTAAGTATCCTAGAGACTTTATCGGTAGCCTCTATAACCTGAGCTGGTTCGACATTTTCCTGAATAACATAAACATTAAAAGAACCGCATTTGATGTTCAAAGAGGACCTAAAAAAAGTATGGTTTCAAAGGAAGTAACTCTCACTACAAAAGCTTTTTTCGCCCCACGTGACTGACGAATTGCTATGACTCAACCCACCATTGAATCCATTCTGAAAGAGGAGCGGCTGTTTGCTCCGCCTGACGAATTTGTTCAGGAAGCTAAGATCAAGAGTCAGGAAGAATACGAAGCGCTGTATCAAAAAGCAGCAGCAGACCCCGCAACGTTTTGGGCGGAACTGGCCGAAAAGGAACTGCATTGGTTTAAGAAGTGGGATACAACGCTGGACTGGCAGCCTCCCTTCGCTAAGTGGTTCGTCGGCGGCAAAATCAATATCTCCTACAACTGTTTGGATCGGCACCTAACGACCTGGCGACGAAACAAAGCAGCCCTAATCTGGGAAGGGGAACCCGGTGACTCTCGGACCCTCACCTACGCCCAACTACACCGGGAAGTTTGTCAAATCGCCAATGTCCTCAAAAGTTTGGGCATTAAAAAGGGCGATCGCGTTGGTATCTACATGCCGATGGTTCCCGAAGCAGCCATTGCCATGTTGGCCTGTGCCCGAATTGGCGCTCCCCACACCGTCATTTTTGGCGGCTTCAGCGCTGAAGCCCTTAAGGATCGCCTCCTGGATGCCGAAGCGAAGCTAGTGATTACCGCTGATGGCGGCTTCCGCAAAGACAAGGTCGTGGCGCTCAAACCCGCTGTTGATCAGGCCCTTGCGAACAATGGGGTGCCCAGCGTAGAGAACGTGCTTGTAGTCCAACGGACAAAAGAAAACGTCTCTATGGTGCCGGAACGGGACCACTGGTGGCATGAACTCCAGGCGGGAGCTTCTGCCGATTGCCCAGCGGAAGAACTGGATGCTGAGGACATGCTGTTCATCCTCTACACCAGCGGCACAACAGGGAAACCCAAAGGGGTTGTCCATACGACGGGTGGCTATAACCTCTATACCCACATGACCTTCCAGTGGACTTTTGATATTAAGGACACGGATGTCTACTGGTGTACCGCTGACGTCGGCTGGATTACAGGGCATAGCTATATCGTGTACGGGCCACTCTCCAACGGCGCGACCAGCGTTATGTATGAAGGAGTGCCCCGGCCCTCAAATCCGGGCTGTTTCTGGGATGTGATCCAGAAATATGGCGTCAATATCTTCTACACCGCTCCCACCGCGATTCGAGCTTTTATCAAGATGGGCGAGCAAGAGCCCAATGCCCGTGATCTCTCGTCTCTGCGGCTGTTGGGCACCGTAGGTGAGCCCATCAACCCAGAAGCTTGGATGTGGTACCACAAGGTTATTGGGGGTAGTCGCTGCCCCATTGTCGATACTTGGTGGCAAACAGAGACTGGGGGCTTTATGGTGACGCCCTTGCCGGGGGCTATTCCGACTAAGCCTGGCTCGGCAACGCGACCGTTCCCAGGAATTCTGGCCGATGTTGTGGATCTTGAGGGCAACTCAGTTGCCGAAAACGAGGGGGGGTATCTGGTCATTCGGCACCCCTGGCCCAGCATGATGCGTACTGTCTACGGGAATGACGATCGCTACCGCCGTACCTACTGGGAGCATATTCCGCCTAAAGACGGCCAGTACGTCTACTTCGCTGGTGATGGTGCCCGTAAAGACGAAGATGGCTACTTCTGGGTCATGGGGCGCGTTGATGACGTGATTAGTGTCTCGGGACACCGCCTAGGCACAATGGAAATCGAATCTGCTTTGGTTTCCCATCCGGCTGTGGCAGAAGCCGCTGTTGTAGGGCGCAAAGATGAGATTAAGGGCGAGGATGTGTTTGCCTTTGTCACCCTAGAGGGGCACTACAAACCCAGCGATGAACTGAAGGAGGAGCTTAAGCGACATGTGGTGAAGGAGATTGGTGCGATCGCACGCCCAGGTGAGATCCGTTTTGCCGATGCCCTGCCCAAAACTCGCTCGGGTAAGATCATTCGTCGCTTCTTGCGCAATCTAGCCAGCGGTGAGGACGTCGCCGGAGATGCCTCCACAATGGAGGACCAAAGTGTTCTTGAAAAGCTCCGTGAAGGCAGCTAAAACACCCAACTTATGAGCTTGAAAGGGGGAGCGATAACCGCTCCCCCTTTTATTTAGCCCTCTTTTAGAGAGGAAACTGGCGAGATTTTTAGAAGTAGAAATTCCCCCACCCCCACGCTCAAAGTGTTGCTGAATAACGGGTTGATTACAGCAGAATACAGCCGTGGGCAGGGAGAAGTTTACGGATAAGGGTTAGCATAGGCAGCGAGCCTAGAATTAACCCTCTCAGCAAATGGCAAGGTCATTCTTTGGAAAACCACCTCTGCTAAAAGTTCAGCTGGAACATTTCCCCCCAACAGCTGATACCGCTTCAAGCAACCCGTTAGAACTAATTGGAAACGGTTGGATCCATCCAAATCCTTTCTAAATTCAAAGTTTTGAGGTGTTTCTTTTTGCCTCAAAAGAAGAACGCAGCGGCCCTAAGTCGTTTTATAGGCTCTCTAAATAAGCTTTCAATTGAGTTGCTCCAACTTTGAGAACCACAATTGCCAATGCACAGAAAGCACTGCTAGGGATATCAGTAGCAGTGGCCTATATTAGGTTGACAGTGGGAAAATAGCTCATGTTATGATTCGTCTCTGTAGCTTTTTCATTGAAATTAAATTACATTTTCTAATCTTTTAGAAGGTAAACCATTGATAATTTAGGTAGCATTAGGCATTTCAAAATGCCAGATTTTTTTGATGACAGAGGTTCACAACCTGATTATAATTAGTTGTGAAAATCAGACGCTAATCAGAATTTTGTGGTTGTCGGCTCAAATTGGTCGCTTTTTGTTGCTCGATAATTGCTTCCAGATTTGCAGAAATTTGTCCCTTCAATAGCAGCTTACATGGAGAATTTTCCCCCAAGATGGCAGAAAAAGTGACTCCCCTAACTGGAAAAGCCCTTTTACAAAAGGTAAAAGACCTCGCTGATTTGACCAAACGTGAAACGGCAAAAGAGTGCGGTTACTACAATCTGACCAAGGATGGCCAGGTTCGAGTTAACCTAACCGATTTCTACGATGCGTTGTTGTCAGCCCGAGGCATTAGCCTTAGCCCCGACAGCGGCAAGGATGGTCGAGGTCGCGAACCCACCTATCGGGTCAGCGTCCACAAGAATGGTCAAATTGTCATTGGTTCAACCTATACACAAGAAATGGGTTTGAAACCAGGTGATGAATTCGAGATTAAGCTGGGCTACAAGCACATCCAATTGGTTAAGCTAGGTCCCGATAGGGGCGAAGGCGACGACTAATTCCTGGTCAGGGAATTTATTGTTTAAGACATAACCGCTAGTGCAATGGGACTTCGTTTGTGAGTTTTCCCAGTTTTGAAATTATGGCGGCCACTCTTCAGGAGGTTTCTCCTGTCATTAGAGTGGCTCTTTTTTTTGCAGTTTGGCTTGTTCTGTGGTTACCGATTGGCATCGGCTTATTTCTTCTGGCTCGATGGAAACTGCAATTTCCCGTTCCCTCTGAACAAAAAATTCCGCTGCTATTATCGCTCTATTGGCTAGCACCTTTGCTGTTGTGGGCTTATACCCATTACATAGAGAAAACTTCTCTTCTGATTTATGGCCTTGCTTGGAACCGATCTTTTCTAAGCAGTATGAGTTTAGGCGTGATTTTAGGTCTAGGTGGAATTGGACTTCTCTTAATTCTTAAACGCAGCTTGGGTTGGGTTCGGTTTTCCACTGCTGCAAATTTGACACCTGGAAGTAAAGACACCCCTGCTCTTCTTAAGCTAGTGCCACCTATCTTTGCCCTTGCCCTAGTTATTAGTTGGGTCGAGGAAATTGTTTTTCGGGGGTTTGTGGTTAATCAACTGCACCTAGCTGATGGCTGGATCGGAACAGTAGCTCCTTGGGGAGGGTATGCGATCGCAAGTCTTCTCTTTGCCGTGCTTCATCTAGTGTGGGATGGCCCTGCTGGGATTCCCCAACTGCCTGGTTTAACCTTGATGGGAGCCGTTCTGATTCTGGTTAGATGGGCTGATGGTGGTCTTCTGGGCCTAGCCACTGGGCTTCATGCTGGGTGGATCTTTACCCTGGCGTTAGTCGATACCCTTAAACTCGTTATCCCCGTTGAAACCAGCCCTCGCTGGTTAGCGGGTAAACCCGATCAACCCCTTACAGGACTAGTGGATATTGTGCTTTTGCTGGTGACAGGGGGATTACTCTGGGGATATGGCCAAACTGGCGCAGGGCATCTATTTTGATGCACAGTTTTGATGCGCAGTGAAGCCAGGAGACAGGAAGCTAGGAGGAGTGGTGACTCTAACAGAATTGCCCTGTACGCGTCAGGACAACCAGCGTAACAGGGTTCAATGGCTGCCAGCGGGTTAAGGTTGCGATGCCGACAGAACGCGAGAGCTGAACCTGGAGATACCGAGCCTCCCAAGCAGGTACTGTCTTCTCTTTTGTGTTTGTCCGCCCTAGCCACTGCATCACCTGGCAGAGATGCTCTAGGGTTGCTAGGGCCAGCACGACTTTGCCCCCTGTAGTCATGCGCTGTTGACAAAAATCGAGCAGTGGATCCAAGTGCCCACCACTCCCGCCGATAAATACCCGATCTGGCGCAGGCAGCGCTGTGACCGCAGCAGGGGCAGTTCCATGAATCGGCACCACATTGCTGACAGCAAAGCGTTGGCAGTTTTGCTCGATCAGCGAAAATCCCATTGCTGTTTTTTCGACCGCGTAGATGGCGGCATCGGGCACTAATCGGCCCATCTCTACGCTCACCGATCCGGTTCCTGCTCCAATATCCCAGATCGTTTGTTTGGGGGCTAAGTCCAATTCTCCTAATACCAGCAGGCGCACCTCCCGCTTAGTCATTAAGCCCGGTCGATCCTCAAAACTGGCAAAAGCAGAATCGGGCAGACCTATGCGAGGAAGGGGATCTAGATCAACTTTGGTATGGGTAGAAAGGGATCTTCGCTGAAAAATGACCACATTCAGCGGGGCAAAGGTGTAGCCGATGGTCTCTTGGGGCGTTAGCTGATGAATCTGCTCACTTTCACCACCCAGGTTTTCACAGACCCACACCCAGTAGGCCAGCGGTAGGTCTAGATCGAGCAACAGACGGGCAAGCATCTGCGGTGTATGCTTGCCATCAGTCAGTACTGCAATCAACTCATCCCCCCGACGTAGTGCAGTCGTTAGCGTTTCTGTAGAGCGTCCGTGGGCGCTGACTAAAGTAGCGTTTTGCCAGGGGGCTTTGATGCGGCTGAAAGCGAGCTGCACCGAGCTAATATGGGGGTGAAAGGTCAATTGTTCGGGTGGTAGCTCTGCTAGCAAAAGCCGTCCAAGCCCAAAGAAGAGAGGATCGCCGGAAGTCAACACCACAATTTGGCAGGACTCCTCAGCAAGACAAGTTTTTAACTTATCTAGGGCAGTTTGAAAATCAGTGATCGGCCAAGTCTCGCCTGGAAAGTCAGGAAAATAGGCGAGATGTCGAGAACTGCCCACCAAGAGATCAGCCTGTTGTACCCGTGCTAATACCGATGAAGGCAGACCGACACTGCCCTCTAGCCCAATCCCCACTACGTGAACCCGCGTCACAGCCGCTCCCATGCTAGGACCAATAGGGCATTGACAATAGCAGCTGCAACGCCCGAACCCCCCTTGCGCCCCTCAACTCGAATTTGGGCAACAGGTAACTCCGCTAACCGAGATTTAGAGTCTTCTACGGCAATAAAACCTACCGGAGCTCCAATGACTAGAGCGGGTTTTAGAGGACTGGTCGCAATGCGATCGCATATTCCCAGGAGTGCCGTCGGCGCATTCCCCACCACGAAGATACCTTCCGGATGCGCCTGCCAGCAACGCACCATGCCCGTCTCGGTCCGTGTCTGCCCCGGTTCTGCTGTCTCTGCCGCATCCACAGCGGTCAAAATGGGATTGCCAAATGTCCGTTGCACCATACCCTGAATGCCCTGCCGCACCATGCCCACGTCTACAATTAAGGGACATCCTTGCTGTAGAGCTGCAATACCCTGTGCGATCGCACCCTCACTAAACTGGACTAGCTGCTTAAACTCAAAATCGGCGGTACTGTGGATCACTCGTCGTACGACCGCATAGGCATCAGGATCGAGGCCATGCTCCCCAATTTCCTGGTCAATCACGGCAAAACTCTGCTCTAAGATAGGATGCTGCACCAAAGCAGGCATGGGAACGCCCCTGTCGGGTAAAAGAAGACCCTACAATTTTAGGGGCACAGGGCAACGGGCTGATACTGGCTATGACAAAGCCGTCCCTATCCGCTGGTTCCATTTAGATGATTTCATATTAGATCCGCTTAGATCCGCCTCCCGCACCTCTTACCCTTCACGTTCATATGTCTATTCACTTCTATTGGGGAGACGACGAATTTCGACTCAATAAAGCAGTGCTAACCCTGCGCGATCGCACCCTTAATGCAGACTGGGTGAGCTTCAATTACGATCGCATTTCCGGGGACCAAGCCGACGGCCTGATTCAAGCCCTGAATCAAGCCATGACCCCTCCCTTTGGGTTAGGTAAGCGCCTAGTCTGGGTGGAGGATACCCCCTTAGGTCAGCGCTGTCCCGAAAATCTGCTGTCAGAGCTAGAGCGCACCCTACCCCAAATTCCTGACACCACAGTACTGTTGCTGACCAGCAATAGCAAACCTGATGGTCGAGCAAAGTTCACTAAGCTGCTGCAAAAGCATGGTGAAATCCGTGAGTTTGCCACAATTCCCCCTTGGCAAAGCGATCAACTGGTGCGGCAAGTGCAGGACACTGCTAAAGAGCTAGGGCTTGTGCTGGCCCCCCAGACCGCCGATCTTCTGGCTGAGGCCGTCGGGAACAACACCCGCCAGCTTTACAACGAACTGGCCAAGCTCTCTTTGTATTGGAATGCGCCTACTCAACCCCTACCTCCTGAAGTAGCAGTTGAACTGGTGACTGTCAGCAGCCAGAGCAGTTTAAAGCTGGCTACGGCCCTTCGAGAAGGGAAAACAGAGGACGCACTGGGTCTAGTTGCAGATCTGCTGAGCCGCAACGAACCTGCTCTGCGGATCGTCGCCTCCTTGGTGAGCCAATTTCGCCTCTGGCTTTGGATCAAGGTGATGATGGATTCTGGAGAGCGTAGCGAGCAGACGATTGCTAAGGCAGCGGAGGTCAGCAATCCTAAGCGCATCTTCTTTCTTCAAAAAGAAGTAAGAATGCTGTCTCTACAACGGCTTCAACAGGTTCTACCACTGCTAATGGAGTTAGAGTTTGGGCTCAAGCAAGGAATGGAGGAACAAGCCGCACTCCAAACAAAAATGATCGAAATAAGTCAGTTACTTCGCTAGAGTTAAAGATCCTCTGTCTTGAGGAACTAACCCCGCATAGAATAAATCGAGGATATTAAAATAAAAGATTTGAAATCAGTACTTTTGAACTGGAGTATGGTCATTTCTCAGTCGCCGCGCCGTCCCTTCCGAGGGCACACCTATTCCATTCTGCTGGCAGGTGTGATGGCACTTTTAACAAACGTTTCGGGCGTAGTCATTCAGCAGAAAGGCCCTTTCCCGACTTTAGGAGTGGCGCAGGCACTAGCCCAAGGCATGGATGTCTCTCAGGAAGAGGTGCAAAACTATGCCGTATCAGTGCTCCAGATGGACGGACCGCGCAATGAAGCCCTAAACCAAATTAAAACCTTGTTGTCTCAGGTTAACTACGATATCGCTCAGGTCGATATGACCTGCCCCAATACTCGCAGTCTCAATCAGCTCCCTCGACAGATTCGCAATGACGTTCGAGAGATTGTCGTTAACTACTGCAATCGAGCGCGCACGATCGTAGAAGGTAATAACCTAACTGTGCGCCGTTTCAACACCATCACCGAAGCACACCAAAGCGATCCGGCCTTGTCCGAACGCATTCGAACCGCCCTCATTCAGTTGCAGCAGCAAAAGCAGCCCTAATGCAGTTTATTGATCAAGCCGAAATTGAAGTCAAAGCAGGAGACGGTGGGGATGGACTTGCCGCCTTTCGCCGTGAAAAGTATGTACCCGCGGGAGGTCCTTCGGGGGGCAACGGCGGTAGCGGTGGTTCGATTTACTTAGTCGCAGCGGAAAACCTGCAAACCCTGCTTGACTTTCGGTATGCCCGCCAGTTCAAGGCCAGAGATGGTCAGCGAGGCGGCCCTAGCAACCGGACAGGAGCCTCTGGGGAAGACCTCTATATTGAGGTTCCCCGGGGTACAGCCATTTATGATGCTGAAACCAATGAGCTATTGGGCGACTTGATTGAGCCGAGTCAGACAATTTGTGTCGCTCAAGGCGGTAAAGGGGGGCTGGGCAACGCTCACTTTTTAAGTAACCGAAATCGAGCCCCTGAGCGAGCGCTACCGGGATTGCCTGGAGAAGTCCGGCAGCTGCGCCTAGAGCTAAAGCTGTTAGCAGAGGTCGGTATTATTGGGTTGCCCAACGCAGGCAAATCCACCCTCATTTCTGCTCTGTCAGCGGCTCGTCCCAAAATTGCTGACTATCCCTTCACAACCTTGATTCCTAACCTAGGTGTTGTACGTAAGCCCACAGGAGATGGCACGGTCTTTGCCGATATTCCTGGCTTAATTGAAGGGGCTCACCAAGGCTTGGGGCTGGGGCACGACTTTTTGCGCCACATTGAGCGAACTCGGCTGCTGCTGCATCTAGTGGATGCGACTGCCGAAGATCCTGTGGTTCACTACCAAACCATTCAACAAGAGCTATCGGCATACGGTCGGGGACTTGCCGATCGACCTCAAATTTTGGCTCTAAACAAAACCGATGCTCTGTTAGAAGAAGAAGCCCGTGCGATCGCAAATCAGCTTGAGCAAGTCAGCCAGCAGCACGTCTATATCATTTCTGCGGTCACGGGGGCAGGGCTAGAGCCTCTTTTGCAAGAAGTCTGGTCTACTTTAGAAAATGCAGTAGATGCAGACCCAGATGTCATTCCCTACGAAACGACTGAAGTACCTTAACCATCCTTAAGGCTTTTCAGGAAACTCTCTTTATTGCAGCTTCTTTACTGGAGAAATTGCTTTTTGCTCCTAAATTCACCGATTTTAATCATCGGTGATTAGGGGCTTATCTAGGGTTGCTTGAAAGGTTCATAGCTAACCTCAAATAAAAAACCTTACCTCTAAGACAGCCCTTAACTCTCTACTTTCTGCTGTGAATCTCCGTATTTCCAACTAGAAGCCTTCATTAAAGTCGCTTTTTTCCCATATTTCTTTACGGGGCTTCGTTGGTATAGCAGAGGGCACGGGAACTCTATGGGGGTACGAATGGACTGTTCGGCTTAAAGTAATGAACCATTCATCTTCCTATAGCACGCTTCATAATGCTGTTGATAAGTATCCTGAATCTCGCCTTTACTGTTCTTTAGACGGGCCTTCGCCAGCCGAACGTTTGACTCAGCGCTTACAAGCACTTGAGGGATTAGGATTGCTTGAATCAGAAAGCATTCCTGTCTTTGAAGAAGCAACTCAAATGGCAGCCCGATTCCTAAAATTGCCAATTTGTGTTCTTAGCGTTGCCAGCGATGCCCTAGAAGTTTTTAAAGCGGCAATTGGGTTGTCCCAATTAGGCCTGATGAATCCCCTAGCAAAATCTCGCCAGCTGCCGCTCAGCGAGTCTTTTGGGGTGCATGTTATCGACAGTGAACAGCCCTGTGTGCTGCACGATATTACCGAACATTCGGCTTTGATGCATTCTCAACTGGCGCAGAACTACGGCATTCGTGCCTATGCTGGGGTACCGCTTGTCACTTCTCAAGGACACTGCATTGGTACGCTAGCTGTGATGGCTCTAACGCCTCATTGCTTCACCGAACAAGAGATTGCCTTTTTAGAACTCACTGCCCGTTGGGGTATTAGCGAATATGAGCGGACTTCCCTACAAATTCGTCTAGCCAATCCAGCCTCGTCTACCAGCCAAGGCGTCTCTTCCAATCAACAAGGTGAGTTGGGCCTACGCTCGTTAATTGACTCTGTACGGCTTAATTTAATTGGTCAGTTAACTGAAGAATTACGGAGTCCATTGACCTCAGTTATTGGCATGGCCGGGATGCTAAGCCGCGAAATTTACGGTCCTTTAACTAGCAAGCAACGGGAATATACCGAAATTATTCGAGCTAGCAGTCAAACTCTAATGTCCCATGTAGAAGAAGTCATTGAACTTGGGACAATGGATGAAACCTATCACCACCTGATTCCTACCCCAGTCGATGTTGAAATGCTGGGGCAGCAGGTGATTAAAACCTTGGAACAAATTGCGGAGAGGCGAGAACAGCGGTTAGCCCTAACCGTCGAACCAGGGCCTAGAGTCTGGGTGTTGGATAGGAGTAAGGTCAAGCCATTGCTCTACCACCTCATGTTTAGCGTGATTCAAATGGCAGGAGAAAGCAGTGTTGTCCGACTACATGCCTCTCGGCGTGATAATCGACTAAACCTGGCTATTTGGCTTTCAAACCCTTGGTTGGGAGAGGGGCTACCCCAGCCCATCTTGAACCTGTGGGATCTTTTTACCTGTCAGGCTGCTACCTCCCACAGCATTACGGCCACCCTACCCAGTGAGCAAGCAGGGGAAATGTGGAGGGAGGCGGAGCCGACACAAATGGAGTCTCCTCAGTATTCGCGAGAGCTATTGGGCCTCTTACTCAGCCGTCATCTCGCTGAAATCCACGGTGGTAACATCACTGTCCAGGGAACATCAGAGTCGGGGTATCGGTTTATTGTTAGCCTACCCTCCCTAGTAAATTCGGCCCGGATGATGGAATTTACTACCTAATTGCCTCTCAATCAGGGCGTTGCTGGGTCACGCCAAAGCACAAGATCAGATCCCATGGGTCTTAGGGTTGTTCCGGGGTAGTAGAACTGCAAAATTTGAGCGCTCGACCAGCCGAGATTCCCGAGGTTATAGGCACCTGTCTGGCTCATGCCAACGCCGTGACCCCGTCCTCCCCCAACAAAGCGATAGCCCGTCAGTTGCGGTGGGGCTGGAGTGGCTGTTGGGACAGAGGCAACTCCAGCAGGATTAGCAGGGTTAGTTGGCGGTGCCTGAGGCACTTGGTAGATCGGATCAATATAAAACAGGAGACTGCGAGGGGCAGACAAAACCCGAACAATCTCGTCCTTGACCAGTTTGACGGGACCCAAATCAGTCTGCACCTCTATCACTTGAACTCGACCGGAAGAGGCCCGCTCGGTAATGCTCATGCCGATGACCCGGCTAAAGTTAGCCATCGGATCTCTGCGCCGCTGCAAATAGGTTTTGATGTCCTGGGTAATTTCGGCCAGAGGGCTATCGAACTGCCAGCGGAAGGTATCCCATTCCGCCTCGTTAAAGCCTTGCTGCAGGGCGATAAAAGCCCGCAGGTTTTGCTCGTTGTTTAAAGGGCGCAAGGCTAAGTCCCAGGTGCCTTGTACTGAGTCCAGTACAGTTCTCAGATAGGGACGATCTGGGCCATTCCAGACACTGCTAAAGGGAGCAGTGACTCCTCCTGTTGTAGAGGAATAGAGAGCATCGATCAGTTCGTTCTGGTAGGTTAGCACCTGGCTTCGGGTAGCTGCGATCGCACGATCTGAAGCCTCAGCCGCTCCTCCTAACCCCCAGTAAACCTGACACTGAGTATCGGCACAGAGCTGATAGTTATCAATGGCAAAGCGCCGTACGTTTCGCAGGGCATAAGTACGAGCCAAAACCGCTTGGGCCTCAATAGCGGCTTGAGGAGCGCCTAGGCCAATCTCATGGGGGACAACCCCGCGCAAGTAGGTTTCAACAGGGACGTTGTTAACCAGGGTGTAAGTGCCATAAGTGTTGGGCTGAAGCTGCAGTGTTCCCCCATAGAGTTTGGTTTCCCGCACGTTCTCACTAGGCGTCACTCGAATGCGCTGATTGGCACTAGAGATGCTGACCTGATCACGGCTGTAGCGAAACCCGTTAGCGGTAAAAGCAGCCTTAGGTATCTCTGCTATCACCTGACTATCTAGATAGGGTTCGGTAAAGCCTTCGGTCTGCAAATTCTTAAGCAGCAGTCGTCGCAGCAGGGGCGTGTTATAAAGGTCGCGCTTAGCCCATACTTCCCAGGAGCGGGGCTGAGCAATTTCCGTTTCAATTCCTCGCGCTTGCCATTGCTTAGCGCTGTCTTCAGCACTCTCAAAGCTGCGGTGATTGCTAAGAACCACTCGTTCTTGCAGCGTGGGATTGGCTAGGGCTTGAGGCGCAACTGTGAGTTTGACTTGAGTAGTCTGAACAGATTGAGGTTTGCCCTGAGTCTCAAATTGGAGGACTAGCTGATCGCCTGGCAGCGGCTCCAAGGTTAGCGTGTCGGTGGGGGTTTCTCCGAAGCGCTGTACTACCCCCACTCGAAGTAAGGGGTTGGCTGGTTCCTGCGCCTTGGCAGGTAGTGCAGACACGGGTGTCAACAATCCTAGGCTCACTAGGCTAATGATTCCCTTGCGCTTAAAGGAATTCAGCGAGAAAAACCCAGTTAAACGAGAAGGTCGGTTTGCAAGCAAGCTGGAGCAGCGATCTGACATGAGGGAAGGCATGGGCAGGCCCAGGAAATGCAAAAGTTCTCCGCACTCTATTTGATAGCAGCATTTTGCGCGAATCGACCAGGGGAGGAAAGAACTCGTATTTGGAGTGAACAGATGAGCGGTGTTACAACTCCTCAAGGCGACCCACCACTTCAAGCTGATTTTGATCATTGATTTGCATCACCACCATCTCCCCAGAACCTACTCCACTGCCAGCGATCGCAGAAATATTGACAAAATGCGTCACCATTACCGTGATGCCTTGAGCCTCTCGCTGATCCAGCATGAATTTACGGAGTTGCTCGGTTTGCTGTGGGCCTTTTGCGGCATCACTAAAGAAGGAATTTAAGGGAGAAAACCGTTCAACCGTACCCAGATTTAGCAGTTCTGCCGTTTCAAGACAGCGGCACCACTCGCTAGAGAGCACCTGCCGAACGGGTACCCGCTTGTCCCTAAAGGCTTGGCCTGTGCGTCTGGCCTGGGCTTTGCCTGCCTCTGAGAGGTTGCGCTGAGTGGAGCAATCGCCCAGTCGAAAGTTGGGGGGATCCCCTGTTCCAGGTGCGATCGCATGGCGCATCAGCACATAGTAGTGGGTGTCTGCCTGCTGGAGTCGTGACCAGAGATCGCTTTCAGTGGCACTTTCAGCAGTGGCAATCGCTTCCGGGGCAGCAGATGGCGGTTGGGCTGTGGTTGCGGAGGGAGACTGTGAGGCAGGATTAGACGAGGAAGATTGAGGCGGCGGCCCCGCGCAGCCCACAAGACTCAGCAGCACTCCACATACTAAACCTGCCTGTTTGCCTTTGGAAAAAGCCATGTGACTTGATTTTTATCTGCTCACAGGTTTACTGCCTAACTGTAGCCTAGCAACCTATCTCAATAGCCCAGTAGAGCGGGAAAGCCACCACCGAAGATTTCGACATTTGGCAAAAGTTTTGCCTGCTTACAATAAATGCAGGTCTGTGCGCATCGAAGGGTTTAATTGAGACGTTCTTGAATCAAGCGAGGTAGCTTTTGAGAGAGTGACAATCTGCGAGGATTTCAACACTTATCGACTATTTCTTGCTTACTCTGCCGCAGAAGCAGGTACTAGCCCGAAAAGAAGCAAATTCACCTTGCAGCTCATACTCATTATGAGTATGATTTAATAAGTGTTCTCCAGAGGTGACATCTTGAGAATTGAAGACATTCCTATTAAGCAAATCCATCGTCCCCTGTTTCGTCAAAACGATCCGTTGAAAGTCCACACTTTAATGACTTCTATCCAGGAGATTGGCCTGCAAGAGCCCATTGATGTCTTAGAGGTGGACGGGAAATACTACGGCTTTTCCGGCTGTCATCGGTTTGAAGCTTGCAGCCGTTTGGGACATGAGACTATTCGCTGCCGGGTTCGGCGTGCACCTAAATCAGTTTTAAGAATGCATTTGGCTTAATTTAATCAGCTGAAGAGATACCTAATCGACACTTCACTTCCCGACCTAAAGATACGGGGATCCAACGAGTCTTTGTTAGCTGTAGAGTTACCCCAACCCACTAAGAGGGGGACTCTCCCCAACACGATGACTTCTGGTGTGCCCTACGGTAGCGAGTTCAACAGAATGTTTGATGCTGCATAGAGGGATATCTTATCGAGAACAGAACAGCGCTGTTTTCTGCTGAGATAGGACTGTAAACGTGTTAAAAACAGGGGAGATCCTACCAGAGTGGTGTGGATAGTTTTTGACAGAGCAGCACCCGTGGAAGACTATACCGAGCCACTACGGCAGTTAATGAATCAGGTTGGCTTTCGTAGCTTTCGAGCACTCGCTGAGGCAGCAGGGGTTTCGGATTGGACGATTAAGCAAATCCGTCGGGGACAATTAAGTTCCTTACGATTGGAGGTTGCGCTTAGAATCAGTCAGGCCTTGCAAGTTTCCCTAAATGACCTCCTAAAAAAGCTTAGTTCGGCTGTTTCTCAAATTAATGTGGTAGAAGCAACTGCCATTCCTACGGCTACTCCTACTGCTTCTGACCAAGTGGAGCAACTTCAGCAGGAATATCAACGGCTTCAAGCGCAGATGGCTCAACAGCGGGAAAGCTTGCAGGCTGCATTTCAGGCTAATGCACTCACTGCTATTGAACCTTGGCTGTTACAGTGGCCCACTGCTGTCTATGCCACTAAGCAGAATCCTCAAGTTCCCGCAGTTCGGCTGATTCCACTGATGCAGCCGTTGGAGCGGTTGCTGAAAGAGTGGGATGTGCGTGCGATCGCACCTGTCGGATCTGAAGCTCCCTACGATCCTCAGCTACACCAGCTTATGGAAGGAACAGCCCAACCGGGACAGTCTGTCCGCATTCGTTACACCGGATATTGGCATGGGGACAAATTGCTACATCGAGCCAAGGTTAGCCCGGTTCCTCTGTCCGACGCATCAACGTAATTTCCGTCAATTCAGGCGGGCAAAAGAGTCGGCCTGGTGGATAGGTGCCCAAACCACGGTTAACGTAAAGCCAGTTCTGGCCAACTCGGTGTAGACCTGAGGCCCATTCCCAGTGGCGAACGACCTTGGCGCAGTTGGGATTGAAATAGGGAATGACTTTGCCCAACGGACTTAACAAGGCAAATTGAGCCCGTTGAGTAAGGGCCGGCAGCGGCCCAATCCAAGGAAGGACGATTTGACCGCCGTGGGTGTGGCCGGAAAGCTGTAAATCCACGCGCCAAGACTCAAGCAGAGCTGCACTATCGGGATTGTGGGACAGGAGCAGACGGGGCAGATCAGGCGGTAAGTGGCTGAGCAGATTGTCAGGGGCAAACTCTTGCGATCGCAAATCGGCCAGCCCTACCACCGGGAAGTCCTCACCCAGCGGATAAGCAATTTTATTCCAGAGTACGGTAATGCCTGACTGGGTCAAGGCCTCAGTGATGATCTTGCGCCCCAAAAGGCTTTTGTCGTCGTGATTTCCCAGAACGGCAATCACTTTGAAGCGGCTGCTTAAAGCTTCGAGGGTCGAGGCTAGTGGGTGAATTGGGGAAGGATCTTTTGTGACGAAATCGCCCGTTAGTGCTATCAGATCAGGGGCAAGCTCCTCGGTTTTGTGGACCACTGCCTTGAGCAACCACGGTGAGCAGCGCAACCCATCGAAGTGAAAATCAGAGAGCTGCACAATACGGCAACCCTCCAATCCGGACGGCAGATCCCGAATGGGTACGGTGACTTGTTCAACAGTTAGCGGCCCGGTCAACAATCGATGCATAGCATTGAGAGGCAATTTGCCTCAAGCATAGCAACGGCATTGAGGCCACCGAGCCTACAGAGTCCTAGTTTTTTCTCTACAGTTTGAGGGGTATAGTCGGTAGCCTTTCAAATGAGCAGTGAACGTGGGGTTACTTTCTTGATACGCTTGACTACCCGTCTTAAGCTTAAATTGACTATGATCTACAGGCTAGACCTAGATTGACAGGTTAACTTCACCTCTGCCTGCTTTATTTTCCCCTGAGGGTTTCCCGTGACCGACAAATCCGATAATGCCCCTGTAAATGAACCGTCCGACAACAGGTTACCGGAAACACGCCGCTCTAAGAAGCCAGTTCGTGCCGAACCCAATCCCTGGATCGAGGGTGTGCAGACTATTGGTCTCAGCATTATTCTAGCCCTGGGAATTCGCCACTTTATCGCAGAAGCTCGTTATATTCCCTCCGGCTCGATGGAGCCAACTCTACAGATCAATGACCGACTGGTGATTGAGAAAATCAGCTACCACTTCAATCCGCCAATGCGGGGTGACATTGTGGTGTTCTGGCCGCCGGAGAACTTGTTTCCGCCTGGTAAGAAGCGCGACGCCTTTATTAAACGGGTAATTGGCGAACCGGGTGACACGGTTCAGGTCAAGGATGGCAGGGTTTTGGTTGATGGTAAAGCTCTCACTGAGAACTATATTAAAGCGCCACCGGACTACGAATGGGGACCTCAAACCGTGCCTGCTGATGCCTATCTGGTATTGGGAGACAATCGTAACAGCAGTTACGACAGCCACGCTTGGGGCTTTGTACCCAAGGAAAATATTATTGGCCGCGCCGTTGTTCGCTTCTGGCCGCCTAGCCGCCTCGGCGGCCTAGAGTAGAAGGCCTTAACGGGCAGTGTAAAGTCACTGCCTATGTCACTTTGCCCCGAAATTGAGCAGCACGATTTCAACGAAATGCTTAGCGTTGTGCAAACATTCTACTCAAGCTACAAGCAGAATGTTTGCACAACTGAATTAGGCCAAAACATTTTTTAATAGAAACTGCCTTACTACTGCTTTAAGCGTTATCGGAATTTAGTAGAAAAACCGCCATTTAAGTTACGTTTTTTAGCAATTACTGGGGTTCATTCCAAAGAAAGAGGTGAAAGCTCAAGCATTCTCAGAAGCTAGAGCTATCAGAAGTATTTACGTGTTTCTCTGCATCAAGCTCCTGTCTTAGAAAAGGCTATACGATAGCCTTTATCAAATTCTTTTGTCCGGATCAATCAGTTAGCGTTGGGCTTCATAATCAAGGTTTGCAATGACTTCCAGCTCCTTGGAAAGTTGCTTCCCAGCCCTATTCCTAACTGAATTGATGCCTTATTAGCTATGTTTTTTCAACGATGGGAGCCATGCTGAACACTCTAGAGGGTTCACCCATGTCTACTTTTTCACTCATCTTTATTGCCGTTTTAGGCATTGCGTTACTGTTGTTCCTGGTTATTGTTGTTCGCATTCAGGCGTTTGTTGCGCTGCTGATCAGCAGCCTAGTGGTAGCCATCATAGGTGGCATTCCTCCCCAAGATGTTGCTAAGACAATTCAGGATGGGATGGGGAGTACGCTTGGTTACATTGCCATTATTATTGGCCTTGGTGCAATGTTTGGTGAATTGCTCCAAGCTTCGGGAGGAGCAGAGGTCATTTCTAATACCTTAATTCGTAGATTCGGCGAGAAGCGAGCACCCCTGGCCTTAGGATTAACCGGAGTTATTGTATCTATTCCCGTGTTTTTCGATGTGGCGCTCATTCTGCTGATTCCCCTGGTCTACAGCATGACGCGGAGAACCGGGAAATCACTTCTTTACTACGGCATTCCGCTAGCTGCAGGGTTAGCAGTGGGGCATAGCTTTATTCCACCAACCCCTGGGCCAGTCGCAGTGGCAGGTTTGCTGGGAGCCGACTTGGGTTGGGTAATCTTGATGGGTTTAATCGCGGGCATCCCAGCAATGCTGGTAGGTGGTCTGCTTTTTGGCCGATACATCGGTAACAAAATTCACTTAGACCTACCTGCTTCTGCTCTAGTTGCAGTAGATGCACCTGAGCGAGAGTTGGTAACTTTGTCAGCCTTTCCCTCAGAACAGCGGTCTGGCGTAACCCCTCAAGGACGTGACCCACTAGATGCTTCAGACGTGTCTGAGGCAAAACAGCAGGGAGAAGCTGCCGCTCTAGCCGAGTCTAGGCATCAATCATCTGGGCGTTTGCCTTCCTTTGGCTTGGTGCTCTCAATTTTAGCGGTGCCGCTGGTTCTGATTTTGCTGAATACCGTGTCTGGAGTTTTGCTACCAGAGGGCAACGCTGTTCGTAACTGGATTACTTTTATCGGCCATCCCTTTGTTGCGCTGACGATTGCGGCGCTGCTGTCGTTTTACTTTTTAGGCATTCGGCAAGGCTTTTCGCAACGACAAGTGCTTAACCTGGCTACCAAATCCCTTGAACCTGTGGGGCTGATCATCCTGGTAACGGGAGCCGGTGGTGTTTTGGGAAAAGTGCTGATTGCTACGGGTATTGGCGAAGCATTGGCGGGTCTAATGGCTGCTAGTAATTTGCCTGTGATTGCACTGGCCTTTTTTATTGCGGTGTTGGTGCGGGTGAGTCAAGGGTCAGCTACGGTTTCGATGGTGACGACGGCAGGGCTCTTGGCTCCCGTCATTACAACAGCTAACTACTCGGCACCGTTGGTTGGAGCAATTACGATCGCAATCGCCTCAGGTGCCACCGTCCTATCCCACGTCAACGACTCTGGTTTCTGGTTGGTGGGGCGTTTCTTTGATATGACCGAACAGCAAACCCTGCGCTCGTGGACGGTAATGGAAACTATTGTAGGGGTGGTGGGCTTCCTGGTGATGCTGCTTGTCAGCTTCTTCCTATAGCCAGTAGCAGGGGATGACTTGCTCCCTCTAAAACTCTTGTTTCATGGCTCTCCTCCAAGTCATAGGACTTTGGTGGACACTGCCAACCCTACGAGAATGTGAGATTATGCCAGATGAAAATTTGATCTTGGGTGTCGATATTGGCACAACCAGTACAAAGGCTTTGCTCTTTACGCCGCAAGGGGTAGTGGTAGCGCAGCACGCAATTGGCTACCCTCTCTTGTCCCCAGAGCCTGCGACTCAAGAGCAAGAACCCGATGAGATTTTAGCCGCCGTTGCGGGCTGCATTCGCACGGTTGCTGCGCAAAGTCCAGTGCCCCCTAACCAGTGGCTTGGTTTGTGCTTTAGTGCCGCGATGCACAGCTTGATTGCGGTAGATGAACAGGGAAATCCCCTGACCCGCAGCATAACCTGGGCTGATCGCCGCAGTGCTGCTTGGGCTGATAAGGTGCGCCAGCAGTATGCAGGAAAGGCGATTTACCACCGCACCGGAACTCCTATTCATCCGATGTCGCCGCTAATCAAGCTGCTGTGGTTGCGGGACGAGGAACCGGAAACTTTTGGGCAGGCAGCTAAGTTTATTTCCATCAAAGAGTATGTGACGCACCGCTGGTTTGGCGAGTATGTAGTGGACTATTCCATTGCCAACGCTACGGGCCTATTCAACATGAAAACGCTGGACTGGGATGAGGAAGCGCTGGAGATGGCCGCAATTTCTTCAGTGCGGCTGTCTCAGTTGGTGCCTACAACCTACGTGCTGCGGGGCATGAAAACAGAGTATGCCGACAGCATGGGCATTCCCGCAGATCTGCCTGTGGTGGTGGGAGCCAGTGATGGGGTACTAGCGAACTTGGGTGTGGGTGCGATCGCACCAGGCATTGTTGCCCTTACCATTGGCACCAGTGGCGCACTGCGGGCCGTTATCGATCGCCCCGCAACGGATCCCTTAGAGCGGCTTTTTTGCTATGCCCTGACCGAAAATCACTGGTGCATTGGTGGCCCAGTCAACAATGGTGGCATCATTCTGCGTTGGGTGCGAGATACCTTTGCAGATGTTGAGGTAGCTGAGGCTCAACGGCTGGGGCGCGACCCTTATGACCTGATGACTGAGCTGGCAGACACGGTTCCTCCCGGTTCGGAGGGGCTAATTTTTCACCCGTATCTGGCAGGGGAGCGATCGCCACTATGGGATGCCAATGCTCGTGGCAGCTTCTTTGGGCTAACCCTACATCACACCAAGGCTCACCTAATCCGGGCTGTGATGGAAGGGGTGCTGTTGAACTTATACGTGGTGATGCAGTCGTTGCAAGACGCAGTGGGTGTTACCCGGAGCATTCGTGCATCCGGGGGCTTTGTGCGATCGCACCTCTGGCGACAAATGCTTTCCGACATCTTCAATGCTGAAGTCGTGATCCCTGATAGCTACGAAAGCTCGTGTCTAGGAGCAGCCTTTCTAGGTTTCTATGCACTGGGTCAAATGGCCTCCTTAGAAGAAGCCGCAGATCGATTTGATGAAACCTATCGTCATCAGCCCATCCCTGAGAACGTAGCCCAGTACTGTCAGGTCATTCCTCGCTTCACCCGGTTGCTAGAACAGTTTAAGGGAACCTATGGCGATCTGGCCCAACTGCAAATTGACCTAGCCCAAGGTAAAGGGTACTAATCAGTTCTCGCTAGTCTCCTTTTCTGGCGTGTCCGAAGGGCCATAAGTCCCCAATTCTTGCTCTTTAGAGATGAGGTGAGAGTGCGATCTCACTCTCACCTCATCAAAGCAGCCATCCTTTCAAAAGATCTTTAGGGGCCAAATGTGTGGGTCAAAAATATCATTGCGTAACCAACGTCATGATCTCATTCATCAATTGCTGAGGGTAGATTGGCTTTGCTAGATGAGTTTGAAACCCAGCAGCAAGCGCTTGGTATTGATTGTTTTCACCCGCGTAAGCCGTTAGGGCAATAGCAGGAATATCTCGATTCAATTGAGGGGCTAAAGTGCGTACCCGATGGATTAAGGCATAACCATCCATTTGAGGCATTCCGATATCACTAATCAGGAGATCAAACTGCGATTGGGTGAGCACCTGGAGGGCTTGAACTGCGGAGGAAATTGGCCAAACAATCATCCCCTCCTGCTCCAAAAAAGTTTTAATCAGTTCTAAAACAGCAACATCATCATCCACCACCATCACGCGCAAATCTTTCAAGTAGGGTGACTGATACTGGGCCAAAGCAGGCGAATCGGAATTTGCAGTCGCGACTATTGGCAATCGGACGGTGAAGGTTGCTCCTTGACCTTCCCCAGCGCTGGTAGCAGCAATGCTTCCTCCATGAGCTTCCACAACTTGAGAGGCAATCGCAAGTCCTAATCCCAACCCTCCAAAACAGCGGGTTGTAGAACTATCCTGTTGCCGGAACAATTCAAATACATAGGGCAAAAACTCTGCCCCAATCCCCTTTCCAGTATCGCTAACACTAATTTGAGCAAAGCTTTGATTGGCAAGATCTTGTGTTGAGTGATAACTTGTCTCGGATTGAGAACTAAATGCTGAGAAATCATCACTCTCTAACCTCACCTCGATTCGTCCACCGACAGGGGTAAACTTGATGGCGTTTGATAACAGATTGCACATTACCTGTTGCAACCTACTGGTATCTCCTTGAACTGGCTTTACCGTTGGATCAAACAACACCTTAAGCTGAATTGATTTAGCTTCTGCCGCCAAACGAACTGTTTCTACCGCTGCTGTAATGGGGTCGCCTAGGTTAACCTTGGTAAGGTTAAGACTTAGCTTGCCTCGGATGATACGGGCAATATCTAATAGGTCTTCAATGAGCTGTGCTTGCTGTCTTGCGCTACGCTCAATAATGGCAATTCCTCGCTGAACTCGTTCGGGGCTAACCTGCTTTAACTGGAGTAGGTGGGACCACCCCAAAATTGAACTGAGCGGCGTTCTCAACTCATGCGAGAGCACAGCTAGAAACTCGTCTTTAATGCGGCTTGCTCGCATCAACTCCTCAGTCTGTTTCTGCAAGGAGGATAGTAGCTCCGATCGCTCTAGTGCGATCGCAATCTGATCGCAGATAGCTTGAAACAAATTACTTTCTAGAGCTGTGAACTGAGTGCGGCTGCAACTGCCAAACCCTAACGTGCCAAAGAACTTGCCCCGAGCAATTAGCGGCTGACAGGCATACGCTGTCATGCCGAGAGAGCGCAGCCATGCAATTTTGGGGTCGTCAGAATATTGGAGATCTGACTGCGCAATCCGACATTGCTGGTGGTCAACAGTGCCGCAAAGAGGATGCCCTACCTCTAGCCATTCAATCTCTTGTGTGACTTCGCTTGAGAAGCCGCTATGAAACGTTAGGCGTAACTGCTGCGATTCCTCATCCAGAATGTAGTTGAGGTAAAAATCTAATCCAAGTAGAGCTTCTAACTTTTTAAATACCGTTTCTATTAAGGTGAGCGGCTGAGTCGTCGAGAGCAAATCACGGGTCATTTCATACAGAAGCTGAGTATGTTCTGTTTGCTCCTGCAACGCAGCTTCAGTTTGTTTGCGGTCAGTAATGTCCCGTGAAACAGAAAGAAGCTGAACTATACTTCCATCAACACCTTGAATAGGTGTGAGAACAACATCCCACCATTTAGGCGTCCCTTTTGCTGTGGGACAATATCCCTGAAAGTGCTCAACTTTGCCTGCTTTAGCCGCAGCAACGGCTGCCTCTGCCAGTGATCGATCGTCTCCTTCCCAAAAGGTAGGCCACTCAGCATTCCGAACAGTCTCAAAGTTGTCGATCTCCATTTGGCAGCGACCCCGTGCATTCATGTAGAGCAACCGCCCATCGAGGTCCAGCACTTTCATGCAGTCATTACTGCTCTCCACCATGCGTTGCTTAAACTCCGCAGTCTGATGCAACACCATCTCTGCGCTTTTACGAGCCGTGATGTCTTGCACGCAGGCCATGCCCCCAAAAAGCTCACCCTGAGGGTTGCGCATAGGCACCGTCTGAACCTGATAGATGCGATGGTTGTGAATGACATCCTGTACAGAAACCTGTCCGGCAAGGGCAGCCCGATACAAGGGCTCAAGCTGTTGAGATGTTTCTAACGGAAAGACTTCCCAGAGAGTCTTACCGACCACTGCCCCCCCAAACAGCTCTAGATCAGCCGCTGCATTACCCTCTCTGGAGAAATAGCGCAAATCGTGATCAAATGAGTAGGCAAATGCCTGAGTTGCCTGTTCTGCTGCGCCCCCTTCGCCTTCCCGATTTGTTAACCGAGAGGTTATTTCTAGCTGCCATTGTCTATGCTCCAGCTCATTTGCATGAGCACTCATCAAACTTAGTTTCTCCGGGTCTGCCATTAAAACTTGTGGCACTACAAGAGGATGTAAGACCAAGCCATCTTCAGCAACTAAGGCGGTGGATGTAATATCGGGGGGAAACTCATTCATACAGTGTGATTTTGCCTTTTTTAGGCAGCTAAAATGAAGCAAAGCAGTCTTGCTAGAGGAATGTTCAGTTACTAAGACTAAAGAGATATCGAAGATAGAAAAAGTAGAGATTGTTCGATGTCTCTTCTACCA
>DATNQF010000129.1:0-19675 GCA_036702855.1 Trichocoleus sp. | reverse complement strand
AAAGCCTGCTCACCTTCAACCGCTTGCAGATGGCTCTGGTCGTGATGGGCATTTGCTGGATTGCGATCGCATCGGCAGAAGCCTTCCACTTCTCTCGGTTGGCGTGGCAGAAGGTAGCGACCCTCCCAGGAATGGGATTGTTGATGGGTAACGGCAATGAAGACTCTACAGCTCCACTGCCCATCACCAAAACGCCGCTGCAGAAGGGAGACACAGTGGCAGGGTATCTGGTGACATCGGGCTTTGGCTCCCGTGTTCCGCCTTGTGCTGGGTGCAGTTCTAACCACCTAGGCGTGGACCTAGGCACACCCATCGGTACTCCGGTCTATGCGCCCTATGCCGCTATTGTCGAGTGCAAGGGCGGCCCCAGCAACCCCGCTGGCAACTATGCGGTACTCAAGCCCAAGGAGGGCAAGGCCCCTGAGTTCCTGTATCTGCACCTCGATACCTGCACGGCTGGAGAGGCCAAGCCAGGGCAACAAGTCGCCACCTCGGGCAATACCGGCAATGGCACGGGTGCTCACCTGGATGTTAGGCAGATCGAAGCTGGAGAGTACACCAACCCGACCCGCGAATGGGTGGAGCGCATCATCACGGGAAAAGTTGGGGCGATGAAGTCAGGCCCGTCTGATGCTGCCGATTTCATCGCCCAATTTGAAGGCTTCCACAACACCCCCTACTGGGACTACCAACAATACACCTGGGGCTATGGCACCCGCGCCCCTGGACCTACCGGCTACATCTCCCAAGAGCAGGCCCAGGCTGAGTTGAATCAACGCATCGCCCAAGACAACGCCACCCTTGAGCGCTTAGTGAAAGTCTCTCTCACCCCAAGCCAGTGCACCGCCTTGCTATCGTTCCAGTTCAACACCGGAGCCCTTGAAGGGAGTCAACTCATTGCCAAGCTCAATGCAGGAGATGTGGCAGGAGCGGCTGCCGAGTTTGATAGATGGATTCTCGCCGGAGGCCAACCGCTCGAAGGTCTCAGACGACGCAGAGCAGCAGAAAAAGAGCTGTTTTTAGGCCCGTAGAAACGATTGTGCTTTCGTTCCTTGGCGAAGACTGCAAGGAGCTAGCTGTCCTTGTCCCTACCCAAAGACTGTGCTGCTCAAACGAGGCTCGCTTTGCCTAAGGGTCTTGCAGTTTGACCATGTCGCAATCCCCCTGCTTCATCCTTCTCCAGCGTTAGAGGGCAGCGTTAAAGCTCTCTGGCAAGACGTCCCTCCCCTCCTGCACGCAGTCATTTCAGAACACGTTCAGCTCATCTTTATCCATATCTGATGTCTAATTCTTCAGTCTCCCCATTTGAGCAACAAGAAACCTCGATTGCGGTTCACACGGGTGATTTCCCTACGCTACCGCCCACCGCCGAGGCCCTCACGCTTGAGCCAGCACTCCTCGCCCAATTGCGTCACTTTCAAATAGAGCAAGGCTTACCTTCTCTAACCTGTGCCCTACAAGCGGTTTTACAGGATTATTTTGGCACCCCAGGTGCAGCCAATAGCCCTGACAAAGCCGCTGCTCCAGCTTTAAGAACGCTTGTCAGTGAGCTACAAGCCGATCAGCAACAGTTGTTTCGCACCGTGACCTCGCTACAGCAGGCGCTGAGTGTTCTGCTGCTACAGATGCAGCCTGCAGCCGCAACTCCTGCTCGACCAACGCAACCACGACTTGAGACAGCTTGTGCAGACGGTCCACTCAAACCAGCAGTCTATGAAAAGGGCCTCTCTGGCACAGACTTAGCGGCTCGACTCAAAACGTCTTCTGCCACCATCAGCAAGCGACGTTCCAAATCTGATTTTTCTGCCTGGAGCCAGCTGAAGGATCCGGAGCATCTTGCCTGGAAGTATTTCGGCTCGACCGGACGCTTTCACCCGGTCACCCTAGCCTTGTCGGCGAGTACTGGGACTAGTTTCTTTTAATAGAAACAATAGCCGATATAAACAGAGTTTTGCGAATCACTCCAATCGCCAAATTCTGTTGTTGCAGACTTCCAAATTCTGTTGTTGCAGACTTCCAAATTACCTGTGACAAGAGCGGTTAATCTCAAGCGATTCTGAGAGAACCCAGAACCTTGATAAACGCTAGAAGACTGGACACCAGGGAGTTCAGGCGAACTAGCCATTCCTTGTCAAGCAAAAGCGCTCTTCTTCCAATGATTAGTAATTCAAGTGCTTTGTAGGTTGAGCGACTCTAAATCCATAGACCTGTTGTCAGGGACAAAGATAATCCTGCCACCCATAGGAAGCAAACAGTAATACCGCAATCGTAAATGCATCATGGAGTAAATAAAATAAATATGAGAAATCCTAGTTTATTCAAAACTAGTGTTTTTCTCATTTAGGCAAGCCACTTTTTATATTTTTCAATGAGTTACAGTGTAGTTCAATTATTAGAATTTATTCGAGATAAAAGAATCTGTTCATTTGAATAAAATCAGCTTACTGGAAGTAGCAAAAAGATCTAAATAGGGATCCAAATAAAAATAATTGTGATATCGTACTAAAAGCAATTACGAATCAAAAGGAAGCAGGAAGTACCCAGAGATTACTGCTTGCTGAAGATCAGCAAGCAGCATATTTGTGAGGTTGCAGACTAGAAGTGCTTTCACTCTAGCTGTTACCTAGAATCCTATTAGCTCTATAGCTTTCAAGGACATTTGCAAGGAAATTCTCTTTGCATCTAATCCGTGTAGCCATCTTCAGTTTGAATTCATAGTCAAAGGTAAAACAGCAATGACTACTCAAAAAACAATTCAAGAGACTATTGATACTTGGAACCAAACCCACAACAACCCAACACTAGCCAAATTCTTAAACACAGCTTTGAGGAAGTACGTGTTTGAGGGGCTTGGCTACGCAACCCGCTCTATGAAACCTCGGGAGTTCACACAGCTATCTCAAACCCTCAAATTAGAGAATTTACTCAAAAAAGCCCTCAAGCTTCACAAGCAAGAAGAGGCCTTCTCAACTTTCCCCAAACCTCAGGAGAATCTCGTTGAGTTTGCTTTGATGCTCTTCGACTTTCACTTTGATAGGGAGGTCACAGCTGGCAGAAGATCAAAATCGACGAAGCACAATTACCGCTCCGCTCTAGGCCGTTGGCTGCGTTGGCTAGCTGAGCAGCTCTGGTGGCAAGAGCTATCTGCTGAGCAAACGCCTCTGGTAATGCCGCCCCAGCACAGAAGACCACAACCTGTTAGGTTTTCCACACGAGGAGCTAAGTATTCTTTGAACCCGTCTCAATGGCCAGCCTCATTGGCAGATGAATTTTCGCAGTACCAGGAATTTCGTCGCACAGATGGGCGCGGAGAAGCACGTAAGGCACGAAGAAGTGCTATAAAGCGTAGGTCAACTCCAAACGTAGAAGCCCTTAGTGAAAGTACGCTGAAGCATCACGTAGAGGTGATTTCCGCTTTTCTAGGGTGGTACGTCAATATCTTAGGAAACTCGCCTGACCACGTTGACTTATTACTGCTGCTAGAGATTGAGTTAATAGAAGACTACAACGATTGGCGAATTGACAACAGGAATACTAGCCATGCATTAGGAATAACTCTCATCAATATCGCGGTTGGAATTGCAAAGTGGAAGCATTTTCATCAAACCGAACGCCGCAACTTTTCTGATATTGCAGTTATTGAAGTGCTGCGAGAGTTGCGAGCTGAATGGACTAAAGAGTATAAGCTTGAGCAAGAAGAGAGTAGGGCAAGGAAATGGCCTCTCAAGGAACTAACACACGAACAGCTGCGCGACATTGTTTTGTACCTCAAACAGAATTGCGCACTTTATTGGGGTAGAACTGACAAACATACAGGAAAATGGATCAAATGTGCACAACGTCATCCTTCTGTTGTAGTTAATAGTTGGTTGACCTATCTTCTAGTTATGATCTTTGTTTTTCTTCCTGTACGCCAGCAGGAGGTCCGAGGCCACATTTTAGGTGAAACCATCTGGCGAGAAGTAGATGAGCAGGGCAAGGCTTACTACTGTGTTTCTGTGATGCATAAGAATTTCTCAAAAACCCACAAGAGACGCATCTACAAATTGCCAGATCTTCTTACTAAAGAGCTTGACTACTGAATCAATGAAATTAGACCGATGGCGATAGAAGCTGTCCAATCTTTAGATAAGTGGTTGGCTTTTTTTGGTCTCAAGCCTAAAGATGTTGAAAGATTTGAGCAGCAATTAGAATCGGCCCGAAAAGCCTATAAAACGATTGACCCAGACAGCTTTTCACAAGAGACCCAAGCATTGAAGCAGAAAGTTCTCCTTCTAGAAAAGAAAATAGAAAGGTTTCGTCTTAAGGTATCATCCTGGGAAATTGCTAAAACCCAACTTGAACAAAATCCAAATGCATTATTCATCAAACTTCACTATAAAGCATTTGGCAAGCCATTAGACGAGGTTTCACTATGCTCAAAGGTCACAATTGGCATCTGCAAAGGCTCATTCGCAGTCTTAGGTCGCCAATTTCAGACCAATCCTCATGCTTTTCGCCATATTGCTGCAAAGCACGTTCGTCGAATCAGACAAAATTCTACTACCCTGTCTCATCTCATGGGACATTCACCGCAAATGAATGAACAGTACGCCTTGCAGATCATGACTGATATGGACTTAACCGCTGATTTTGTAGACGAATGGTGGAGAGGAGAAAAACCCAATCGTTAAAAATGAGAAAAAAGTACGGAAAAAGTCTATTCTTATCAAAAATCACAGTCGAGAAATTGGCAATCATAGTTTGAATAGTGCCCCTGAATTCCTCGTCCCATAGGAGTTACAGCCTCCTTTCAATTTTACCTTCGTACTTTCTTCAGTACGAACTCGTACTTTTGCTAAAAGGCTTGATTCATCAGGCTTTTGTCATTTTAGACTCCAGCTTACGCTCAATCTACCTATACTGATAGAAAAGCGTCTCTTCACTAATGAAGCTTACCTGCTCAATAACTTGAGCAAGTACTGAGAGTAAAACGCAACATTTGTTTCCTGGATTCTCTACTTTAAGAAGGCAGCAAAGCACATCTCCTTCCCACTAGGTTACCATTTCTTACCCACATCCTCCATGCTGCCCTTCACCTCTGACTCATATTCCTTGACAATGCAAATAGGCTCCCTAATTGATTGGTAACTCAGGAAAGTGAGTCAGCTCTAAAGTAAAATACACTGCTCATACCCTTTTGGGAATTAGACCGTTCTTTAAGATTAAGTAAACGGTGGTTTGGTGTAACTAGGACCTGCCCATCGAAAACAGTTGGATATCTGCTTCCCCGGCAAATATCCAACGAGAAACTGAGGGTTTTGGGCTCCGACATGAACGGGGGAATGCAGGTTCTAGGCAACTGGCACATCGTCTTTTAGTCCACTAGACAGCCGAGGCTGTCTGGCAACCGTCACAAGGAATACGATCGTACTAGAATTGCCCATGGCAGGCCATCCAAGTGACGTAACCAGATTTAAAAATGGTGGAATAGAAAATGCTGAAATAGGACTTATCCCACTTCTCAGCAACGTTTCCAAGGCTAACTCTGCATAGAAACTCGATAAATGGGCCGGAGGCCAGCAACGGTCTCTTTTTCTTCTACTCAAGGAGCCAGCGCCCATGCTTCTAGCGCACAGCAATTACCTGAATGCACCATGAACAAGTGCCAATCAAAAACATTCAATCGCTCTCTGGGCACAAGAGAGGCTGCCAGCGTTATAACATTACATCGACGTGGCAGAGAAAGATAATGATATGGCAATAGCAACGCTGATTTCTCAATCTCTAGGCCTCGTTAAAATAACTTTCATGACTTCAAAGTTTTGGAAAGGTCATAAACCTGCCATGATTGAAGACTACAATGACGAAGAATTGCTTCAACAAAAAGGATTTGGTTTTCTGTTGCTTCTACGATGACCAAATAATCTCCCTGCTTGAATAGCTCTCTATAAAGTTTGACCTGCTTTTCAGGGTCTAAGCATCCCAGAAATGCGCCATATAGACCGCCTGCGGCAGAGGCAACACCACTGCCTAAAAATGTTGTCAGGATGCTATCAAGTGCGAGTACTGGCCCTACTCCAGGAACTAATAAAGCTCCTAACCCAATCGTTAGTGTCGTTAAGCCAACTCCTACGCTTCCGAGTATTGCGCCTGCTTTTGCACCCTCTGCACGAGCGATGGGTAGCTGATCTGATTTGTTTATTGAGTCCTTAGTCTTGTTTGAGTTTTTAGTCACTACAGAGATTTGATGCATTGGGAAATTAATGCTTTGTAGCCCAAGCAGGGCTTGTTCCACTTCTTTCTGATTTGGAAAAACGCCAATTGCTTGTTTAAGGTTGTTAGCATTCATGACTTATTCAGCTGGTAAGTGTTCAGTTGTCATTTTTCTAATGTCGGAGAAGTTTCGGAAACCTGTTTCTGTTCCTGTTGGAGCAACTACTTGAGTGGAGCAAATCGCCTTAGCAGTGTGGCTAACCCAATCATGGGCAAGCCGACCGCAATACACAGTAGAGCTTGGTTTAAATTCAAGGCTGCTGTGCCAAATAGTTGATTCATCACGTTCCATTGGCTAAACAGCATTTGGAATATGAATGCTGCGCCAATGCCAAATAGCACTGCATAACCAAAAGATTCTGTTTGACCGCGCATTTTGGCGATGATAGCTGGGAAAAATCTGCTGATGCTCAGCAGATAGAACGCTTCGGCTGCCACCAATGCCTGAATTGCCATCGTCCGAGCCAAAGCTTCGTTGCCAGTTGTCCGAACGATCCACTCAAAGGTGCCAAAAATAACGATCCAGTTGAATACAGAAACTGCCAGAATTCGAGTGATCAGACGACGAGAGAGTAACGGTTCATTGGTCGGACGAGGCGGGTTTTGCATCACATCGGGGGAGGGAGGCTCGAATGCCAGTGGCACTGATAGAGCAATCGAACCCACCATATTAAGCCAGAGGATTTGCACCGGCAAAATGGGGAGAGGGCTGGCTAAAAGTACCGCGATTAAAATCGTCATCGATTCGCCCCCATTGACCGGCAGAATGAATGCGATCGCCCGCAACAGATTCTTATAAACAGTGCGTCCCTCTTTTACAGCGCGTTCAATGGAGGCGAAATTGTCATTCGTCAGAATCATGTCTGCCGCTTCTTTCGAGACTTCGGTGCCTGTAATTCCCATTGCAGTTCCGATGTCTGCCTGTTTTAGGGCGGGCGCATCATTCACACCATCCCCGGTCATGGCGACAATTTCACCTTTCGATTGAAGGGCTTCGACCAAGCGAAGTTTTTGCTCTGGTGCCACCCTGGCAAACACATTGCTTTGTTCAACGACGTTTGCCAGTTCCCTCGCGCTCATATCCGCCAGTTCTCGCCCGGTGAATATGGGTGCATCCGCTGTTTGGTTAATCCCCATGCGTTGAGCAATCGCGGCGGCAGTTCTGGCATGGTCGCCCGTAATCATCTTGACTTGGATTCCGGCAGACTGGCAGGAGCGGATTGCTTGAATTGCTTCTGGGCGAGGCGGATCAATCATGCCTTGAAGCCCAAGGAAAACTAGGTTCCGCTCAATGTCGGAATGTTCAAGGGAGGATTTGGATCGAACAGGGTTTTTCTTTGCCAAAGCCAGCACTCTTAATCCCTGGTTTGCCATGCGCTCGACCATTTGTTCGATTGCGGCTGCCTCTAGGGCGGTTGTATTCCCCGCAGCATCGACCATTTGGTGGCACCGCTTGAGAATTGCTTCAATGGAACCCTTGACGTAAATCAACCGTTCGGAACCGTGATCGTGCAAGGTCGCCATGTACTGAAACTGAGATTCAAACGGCAGAGTAGCCCTGCGAGGAACGGTTTCTGCCAGGGTTTCTGGAGTTAGCCCTGCCTTACAGGCAACTGTCACCAAGGCCCCCTCGGTTGGGCTACCCACCACTGTCCAGTTGCCCTCCTGCTCCTCAATATAAGAGTCGTTGCATAACAGCCCTGCTTGCAAGCATTCAGAGAGGGCAGGTGTTTCTACTAAATCAACGGGCTGTTCTTTGAGCGTAATTTTTCCCTCTGGTGCATAACCGCCGCCGCTGACCTGATAAAGCTTCCCTCCGGCATAAATTTCCTGCACTGTCATCTGGTTTTCGGTGAGCGTTCCTGTTTTGTCGGAACAAATAACGGTGGTACTGCCCAGGGTTTCAACGGCTGGAAGTTTGCGAATGATGGCATGATGTTTTGCCATCTGGGAAACCCCGATCGCCAGGGTTACTGTCAGGATTGCAGGTAACCCTTCGGGAATGGCACTCACGGCGAGCGCAACGGCTGCTTTAAAGACCTCAATCCAGGAGAGCCCTTGGGCAACTCCCACAGCAAAGGTGAGGGCTGCCAGAGCCAGAACGACGTACAGCAGGGTTTTGCTAAACCTGTCGATTTTTCGGGTTAAAGGGGTTTCCAGACTGTGGCTCTGCTGCATCATCTGAGACAGATGCCCAGTTTCAGTCCTCTCACCAATGGCGACGACCAACCCCTGCCCCCGACCAAAGGTGACTAAACTTCCGGTGTAAGCCATGTTTACCCGGTCTGCTAGAGGAGTGTCTGGCGGCAGTGGAGTGAGGTCCTTTTCGACGGGAACAGACTCTCCTGTCAAGCCTGACTCATCTATTTGGATGTCAAAAACTTCAATCAGTCGCAAATCTGCTGGGACTTTATCGCCTGATGCCAGCATCACTAAATCTCCTGGCACCAGCTCACCAGAAGAAATGACTTGTTTTTGTCCATCCCGCAGGACGGTTGCTTCTGTTGTGACAGCTTCTGCGAGAGCTGCGATCGCATTCTCCGCTTTCGATTCTTGGATAAAGCCAATCGCGGCATTGATGATTGTGACTCCAAAGATCACGCCCGAATCAATCCATTCGTGCAGAAAAGCGGTGACAATGCCTGCTGCTAGCAGGATGTAGAGCAAAGGTTGGTTGAATTGCTGGAGGAAACGAACCCAGGCACTCTGGCGTTTCTGGGCAGTTAGTTCATTGGCACCGAAGCTGTCGCGCCGTTTCTGTGCTTCCTGAGTGGAAAGACCCGTTTCAGGGTCAGTTTCCCAAGCTCGAACAACCTCTTTCGCCGACAGGTGGTGCCATTGATCGTGTGTAGGCTGTTTCGCCAGTGTTTCAACCATTGCGTTTTCTCTACTCGAACTCCGTAATCAGGCAGCAGCAAGGCTGGTTCCGATTACCTCTAGCGTCGATGAGAAAAGTGAACCAAATATGACCACCCGATTCTGGCGACTCACTTTTCGATCACATTTGTCCTTCAAAGTAAGAGGCAAGCAAATGGAAGTAGCGTATGGATTGGCAAGCAACATTCCACTGGCTCTATGTCATTGCAATGGCGATGGGGGCACTTTATTTCATGGCTCTTAGTCGCAACCCACGCGGAGTGCCCAAGTATGAGTATTTAGTGGCGACCTTTATTCCCATCTGGTCGGGACTGGCCTACACGGCAATGGCGATGGGCCAAGGGAAAGTTGAGATAGCAGGACAAATCACCCACTATGCTCGCTATATTGATTGGTTCGTAACGACTCCCCTATTACTGCTGTCGTTGTCGTGGACGGCGATGCATCATATTGCCAAAGATTGGGCTCTGATTGCTGCGCTGATGGGTACGCAAGTGATTGTGATTGGGAGTGGGCTAATCGCAGATTTGTCCACCACAGGCGAAACCCGATTTGTTTGGTATACCTGCGGTGTCGTTGCGTTTCTCGTCGTTCTTTGGGGAATTTGGGTGCCGCTGCGGGCAAAAACTCGGGGTCAGGGGATAGATCTTTCCAAGCTCTATACAAAGCTCGCTACCTATTTCACAGCATTTTGGATTAGCTACCCAATCACCTGGTTGATCGGTCCGTCCGGTTTAGGCTGGATCAATCAAACTTTTGAAACTTTGCTATTTTGTGTACTTCCCTTTTTCTCAAAAGTGGGATTTAGCTACCTTGATTTGAATGGGCTACGTCGCTTAAACCGCGCGAAGGTTAGTACGGCTGCTACCCTTGCCCGCAGCACAATTGAGTAAACAAGATTATTCGATAATCTCATAGCGAACCAGTTGTCGCACCTCTTGCTGTGATAACTGAAGCTCATCGGCAATCGCTGCTTCAATTTTGCTCGGGTCTGTTGTGGCGAGTTCTAATTCCATCCGTTTTACAACCGATTCGGCTGTTTCAACCCTCACCTGAGTAATATTCTGGTTTCGGTTAATGACGGCATTAATAAGCAGAATATTTACAGACACGACGGCTTTAAGCTGAGTGTCTGCCTGAAGCTTCGTTGCGGTTGGCTGAGACTGCTGCAATTCTTGCGCCGTCAACGCGCTGGAGCTAAGCCAGAAAACCATTGCCACCAATGGAAGTGGTAACCAAAATTCTGCGCCCGATGCCCGTAACCAGCGTTTGATCACTCCCAATCGATGTTCCTAATGTATATCGCGTCCTCTCTGACTGTAATCCACCTCTTGTGACTTAGAATCTGGCCTTCAGAGGATGTATAGTCCTATTTCAAACCTCAATGCTAGAGCTGCAAGCCGTCGGAAGGATGGGCGGGATGAAGGTATTACTAGTCGAGGATGACCCTAAACAACTGCTTCCACTTCAGATTGCTTTGTCTCGAGCAGGGCACAGTGTGGATGGTGTTAAAGACGGAAAAACGGCTCAACAGCTTTTATCCGAGAAGGAATATGATCTTTTGGTTTTGGACTGGATGTTGCCGTATGTCAGCGGGGTGAATCTTTGTCAGCATTACCGTGCTTTAGGAAAAACGGCTCCCGTTTTAATGATTACGGCAAGAGATACAACGCCTGAAAAAGTAACGGGGTTAGATGCAGGAGCCGATGACTACTTAGTGAAACCGATCGATCTAGTCGAGTTTATGGCGCGCGTGCGGGCGCTGAGGCGGCGCTCGCCTTTGTGGATTGGAGATACGCTCAAGGTAGAGGATCTGCACCTCCACCTCGACTCTCTTACCGTAGAGAAACGGGGTAAATCTGCCACCCTGTCTAGCCGTGAGTTTCAGTTGCTGGAACACTTTATGCGCCATCCTCGACAGATCTTGAGCCGCAACCAGATTGAGCAAGCTGTATGGGAATGGGGGACAGAGCCAGATAGCAATGCAATTACCGTTTTGGTGCGTAAACTCCGTCAACGCTTACAGGCTGTAGACGCCAGTGACTGGGTTGAGAGCATTTATGGAATGGGGTATAGGCTGTCTCCTCCGGAAAACTAATCTTTATTTGAGCCGCAGTCGTATTGGCAGCAGAATGTGTTTAATCAGAGCCGTCGCAATCTAGCCCGCTGGTTTACCCTCTCAATGGGTAGTATTCTCGTGCTGTTTGCAGGGGTCATTTATCAGATTGAGGTGAAAGACAAGCGAGAAGCGCTGGATCGATTGCTGCTCGATAAAACTCGAATTATGGCAGCGAGTGTTCATTACGATGTTCGTCAGAATCAAACTGCAGTTGATCTAACCAATGTTCCTCTACTAGGGAGTGGTTCTCACCCGCTTGCCGAAGATTTGATCTATGTGCGTTGGTACGATGCTCAAGGACGCTTGGTTCGTTTTTTTGGGGTTGCTCCTGCCAATCAGATCAATACTCCTCCGGGTTATCGGACGATTCGGCCGACTGATCTGTTGTTGCAGCAACATCGGTGGTTGCGCCAGATTACGCTGCCCGTTGAGGGGCGAACAGGGACGCTGGGCTACCTTCAGGTTGCAACGCCCCTAACAGAAACCCACAACCAGTTGCAAAGGCTTCGGATTGCATTAACCCTGGCAGTGCCAATCGCATTAGGGTTAATCGGCCTAGCAGGTTGGCTGCTGAGTGGAATTGCAATGCAGCCAATTCGGCGGTCTTATCAGCAACTTCAACGCTTTACAGCCGATGCCTCACACGAGTTGAGATCGCCCCTATCTGCTATCCTGACCAACGCTCAAGTGGGATTGATGCTTGCATCTGATGATTCCCAATTCCAGATGCCCCTAGGAAACATCATAGACAGTGCTAAATCAATGGGTTCTCTGGTGAATAATTTGTTGCTCTTGGCGCGTCATCAGGGAAAGCTCGCGCCTGAGTCATTCAAACTGCTTACCCTCAATCAATTTCTAGCGGAAATCATTCCCCAATTTCAGGTACTGGCAGAGGCACAAGACATTCAACTTAACTATGAGCAGCCAGAACAGGCCATTAAGGTCTTGGCTGATCCTGATTTGCTAAGGCAGGTAATTGAAAATCTGCTCAGTAATGCTTGTAAATACACCTCTACAGGTGGGTCGGTGCTGCTGCGGCTTGTTCCCCATCCGGGTTGGGCGGTGATCCAAGTCATCGATACTGGACTTGGGATTCCAGAAGCCGACTTGCCTTATATCTTTGATCGCTTCTACCGGGTTGATACAGCGAGATCGCTCGATGGTGGTGGCTCTGGCCTAGGACTTGCGATCGCTCAACAAATTGTTCATGCCCACAGTGGGCGTATCCGTGTAACAAGCGTTGTCGATCAAGGTTCAACGTTTCAAGTTGAACTCCCTCTAAAACCTTACTAATAAGCAAGTTTTGGCATACTGCTCGTGCTAAATCTAGACCTGTATGTGTCCTTTTTGAGGGTGGTGAATCAGCGATGTACGTGGTCATTGGTGGTGCCGGGATGATGGGACTGGATCTAGCCCAGCAATTACTAAAACAGGGGCATACGGTTGCCATCATTGATATCGATCCACTGGCCTGCCGCTTTGCGCGGGAAAAAATTGGTGTGATGGCATTTGAGGGAAGTGCCGTCAGCACGACAGTTCTCCTGGAAGCAGGGATTCGCCAGGCAAATGCGGTAGTAGCAGCCTTAAGGGATGATGCGCTGAATTTAGCGTTGATCACCCTATCGAGAAGCTACGGTATTTCCCATATCGTGGTGCGGATGCGCGATCGTGAGTTTCTAGAAGCTTATCGTCTGGCTCAAGCCAGCCACATCATCAGCACAGTGGATTTGGCGGTTGCAACAATGGCAAATGCGATCGAATACCCTGAAGTAGAGTCAATGATGCACTTCGAGCAAGGACAAGTAGAGGTGCTAAAACTTCCTGTTCCTGGTGGTTGTTATGTAGCAGGACGTAGCGTTGCCCAAGTCGCTCAAGATCCTCGCTTCCCAACAGGTTCACTGATCATTGGATATCAATGCCACTCCTGTGCAAATCTGGAAATCCCAAATGGCAATACGGTATTGGAAGCAGGCTCCACCATTCTGGTGGTAACCCGCCCTGAGTCAGTTCATACCATGATTGATTTCCTGGGGATTCAGGCTAGTCATCTTCCAACGATAGAAGTTTCTCATCCAAATCTTTAATGTAGGGCTGCACTAGGTCCTCAGGAACAATTCGCCTGCGGAGAGCATCCCGGATGGCTCCTTTTTCTGCCAACAGCAATTGTCGTCGAATGGTATCGAGTCCACTGCGATCGCTTTTCAACTGACCTGCCCGATATTGGTTATAAATCTCACGCAGCACCCGCTCAGATTTTGCAACTCGCGCTTGATAAGATGCCCAGAGTTCTTCGTAAATTGCCTTGGGCAGCACCCCTGATTTAAGCAAACTATCCAGTTCATCCTGGGCCGCTTTTGAAGCGATCAACTGAATCTGAAGCGTTCCAACTTGCTCCATCGCGTCTGAAACTGAGCTAATTTTAAGCCGTTTCACTAACCAGGGTAAGCTCAGCCCCTGTCCGACAAGGGAGAATAGAACCGCACCAAACACGAGTTCAATGATGACTTCTCGTCCAGGCAATGCCAAGGGGATACTCAGGGCTAGTGCCATTGATAGAGAACCTTTGATATTGCCCAGAAATAGAACGTGCTGCCAGCGTAAGGGGATCGGGCGATCGAACCAGCGCAACCCTGCCAGCAATAAGTAAACCGAGAGAATTCGTCCCAATTGGTATGCCAGAATCACCAGCAAGATGGCAGGCAAAATTCTCCAAAGCATGATTGGGTTAATCTCAATGCCGATTAGCAGAAAGATAAACGTATTGACCCCGAAGCCAGCATATTCCCAAAAACTCAGTAGAGACATACGATCGGAAGCAGATGAACTACGAGGCAACCCGAGATTACCAAAAATGAGTCCAGCAATAACCACGGCCACCGCACCCGACACTCCCAAGAATTGCCCGATTTGAAAGGTTCCTAACGCTAACGCTACTGTCAGTAATAGGCTACTTAAAGGATCATTAAGTCGGACAAAGATAGGCAAGCTTAAGTAGCCCAAGATGGCTCCCACGAGTCCCCCACCGAGAGCAACGACGAGCAGTTCCCTGACTCCTTCAACGATGGTGAGAGAACCTGTTGTATACACAACCAGAATCAAGTTAAAAGAAACTAGGGCAGCCGCATCGTTGAATAGGGTTTCACCCTCCACGATGGTGGATAATCGTGAAGGTACACGAATTTCCTTGAAAACAGCGATCATCGAAACTGTATCTGTATTTGCCAGAATGATTCCAATTAGCAGGGCCGGAATCCAGCTCAACGCCAGCCCAAACTTAACTAGAACTGCAATAATTGCTGAGGAGAAGATTGAGCCTGGTCCTGCCAGAAGTACAATCGGCTTAAAAGTGCTACGGAGACGGCTGATATCGGTATTGATTGCTGCTTCAAAAATTAGAATGGGTAGAAAAAGATTTAGGACCAAAGACGGGTCCAAACCGATCTGATGTGACAACACCTCTGTAATGGGTAAGCCTGCCAGCACCAAACCCGTAACATACGGAATTCTTAATCGTTGGGTTACAAGCGCTACAATCGTTGCAATCATGAGCAGAATAATCAAGATGATCACTAGCTCAGGAATAGTTCCTACCGTTTGACCGCCTGTAGCAGGACTACTGTTCGAAGGAGTTTGTTGCGCTAAAATCCAGTCCATCACTGCTCCTCCCATAAACTTGCTTCCCTGCAAGAATCAACAGGTTACTACCGTTTGAGTCTACAGGAGAGGTTTTGCTTTGCTATGGACATGGCTCAAATATAGGCATTTGGATAATTTCCAATGAAGCTGAAGCTGCATTTCTGGGTCTTTTGGGCGATTGCTGCGGTTGTTCTCACCTCTTGTCCAATTCAAACTGCCTCATTGAGAGGTTGGTAATCCTAGTTTGAGTAGTGTCCTTGAAATCCTTTTCCCACAGTGGTTATAGCCTTTTTTCGATTTTACCTTCGTACTTTTTTCAGTACGAACTCGTACTTTTGCTAAAAGGCTTGATACAAATGGCTTTTGCCCTTCGGAGCTTCCGCTTCCGCTCAATTCACCAATACTGATAGAAACACCTCTCCTTCTCTATGAAGCTCGCTTGCTCAAGTTTTGGAGCAACTACTGAGAGCAAAGCCCAAGATTTGGTTTTTGGTTTCTCTCACCAAGCGGTCAGCAAAGCGCATCTCTTTCACACTAGGTTAGCATTTCTTACCCATTTCCTTGATGTTCCCCTCTACCTCTGATTCTTCTTCCTTGACAATTGCAAATAGGCTCCCTATCCGATGCGCAACTCAGGAAAGTGAGTCAGCTCTAAAGTAAGAGCAACTGCTCTCACGCTCTTGGGAATTAGGCCGATCTTTGAGATTAGGTAAACAGTAGTTTGGAATAACAAGGGTCTTTCCATCAGATGCGCTTGATAATGGCAGATTAGGTGGAGGGAATCAGGTTCTTCTCCTGGTTGTGACATTTTTGACGGGTACTTAAGAGGGGGTGTAGGCAGCCCTTATTTACTGCTAAGTAGCAGGTGCTGTCCTTTGGCCTCTTCAATCGGCGGCAGAGCATCGTGCTAGCTTCAAAGCTGACATCCAACCATCGCGGAGCTGCGGCTTTAGACACTCGCAGCCCGTGACGGTAGATGATTAATACCAGCTTGTAGTTGCGGTGGACGTTACGTTTGCCTTTCTTGGCAGCCTTCAGCAGTCAGTTCATTTCCAAGGGGGTGAGTGCTGACTGCGACCCGTTGCCTTGTGTCCCTTGTTTGGACTGGTGCCTTTCTTAGTGGGCAAAACCGAGGGTCTAGATTCTGGTCTAGACGGGAAGGCTAACACCTTTTCCACTGTTTGCTCAACTTTCAGTGTCTGGGGTATTTCCTCAAGCAGGGCTCAATCTCCCTTGCTGTCGTTGCTCTTTCCTGCTGCTTGCTCAACATTGAGTTGGAATGTGATCACTCGTTCGCAATTTGCCCCAAGCTACCGGGAACTTTAGGCCCGTCTTAGGTGGGGTGTAGCGATGCAGGTTAGGTGGCGCAAGATTTCGCCCGTTTTATTCTAGGGGACGTTGGTGATTGGCGGGCTGGCAGTGGGAGCCAAGGTACAGCCCATCGTCTAGATGTAGAACGGGCCAACGGTGTCTGGTGCGTGGTGGCGCTCCCTTCGGTTTGCCCCATGTCTTCTACGGGGCTACAGCTTGCGATGCTGTTGAGCGGGGAATGCAGCCAGAAAGAATTGATCAGATTTAGACATAAGAGGATCTCAGTCTGTCAAGCTCAGGGGGGTGTTGGGGTGGATTGGGTGAGACCTCAACCCTCACTCATCTTTTGGCAATTCCTTCTTGCGAGGACGATGGGGTGGGTTATCCCCCTCCGTCTGGCTATGACCGCACAGCTTGCACAACCAGCGTTGATTGCCGCTCCTTCGCTTCCCATTTCTCACCATTGACTGGCTGCACTTTGAGCACTGCATCTGCATTCCTCCTAAAACGGATACAACAAACCCCCAGTCCATTGAATGACGTGGGGGCTATTTTTTGCAGCTTTACGTGGTGGACTTGCATAAAGAGTTATTGGAAAAAGGGACAAGCCAGAACAATGCGGTTTCAATCTTTTTTGAGCTTGCGTAGTATTTCTCATAATCTCAAACACTACGCTTTCTGGAGTCCATGAGGACCTTAATCAGCTTTGATTCACACTATGTCCTTGCGAAAGTAAGCGGTTACTGCGATCTCATGCTGATAGTCCTACCCGTGTTTGGGTCACTATTGACTAGAACATGGTCTAAGAGGCAGCTATGAAAGGTCGGGGTTACAGAAACTGGAGGGCGAGCGCAACTGTTAGAGCAGCTGTCACTGGGGTACTGCTTACGGTCGCGGTAGGCTGCACGGGTGCTGCCCAATGCGTGGAGCTTACAAAAACAGAATCAGCTGTTCTCGTTTTCGCTGTCTGCCTTGAGAGAAAGAGGCCAACACCCCAATATTCTTGACCCGCTGCTCAACCCGGCAACTACTCAACACAAAATCAAGGGTTTTCGGCTTCGAGCAGAACGGCCCAGTCTTAGCAACGGACAAAAAATTGGTCGTTGAGGCTAGAAAGTTTATAAGGCAAGGCTTTCAGCTGTTGTTTGGCTTAGGTGATTGTTGGCTTAAACTGTCCCGTTTTAAGCCACAAATGGGACACTTCAAATCGCAAAGAGCGATTTTGCGCCGTTTCAGGCTTCTAGTGTTTGATCAGTCAGTCACCGAAAATGGGACAGTTGCCTTTGGTGCTTCACTACCGACCAAAATTTTTCCGTTGCTAATATCAAGCCTTCTAGTCCGAGGACGAGAAGTTTTTATCAATGCCAGAATCGATATTGTCATGGGTTCAAAAGCCTATCAAACGCCCTCTAATCTGCTGCGAGATGCTGACATTGCCTTGTACCAAGCTAAGGCAAGAGGGCATAATCGGTACGTTGTCTTTACTGAGGAGATGCACATCCAGGCACGCCAGCGAATGTAGTTGGAACAGGAGCTTCGCAGGGCTATTGACCAGGCGGAGTTAGTACTCTACTACCAACCTATTATTGAGATTGGAACTGGTCAACTCTACGAGCTAGAGGCTCTGGTGCGCTGGCATCATCCTACTCAAGGACTCATCCCCCCTGACAAATTTATTCCTGTTGCTGAAGAGACAAGATTAATTGTGCCGCTTAGTCGATAGGTTCTACGAACTGCTTGTGAGCAGTTAGCTCTATGGCACCAGCAGTTTCCCAAGAGTGCTGGCCTCAAAATTAGTGTTAATCTCTCTGTCAAGGACCTGCTAAGGCCAAATTTGCTGGCAGAATTGGATGAACTATTAGACCTCTTGCATGAATCAATTGGTAGTCTGAGAGCAGGATAGTTCAGCAGATAGCAATGACCTACGACGACCTCATTGAACTGCCGCCCCCTCAGTTCAAACGTGCTTGCGGTGTCAGCCGTCAAACCTTCGCTGCCATGGTTGCTGCGCTACGTCCCAATCTCGAGCGACGAGGCAAAAGGGGTGGGCAAAACAGGCTGAGCGTGGAGAACCAACTGCTGCTAACGCTGCAGTACTGGCGGGAGTATCGAACTCAATTCCATATTGGTTTAGCGTTTGGCGTTTCTGAAGCGACGGTGAGCCGAACGATTGCCAAAGTCGAGGAACTGCTAGCCAAATCAGGGCAGTTTCGCTTGCCCGGTAAACGAGAATTATTGACACCCGACTCTAACTGGGATGTGGTCGTGGTAGATGTGACCGAAGTGGCGATTGAGCGGCCCCAAAAAAACAACGTCGCTACTACAGCGATAAACACAAGCGGCACACCCTCAAAGGCCAACTTGTCATAGACCTGCAGTCTGGTGCCTTTATTGCCGTTGCCACTGGAAAGGGACGCACCCATGACCTGAAGCTGTGGCACCAGAGTGAGGTCAAGCTAGCCCATGAGATTCTGTGTTTAGCTGACAAAGGCTATCAGGGGATAGCCAAAGGCCATTTAAGCAGCATTACGCCAAAGCGAAAACCGCCTCGTCGTGCTTTGCCTAAGGAGGATAAAGCGTCTAATCGAGCCTTAGCGAGTCTTCGCATTCGAGTGGAGCATAGCATTCGTAAGTTGAAGCACTTTCGTATCTTTTCGAGTCGTTACCGCAACCGGAGGCGGCGTTTTGGTCTTCGATTACACTTGCTCGCTGGCATTCTCAACTTTGAGCAGTCTCTCGGCTCTTGATTCGTGCAAGAGGTCTATTGGATCAAACAGGATTGCAGAGGCATCATCTCAACATTGAAATTACTGAAAGTGTGCTGATTGAGAGTATTCAAACTGCTGTTGTAATCCTAGATCAGCTAAAAGCACGTAACGCTCACATTACTATTGATGACTTTGGCACCGGCTATTTCTCCCTGAGTTATTTGCACCAGCTACCTGTTGATGCCTTTAAGATTGACCGCTCCTTTGTCAATAATATGGAGACCAATTCTAGAAACAGCGATATTGTGGAGACCATTATTACGCTGAGCAACCGATTGGGTCTACATACGGTTGCAGAGGGAATTGAGACTGAACAGCAACTGCAACATCTGCGGTCGTTAGGCTGCGAACTGGGGCAGGGTTACTTGTTTGCTCGCCCCATACCTTCTGAGGCTATAGAAGCATTCTTCCCAACGCCATCTATTGGAGGGCTAGATTAGTTTAGGTCATAGCTCATTTTGTTATAGCCGTAACCACGTTTGCTCTAGCAAGGTGCGTCAGAAAGCCTAACTCAGAGCCGGCATTTTCGAAATTGCCTTTGTCCTAAGCTTTCGGACCAAGGCTATACCTAAGCTCTTCTCAAAATCCTAATACTTGCATTGATTTCTCAAGAACCTCTTTAGGCCGAAATGGTTTAGTGAGATAAAGATCAGCACCAACATCAATTCCTTTCTGTTTATCAAACTCCTGCCCCTTTGCTGTCAGCATT
>DATNQF010000095.1:0-2954 GCA_036702855.1 Trichocoleus sp. | reverse complement strand
TCAGTTGACCAAACTCATCTGGTAGGGAGGTGAGCTGGTTGTTTGAGAGATCTAGGATTTCGAGAGAGTCGGCTAAATCCAGAATCTCCAGCGGGAACTGAGTCAATCCACAAGCCAAACTAAGCCTTTTAGTTGCAGCGTTGTAGCCAGATTGAATCAGATCGTTCATTGTCATAGCGTTTTACCTTAAGCTGCCACCTGCGCCTTGCTTAATATGGCATTTGAGCGGACAGATTCGGTATTGTCGCTGTGAAGCTCTGCTAAAAATTGGTTTTATGGTTGTGTAGCTAGCGAAGGTCGTTTCAGGAGGCGACTAGAACACCATTGAAGGCTGCTCTTTATGGATTGCTATAGAGTGGAAATGACTTGTTTGGGGCCTTTGCGCTAGATGTTTCAGGCGACTCGACGGCGATTGGCACTGTGGTACACGGCAGTAACGGCAGTGCTGCTGCTACTGTTCGCTAGCGGCTTCTATCTATATGTGAGAACAACGCTAGTCGAGCGAGTGGACGACACCCTGAATCATGTCGTTGAAATTGTGCAGCGATCGCTTGTGATTGAGTCGAGCGATGAGACCGGGGGACGAGTTTTGACCGCAGTGGGGGTAATTGAGCCACCGATACAGGTAAACGTGGAGGCTAGCTTTCGGGACAATGCCCCAGCAGGGGAGGACGATCATATTGATTTGGAGTGGTTTAGCCCGACGGGGGAACTGCTGTGGACGACCCTATCTGAGCCGCTTGACGTTCAGCTTCATGTCAATCCAGCGGGAGAAACGGTGCATGTTAGCGAGAAGCAGGTGTTGCGCCAGGTTACCCAGCGGGTGCAGCGCGGGCATCAGGTCTTGGGTTACCTGCGGGTGAGCCATCCCTGGTTTGAAGTGACAAAGCCAAGTCGACGGCTAATGCTGGATCTTGCCTTGGGCACCAGCATGATGGTGGGCGCAGTGGCGGGGATCGGTTGGCTATTGTCGGGGATTGCGATCGCACCTGTGCGTGACTCTTACCAGCAGCTCAAGCAGTTCACGGCAGACGCTTCTCACGAACTGCGTAATCCTATCGCCGTAATTCAAACCAATGTGCAAGTAGCCCTGTCTGAGCCTGAACCTGACATGGCAATGCAACAGACTCAGCTTCAAGTGATTGAGCGATTGACCCAGCGCTTGGGGCGATTGGTGGATGACTTGCTGTTTCTAACTCGGCAAGAAAGCGGATTAGCTCCCTTACGGCGGGAAGCTTTTGATCTAGATTTGTTGCTCGCTGAGGTGACTGAGGAGCAACAGGCTATCGCGCAGGAGTTGGGGATCACGCTAACTTATCAATTGCGCGTGTTGGCAAGCACTGGAGTAGGAAAGGGACTGTTGAGTGAAGAGAGCGATCTAGCAGGGCAAGACAGCTCAGTCATAACAGGGGATCCTGACCAAATTGCCCGTCTATTTACCAATTTGATCAGCAATGCGGTGCAATACACCCGAAGAACGGGGACTGTGCAAATAACGCTGCAACCAATTCGGCAGCAGGGGCACCTGTGGTTGCAAGTTGTAGTGCGCGATACGGGGATCGGTATCTCTGGCGACGCTTTAGCTCATGTGTTTGATCGCTTTTATCGAGTTGATCCCGCTCGCAGCCGAGGCCTGAATGGAGGGGCGGGATCAGGCTTGGGGCTGGCGATCGCAAAGGCGATTGTCGATAACCACAAAGGACAGATTCGCATTGATAGCCAGCCTGGGCAAGGAACTACCATCACGGTGCTATTGCCCAAAACTCTCTCTGCTGCCGCTTAAGGCGTTGCCTGTAGCTCCTACTTTGCGCAAGTCACTGGCTATTCCTCCTGTAAGCGGGGTATTCCGCCTGTAGAAAGAGACCAAGGAATCACACTCCGAGTACGGTGGGAACGTCAAGGCACGTTACATCTTGAGCCGGGTTGTTCGGATGGGCGTTACGATGTTCGAATACTGCTATAGCTGCAAGGGCACTCGTTACTCCTCCTCTCCTCAACTTCCCCTTTGAGCGTTAATCCAGGAACTGTGAACCTTACCTTTCCGTCCTGGCCCTGCTGTAAGCGCATTCGCAGTCTTTTATCTATTTTCCATTGCACATTGCAACTGAACCTATGGCTGATTCTCTCCAGTTTTCAGCGGCTCCGTCTGCGTTAGACATGGCTGCTGATCCCCATGATCGAAGTGCGATCGCATATCCGGTCACCACAGGGGTCTATGTCTGCATCCACGGACATTTTTACCAGCCGCCGCGCGAAAACCCCTACCTCAACACGGTTGAGCTTCAGCCCTCAGCTAGTCCTTTCCATGACTGGAACGAGCGTATTCACCACGAGTGCTATCGGCCCAACGCCTTCGCTCGCATCCTCAATGACCGAGGCGAGGTCATCCGCATTGTCAACAATTACGAGTACATCAGCTTCAACATCGGCCCAACCCTGATGAGCTGGATGGAAAACTATGATCCCATCACCTACCAGCGCATTCTAGAGGCAGATCGGCGAAGTTGCGATCGCTTTGGGGGACACGGAAATGCGATCGCCCAGGTCTACAACCATATCATCATGCCGTTGGCCAATCGGCGAGACAAATACACTCAGATTCGCTGGGGCAAGGCAGACTTTCGGCGACGCTTTGGCCGTGATCCCGAAGGAATGTGGTTAGCCGAAACTGCAGTGGATGGAGAAACCCTGGAAGCTCTGGTAGATGAGGGCATTCGCTTCATTATCCTGGCCCCTTCTCAGGTACAGCGGTGTCGTCCTATGGCCCATGGGGATCACTCAGCAGGCGAATGGCATGAGGTTGGGGGAGGGCAGATTGATCCCAGCAGGCCCTACCGCTGTTTTCTGAAGGACGCCAACGGCAATCCCCATCCTGAGCGGTTTCTTGATGTCTTTTTCTACGATGGCCCTATCTCTCGGGATATGGGCTTCAACGACGTTCTTAGTTCTTCTCA
>DATNQF010000093.1:0-13041 GCA_036702855.1 Trichocoleus sp. | reverse complement strand
GATTAGAGGTCAGGAGAGTGCGATCGCACCTAATGCCATGACTGCACAGATCCCATAGAACACGCTCACAACTTGAATTTCGGGCCAGCCGGACAGTTCAAAGTGGTGGTGCAGCGGGGCCATCTTGAACAATCGCTTGCCCTTACCATCCGGCCCTTTGGTAGCTTTGTAGTAGCTCACTTGCAGGATGACGGACAAGGTTTCGGCAAAAAACAAGAGCGTAACAATTAGCAGACCAAAGAGATTGCCGCTGAGCAGGCCAACAGCCCCTAGCGCCCCGCCCAAGGCCAAGGAGCCTGTGTCTCCCATAAAGACCTTAGCTGGGTTGTGGTTGTGCACTAGAAAGCCCAGACAGGCCCCAGACAGTGCCGCACAGAAGATCATTAAATCGGGATGAGTTGGTGCGATGAGTACGCCCAAGCCCAGCAGTGCGATCGCACCCGTGCCTCCCATTAATCCATCAAGGCCATCGGTTAAGTTGGTGGCATTACTCTCAGCCACCAGCACAAAGCCTGCGAGCGGCCAGAACAGCAAGCCGAGCGGCAGGCTCAGGCCAAGGGGTAGCGCTACTGTGGTGATGGTTGAGGGTTGGCTGATCAGCATCCAGAGGCAAAAAGCCAGGGCAAAGCCGATTTGAAGCAGCAGCTTTGTCTTGGGGGAAATGCCTTTGTTGGATTTGCGCTGAAGTACTTGCCAGTCATCAAGCCAGCCAATACCCGCGTAGGCCAGCGTCAGCCCTGAGACGGCTACAGTGGCTGGCGCGAAGCCAGTGGCTAGCAGTGCGACTAGCACCGCAACTGGGATAAAGAAAATACCGCCCATGGTTGGCGTGCCCGCTTTTTTAAAGTGGGCCTGTGGACCTTCTTCCCGAATAAACTGACCTGTTTTCAGCGCTCGTAGCAGTGGCACTGCCCAAAAGCCTAGAGCACTGGTTGCTATAGCAGACACTACCAACGGAACAGTCAGCGAGGTGCCTAGGTCGAAGGTATTACCCATGCTTACGTCTAAAAAGACGGCTGCTAAGATCAGGCCGACCGCCAGAACCCATAGCAACATGAGGCCTGATACACCCAACGATTTACTCGTAAAGAACTTTGCATCCACGAACGGTTGTCCTCATCTCACACCACACACCACACACACTCTCAGAGAAAACAGGGTTTGTCCTATCTCTCAGGGGCAGTTTGCCGCAACCTGACTGTTAATGCAAGAGGCAAAAAGAGGATTGACCGAACAGGCCAATCCTCTTTTTAGGTTTAATCGTCGTCATCAAGAGGCAGATCATCGTCTTCCTCAAAGCTGTCGTCGTTGCCCATCAGATCAGAAATTTCCTCGCTGTCAGGCTCATCTAAGAGACTATCAACGGGATCTCTCGGGCGTAGGCGACCAATTTGCTCCAGCCAACTGAGGATGGAAGAATCGGTGGAAGATTGAAGAATCGGCGCTTTCGCACTGCGAGGCACCTGGCGAATGGACGGATTGTAAAACGGTGAAGTCATAGTCAGAATCGACTGAGGTCTAAAGACCTGGTGAACAGCGGTCCTGTTACAGAACCGGAATCGCTGGCCTGGTGGCCGTAAACCAACATGAGTTTACACCGGATTGGTAGCCCAAATTTTTGAAACTGTCAACTCGATGTAACAGAATGTTTCCTAAAGCGGTTTCCAGTCTGAAGCAGGTCTCCCATTCTAACCAAGAAGGTAGGTTCGGTAGATGACCTCAGCCTGGATGACTTATTATGCTAGCCATTGCCGCTCTTTTCCGGGCCATATATATCTATGTTTGGCAAAGCTGAGTTGATAGAAGCGATCGCATCTACAAATCGAGGGTTGCTAGCCAGCGAAAGCGATCGCAAAGTGATTCAATCAGCCATTACCCGGTTGGAAGGCTATAATCCGACCCCCTCGCCGCTGACTGCAACAGACCTGCTGGCAGGGGACTGGCGATTGCTCTACACCACTAGCCAAGAGTTGCTCGGCATTGACCGGGTGCCCCTAGCCCGCCTCGGCCAAATTTATCAATGCATTCGCACCGCTGATCAGCGCATCTTTAACATTGCTGAGGTCGAGAGTCCCTTTTCGCTCTCAGGAATCGTATGTGTGTCAGCCCGATTCCAGCCTGTCTCCGAACGACGAGTCAATGTTGCGTTTGAGCGGGGCGTGCTGGGTCTGCAAACCTGGCTAGGCTATCGCTCTCCCAGCCAATTTATAGAAAAATTGGAAACCAACGAAAAACTATCCCTGTTTCAAGGGCTAGATTTTCGGATTAACTCAGATCGTCAGCAGGGGTGGTTAGAAGTGACCTACCTTGACCACGACCTTCGCATTGGTCGCGGCAACGAGGGAAATTTGTTTGTTCTGAAAAAGGTAATGCCGTAGAGACGCTTCAAGGCAGATAAATCGCGTCTCTACGAATACTTTGAATACTTTGGGGCTAAGCCACTAGAGCTGGGCGATCAGTGCTTTTACGACTGGAGCCTGGAAAAATTGCTGTGCGGCTTCGACCATGCGGTTGCCCCAGAGGTTGTCTCGCAAAAATTCGATGTCAGCATAGCGACTATCTTGTTCTAGGGCTTCAATGCCCAAGCGGACTGCCTCAGAGCGATCGCCTTTGGAATAGAGAGCGATGGCCATCGCCAATTTAGGTTCGGGTTCGTCGCCTGCAATTTCCAAAGAGGAGCGCCAACGTGCGATCGCATCGTCCGGCTTGCCCTGTTCAAACAATACGAGCCCGATATTGTTAACCGATGGCCAAAACTCGGGTTCGGTTCGCACTGAGGCTTCGTACTGGTTGATCGCTTTTTGATATTGTTTCAGCTTGAAATAAGCATTGCCAAGGTCAAACATCGCCCCAGCATTACTTGGCTCAATTGCTAACCCCTGCTCGATGAAAGAGGCCGCTCGCAAGTATTCGCCTTTTTGGAAGTAGGCTGAGCCGAGGGAAAACAGAACGCTGGCATTATTAGGTTCTAAACCTTTGGCCCGCTCCAAGGCTGGGATAGCCTGATCAACTTCCTCAAATTGCAGGTAAAGGGTGCCCAGAAGCGACCAGACTTGAGCACTGCCGGGAGCTAGTTGAGAGGCGAGCTGAGCGCGCTCTAGTGCTGGGCCAAACTGTTGAAACTGAGCCAGTTGAACGGCCTCTTGGGCCAGGATAAGCCCCTGTTCTTCCAATCGACTGTAATCGAGGGGCAGCACGTAGGGCACGAGCGCCTGTCCCTGAGCCGGGGGAACCGCACCCCAAATGCCCAGAACCGCAAGAAGTGAGAGCACAGATGTCCGTTTCAGCACTGCCGTTAACCGCTCCATTGCTACGCAGTCTGAAGCAAGCTTAGATCATCTTGGTGGAGATTGGTGAGATTGAGCGGCCTGAGCGTTTCGCCGCCACATAGGCGCTTTGATCCGCCGTAGGGCAGATGCCGGGAAGCGTTGGTCCCACGCCTCCTCCGAAAGCTGAGATAGCTCTGTTAGGGTTGGCGCAATGTTCCAAGGATACGGCTGAAACGCCTCGACATCAGTTTCCTGAGCAAATCGCAGGTTCCAGGGGCAAACGTCCTGACAGATATCGCATCCAGCCACCCACCCATTGAGCTTCTGAGCAATCGGTTCAGGAATGTGATCAGCCCGGTTCTCAATTGTGTGGTAGGCGATGCAGCGGTTGGCATCAACGACGCCCGGTTGCCGAATTGCTTGAGTAGGACAAGCCTCTAGGCATCGGGTACAGGTGCCGCAGTGAGCGGTGTGTGGCTTATCAGCTTCTAAAGACAGGTTGGTAAGCACTTCTCCCAGAAAAACCCAGGAACCATAATCACGGGTGATTAGGTTGCCATTTTTGGCGATCCAGCCTAGGCCAGCTTGTTGTGCCCAAAATTTGTCCTGCACCGGGCCAGTATCGGCGTAATACCGCACCTGAATCGTTGTCTCCTGCTCCTGGAGCCAAGTTGCCAGGGCCTTAAGTCGCTTGTGCAAGATGCGGTGGTAGTCGCGTCCCCAGCCATAGCGAGCGATCTTGGCATACTGTGGGCCTTCGGGACGAGTATGGGGCGTGTAGTAGTTGATCGCGACACAAATCAGCGATCGCACCTCTGGCATCACCTCGCGGATATTCTGCCGTTTGGCGTTGGTCATCCAATCCATATCTGCCTGGTAGCCTTGGCCGAGCCAGCTTTGCAGGCGAGCTTTGACCTGCTGCTCTGCTTCAGGGAGGTCTGTAGCATTGGTTAGAGGGGGCACTTGGGCAATCCCCACCCGATGAAATCCCAGAGCCAACGCTTGTTGCTGGATGCTCTCACGCGTGACTGACATAGCGTTCTATAGCGAACCTCGAATTTTTTTAAAGAGAGTTTTTGAAAAGGAGTACCCTCTGCCAGGCTAAACACTAGAGTAGGAAGGAATTACACCGTTTGACTTCCTCCTGTTACCTCGAATAGGGCGCACACCCGTGAAGCGACTTCTTAAATTTCTCTGCCTCTTTAGTTTAGTGTTGGGGGCAGTCTTGCTGTCGGCCCAGGCGTGGGGCAAATCAATCCCCGCTAGAGGGGACGCAGGTCAGCCTACTTTTTCGAAGGGGCATATCCAACACGCTAAAACCGGAGAAGTGGCCGTTGAGCTTGCCGCTGCTGATCAACCCCCCAATGCGGGAGCTGAGGGCCTGCGCCCCTTTGATGAAGTCATCGATGGCCTGACCACCCGCCAAGGACTGTTTACGCTATACCAAAACGTTGAGAAAAAGCAGGCCTATCTTGCAATTCAGCCTGATCAGCTCAACCAAAATTTTTTAATGGTTGCGACCCTAGAATCTGGCGTCGGAGAACTGGGCCTGCTGCGAGGTTGGCCTGTCAGCGATCTGCTGATTCAGTTTCGCCGCTTGCCGGGAAATAAGGTGCAATTGGCGGTGCCTAACCTCTATTTCCGAACAGCCCCTAACCAACCGAGAGAACAGCGACTGACATCCCAATCTTTTAGTGATTCTGCGATTGCAACGCTCAATATTGTCAGTATCGACCCTAAGAGCAAGGCCCTCCTGATTGATTTGGGGGCTCTAATTTTGTCGCGAGATCCGGCAGAACTGCTGGTTCAGTTTCCTGAGGTGTTTGGTAACTATTCTGCCAACTCCGATGCCTCCTATTTAGAACCCATAAAAGTCTTTCCCGAAAATGTCGAAATTAGCGCGATTCTAGGATTTTCAGGCGGTAGCAACCCCGATCCATTGGCTACATTTTTTGCCCCCTATCTGGAGAGCTTGCCCGATGATCGAGGATTTAACCTGAAGCTGCGCTACAGTCTGTCCCGGTTGGAGGGCACACCAGGGTATCAACCCCGGCTAGCCGATGAGCGGGTGGGCTACTTTCTGACGGCCTTTCGCAATCCGGCCCAGACACCCACGGCTGCGCCCTTTGTCCGCTACATCAACCGTTGGCATCTGGAGAAGCAGGATCCCAAAGCTGCCCTGTCACCGGCTAAAGAGCCCATTGTCTTTTGGATTGAAAATACAGTCCCCGAAGCTTACCGAGAGTCTATTCGAGACGGTGTTCTTTTGTGGAATGACGCTTTTGAACGGGCAGGTTTGCTTAAGGCGATTGAGGTTCGCCAAATGCCTGACGATGCCAACTGGGATCCCGCTGATATCCGCTACAACGTGATTCGCTGGTCCGATTCCTTTAACAATCCTGTGGTTGGGCTAGGACCATCGCGGGTCAATCCAATTACCGGAGAGATCTTAGATGCTGATGTCGTGCTTGATGCAAACGTCATCCGGTTTCTCAATCAGCAATATGAAACCTATGCTGACCCCCTCTCGTCTCGGGCGGAAACCTACCTACAACTATGTGGTCATCGGCTGCAAAATCTGTATCAGCAATGGCTGCTAGCGGATTCGGGCCGCCCTACAGACAGAGGCTCACTACGAGGAGCAGTAAGCCAGGGGCCAACAGAGGCACTCAGCCGTCGAGGTACCTCTGATCCCAGTGATTACTGTGTTGGCTTCAATGCGTCTCAGCAAGTGGCTTTTGGGGGATTGGCTTTGGATTTGTTGGGGGAGCCGTTCACCCAGCCAGAGGCCTCCAAGACCTACGTGAACCAGTATCTCAAGTCTCTGACGGCCCATGAAGTCGGTCATGTTTTGGGACTACGGCACAACTTTCTGGGCAGCACTCTGCGAACTCCCGAAGAGTTGAACAAGGCTGATATCACCCGCAGTCGGGGACTGGTGGGATCTGTGATGGATTACTTTCCGCCCAACCTAGCGCCTGCCGAGGTGCCTCAAGGAGATTACTTCCCGACCGTACTGGGGCCTTACGATCTGTGGGCCATTGAATACGGCTATAAGGTCTTTGATGGGCTAGGGTCTTTGCCCCAGCTACAGCAGCGGTCTCTACAGGAAATTGCTCAGCGGAGTAACTCGCCAGAGCTGGCCTACGCAACGGACGAGGATATCTACAGTCTGCTGGATCCACAAGCTGATGCTTGGGATCTCAGCAGCGACCCAGCTCAGTATGCTCAGTGGCAGCTAGAGAATGCCCAAGCGCTTTGGAAACGGTTGGACTGGTACTCAGTGCGCCCTGGCGAGGGATATGGCCAGTTGCGCCGTCGCTTTGATCTAGTCTTTGGCTATTACCTGCGTCAGGCGTTGACCCTGTCCAACTACATTGGCGGACAGCGCTTTACCCGCACCGATCCTTGGAGTTCTCGGGGTCAACGTCCGTTCGAGCCGATCTCGGCTGAAAAACAGCGGCAAACCTTAGACACTCTCCAAAAGTATGTTTTTGCACCCGATGCATTCGAGTTTTCCCCCGATCTGCTCAACTCCCTTGCCCCTGACCGCTGGCTGCAATGGGGGCAGGAGATTACGGTCGCACCCTTGGACTACCCGATCTACAACCGCATCTTGCTGCTCCAGGGGCTAATTCTTAGCGACGTGCTAAATGCTGATCGCCTGGTACGGCTACGAGACACCGAGCTGAAAACTTCGCCCGGTGAAGCCTTGAGCCTGGAAGAACTCTTTGACCGGGTTGGCAGGATGGTGTGGGCGGAGGTGCTTACCGAGTCACCTGAAACGGCTTCAATCTCTAGCCTTCGACGAGGGCTACAACGTCATCACCTGACTATTCTGACCAATCTGGTGTTGAGGGGCTACAGCGGTCTGGACAGCGCCCAAGGGCTACTAGAGTTTGTTGGGGCAGCGACTACGGTTGGCGCTCCGGAAGACGCCCGTGTTCTGGCCCGCTATCAACTCAAGCAACTTGAGGATGCGATCGCATCGACCCTACGCCACCAAGGTGATCGCCTTAGCCTCACCAACCGGGCTCATCTGGAAGATGTGCGCGATCGCATCACCAAAACCCTAAATGCTCCGCTTCAAGGTAGCTAATGGACTGACAACCGAACTTACAAAAGCCCAAGGTTCTAAGCTGGCCACGATACTGTCAAATGCCTTATTCAAGGAGTGTTTAGATCACTGAGCTTGGGCCACTTGTTCGTGGTGCTTACTTATAGACACTTTATTCAGGTTTGCTCGTCATTTTTCTCTTAAGAAAACCTGGCTTAAGAAGTGACTGGGTACTCTATTGCTTGTTAATGGTCTCCAGTTTTATGAAAATTTTGGAGAACCCTAAGCACTGAAGAGTTCGTGTCTCTCCTAGGTGGTATGGTGTATTGATGATTGCATTTTGTAACGATCCCTATGGGATTTCAGGTGTGTTACCCAGGTCTTTAACCGCTCAGAGTGCGATCTGATGTATTGGAACCTGCGAACTTTCGTTAACCTCTTATCAGTTAGCCTATGCTAACCGCGCTAGCGGCCCTCACCCTGACTCCCGTGCTTGCCCAGCCATCTCCGGAGGCAGCATCTGAGTCTTTGCAGGCTGACACGCCTGCGCTCGTGGCAACAGCTTCTCCCTCCTCTGAAGTGGCTCCTACTTCAGCTGTGATCGAGCCAAGCACTACCGAGCCGATGGGAACTTCAGCAGCCCCTGCTGCTATCCAGACCCGCCCTTTACTGACCGACAGCCCAACGCTGCTGGCTTCAGAGCCTCAACATTACGCTGAAGTTGTGCAGCAGCAGGAGGTGCGTCCTCTGCCTGGTCAATTGGATGAAATTCCAGTTTTCAACAGCAACAGTCCCGAATTAATTCAGCGTGAAGGAATTCTGCTATCTACATTCCCGCCCAACGGGATGCGAGTACCCGCAGCACACCTGAATTACCCGCTACAAGGGCGATTTGACATCTTTGCTCACCATATTGCTCGGGGAGTAAACCCAGATGATCGCCGTACGCTGTTCTTCGGGGTTGTGGTGCACAACCCAAGCGACCAGCCAGTAACCCTCGACATTTTGCAGAGCGTTACTTACTTGAGCCAGGAAGCGCCCTTCCGCGACCTGCCGACGGCGATGTTAAATCCCAATGGCACAGTTTACGCAGGACCCGGTAGCCGCACCACGACGGATATTCTGCGCGGCGAGAACCAGCCTCAATGGCCTAACAAAATTGTAATTCCGCCGGGGCACGTTCACCTCTTGATGAACCTGCCAATTCCTCTAAGACAACTTAGCGTGCCTGTTAATGGCAGCTATCCTCAGGGCAGCACCATTCCTAACCCGCCTGTTAACCCAAGTACGATCCTAGCGACTAACCTAGGGCTTGCCCCAGGGGGCGATCCCTTTGCTGCGCCTGCTGTTCCGGCAAATCGGCCCCTGCCTAGTAATGGCCGGACTGCCATGATGTATTTGTCCAGTAGTGGGCCTTTGCATGTGGCTAGCTTGGCCATGTATGCTCCCCAACTGCCAGGCGGTTCTGAGCGGGTTCCGACTTTGCGCGAGTGGATTGACCTGCTAAAACGGGATGGTCTAGCAGGTCCTAGAGATATTGCACCGACCAACCCCCAGGAACATCGATTCGGTCGCTTCTATTACGGGCGCGTAGCTGGAGTAGCCCAAGGTTCCCAGTGGAATGCTGTGGTTACGGATGGGCCAGATAGCAATTTGCTAAGCATTCCCCAACCAGGGGGTTCATTCTCCTATGTGATCAGCACTGTGGATCGCAATACGCTTGGCACAGGACAGGTGCAAAGTGCGCCAATGCTGACACGCTATCCTGATACGGCCTACCGTGCCCACGGCAACTATGGCATTCGCTACAGTTTGAGGCTGCCTCTCCACAACAACACTGGCTCAACTCAGACAGTTGCTCTTAAGCTCCAGACGCCTCTCCAGGATGAAGCTCTCAAGAATGGGCTACGGTTCCGCCAGCCTCCCGATAACCGGATTTTTTTCCGGGGAACGATGCGGCTACGCTACGCCAATCGAATGGGTGTCCGACAGTCCCACTATGTTCATTTGGTGCAACGGCGAGGACAGGAAGGGGAGCCGTTGGTGAAGCTGACCATTCCGCCCGGAGAACGTCAGGAGGTGGAGATTGATTTGATCTATCCACCTGATGCAACCCCTCCCCAGGCACTTACTGTGCAAACGCTCAGCCCGTTCAACCTGATTGAGGCAGGAAATCCGGCTGAAAATCCTCAGCCCTTGAGCCGTCAACCCTCTCTTACGCCTCCACCTGCTCCCTAAGCTCTCAGTCTTGATTGACGCGACCCCACAACGCTAAGCCGCCACCTCGACCTCGCGCGGCGACGTATTCAGAGTTGGCGAGAAAGAAGGCAAAGAACGGCAGTTTGCCGATAGGGGCTGACGAAAAGTCGGTAAGCTTAGAGCTGGCGGAGCGGATAGATCCTCGGTATAACGTTGCCCCCAACAGGGTGACCTCTAGCTGGTTAAAGTCAAAGGCCAGCAAATTTTTCTTACCGAGATACTTGGCAGGGCCACTGAAGGTGATTTGCAGCGCACCAATTCTTAACTGATTGCGAATGCCAAGGGGAGCACTCAAACTTTCACTTGGGAAGAAGCTAATGTGTGCGATCGCAACCTTGGGTACATAAAACCCTTTCCCAATGGGCCTGCCAGATTGGTAGTGTGGCTTTTTAGGAGCTGTGAAGCAAAGCCGCCAAGTGCCATACAGTGCTTCTGGAGGGTAGGTAAGGCGTTGCTGCTTAGCAGTTTTCTCAGCTTCTAAAAGAGCCGTGGTTACGGTTTTGCCGTCAGGACGCTGGGTAGAGGCTTGTCTGTGGGCCGCAGCAGCCAGGGTGGCGAGAGTTGCGGGGGCAAAGGACGGGGAGAGGTCTGAGGTCATGGTTGGGAATGACGCTTTTTGATTGCACAGTAGGGGCACGCTTTGGTTTCAGTATGGCAGGAAGCGGGGTGAGACTCTGCGATAATGAGGGCTCAAGATGACTGGGTTGATACGTTTCGCACGGGTTTATCAATGACTGCCAACACCCGAAATCGTTTTTTTCGCTTCAGTGGCCTATTTAGCTCAACAGCAAACGTCTCTGTCATTTTGATGTGGATGGGGGTGTTGATTACCCTGGCCTTTGTCGCGATCGCATTGCTAGCCCCCTTGTTGCAATCCTGGGGACTGCTGCAAAATCCGGCAGCAGCGCTGCAAAATCCAATGCACCAACCCCCTTCGACTGAGCATTGGTTTGGCACGACGCGTCAGGGCTACGATGTCTTCTCTCGCACCCTATTTGGTACCCGAGCCGCTTGGCAAGTGGTACTGCTGGCAACGTTGATGAGTGTTGCTGTCGGGGTGCCTCTGGGTATGATCAGCGGCTACCTAGGAGGACGGCTAGACAAGGCTTTGCTGTTCTTTATGGACACCATCTATACGCTGCCGGGGTTGCTGCTGTCGATTACTTTGGCCTTTGTAGTGGGTCGAGGGATTTTGAATGCTGCGATCGCATTGAGCATTGCCTACATTCCTCAGTACTACCGTGTGGTGCGCAACCACACGGTCAGCATCAAGACCGAACTGTTCATCGAAGCGGCCCAAGCCATGGGCGCTTCTACCTGGACTGTGTTGAGCCGCTATCTGTTTCTCAACGTAATCCAGAGTGTCCCGGTTCTCTTTACCCTAAACGCTGCCGACGCCATTCTCATCCTAGGAGGTCTAGGGTTTTTGGGTTTGGGTCTGCCTGAGCAGATTCCTGAATGGGGGGCCGATATTCGGCAAGCCCTCGATGCCCTCCCTACAGGCATTTGGTGGACAGCGCTATTTCCTGGGCTGACCCTGACTTTGATGGTGACGGGTCTTTCCCTAGTGGGAGAGGGTCTAAATGAGTTCGTCAACCCGCTCCTGCGCCGCGAGAACTGGAAGTAACTCCAGTCTTGGTATACTACGGGGCGTCGGTTTGGGCTTGACGGTATGGGCATGGCAGGTCAAACACAGGTCATTGGTGTCGATTTAGGCGGAACGGCGATCAAGCTGGGGCGCTTTACAGAAGCGGGAGTTTGTGTTGAATCGTTGACCGTGCCGACCCCCCAGCCTGCGACGCCCGATGCGGTGTTAGAGGCAATCGGGGCTGCGATCGCAACCCTGGATCCGAACCATGAGGCGATTGCAGTGGGGGTTGGCACGCCTGGCCCAGCCGATGCCGCCGGACGGATTGCGCGGGTTGCGATTAACCTGGCAGGTTGGAAAGATGTGCCGGTGGCCGACTGGCTAGAAGCTAAGACTGGCCGATCCACCGTACTGGCTAACGATGCCAATTGTGCTGGCTTGGGAGAAGCCTGGTTGGGAGCAGGCCGTCCTTTTCAAGATCTGATAGTGCTCACTCTGGGCACCGGGGTAGGAGGCGCAATTATCCTGAACGGCCAACTCTTCATAGGCCGTAATGGCACCGCGGGGGAGCTGGGCTTGATTACCCTTAACCCTGATGGGCCACCCTGCAACAGCGGTAACCAAGGATCGTTAGAACAGTATTGTTCGGTGCAGGCGGTGCGTCGCGAGATGGGCGTTGAGCCAGGGGAACTGGCTGCTAGAGCCACCGCTGGAGATGCAGATGCGATCGCATTTTGGCAACAGTATGGCCGTCACTTAGGCGCAGGGCTAGCCAGCTTGATCTACATCCTGACGCCAGAGGCCGTGATTTTGGGAGGTGGAATTAGTGCGGGGGCCGATCTGTTTTTGCCTGCTGCTAGAGCTGAGATCGAAGCGCGAGTTTTACCCAGCTCCCGCGAGGGGATGCAAATTCTGTTGGCTCAGTTGGGCAATCAGGCCGGAATAGCAGGAGCCGCTCGATTGGCGCTGCAAACCTTCCCTGTGTAGCTTGAAGCCAGCCCTTGAAACTGCCCAAGAGACAGGCGGATGCCAATAGAACCCTTATAGAACAAAGATGACTGCTTTTCCGTCTGGCCCAATGATATAAAGTCCAATGAGTCTGAGAAAAATCAAGAGGGTGAGGCAGTGATCTATGGAAAGCAAGCTTGGTGAGATCAGTGCAGCATTTTCCAATCAATACAGCGGTTGGATTCTGTGGAACCTGTTTCTAGCCTTTGTTCCGATGGTTCTGAGCTTCTGGCTGTTTCGGCGCAGAAAGGGGTCTCGCTCGGGAATTTGGTGGCTCGTGTTTGCGATCTACATTGCCTTTTTGCCCAATGCGCCCTACCTATTGACCGACATCATTCATTTGATTCGAGCGGTGCGGCATGGGTTTTCGATAATTGCGATCGCACTGGCCTTTATTCCCCTACATATCGTTGCTATTTTGGCTGGCTTTGAAACCTATGTCGTGTCGCTGCTAAACCAGGGAGAATACCTGCGGAAGCAAGGAGCGCGGCAATATATTCTCTGGACCGAGCTATTAACCCATGCCCTTTGCTCACTAGGGGTTTTTATGGGACGCTTCCGGCGCTACAACAGTTGGGACTTGGTGTTAGACCCCAACATTATTGTGGAGCAAACCCTGGATGATCTAACCTCTAAGCGGTCCTTGCTCGTAATTGCAGTAACGTTTGTCGTGATCACGGTGCTCTATTGGCTCATGAAGCAAATCACTTTGGGGCTTGTTCTTAGATGGCGCTATGCTCGTGTTGGCAAGGAAATCGAGCTTTAAGAATGGCCTCAATGAGCAGTCAAAAAAGGGCGCTAGAACAGCGCCCTTTTTTGACTGCTCATTGAGGCCATTCTTAAAGCTCGATTTCTTTGCC
>DATNQF010000072.1:0-22131 GCA_036702855.1 Trichocoleus sp. | reverse complement strand
CGAAAAGACACGGTACCCACCAGCCGTTTAGCGGCATCGGTGACATAGAGGTAGTAACTGATTTCCGCGTCTTTTGCCTTTCGGCGCGCCCGTTCCTGAGCCTGGGCAACGGTCAAGGTGGTGTCGAGGGAGATAAATTTGGGGGTCATCAGCCGCCCTGCCGTGTTGGGCCGATAACCCAGTAACAGCGAGGTCGAATGGCGTTCCTCATAGCTGAGCTGGGCCAGCATGTGTCGCACTAATCGGGGAGGCAGTTCATCAAACAAGCTGGCCCGGTCGTCAGGAGACATGTTTTCGACAATCTCGCGGGCCTCTTGGTCGCGGAATTTCTCAATTAGGGTTTGCTGAGTCTCAGACCCAAGGTGTTCGTACACCTCAATCGCCTCGGCCTTGGGCAGTAGCCGAAAGGCAATAATTTGCATTGATTGAGGCAATCCTTCAATCGCCTCAGCAATGTCCACCTCTTGCACCGGACGCAGCAGGGTCTTAGCCCCTTCATAATTCTTTTGAGTCAGGAGGATTTCGAGCTGTGACCGTACTAGGTCACGCAATTCACTCCGAGACCCCGTTGACTGAGGTTCGGTCGTCACCGTCAATCCCCCCGCAGTTGCAAATCACTCGTCACAATTGATATTAAGACGGTGAGGCACTGGGTGAAGCGAATGGCAACAACAGCAATACGAATTCTTGAAGAAGCACTGGCAGGCGCTGATTTATCTCCCGAACAAGGGCTAGTGCTCTTGCAGCAGCAGGAGCCAGATGCGATCGCAGCTATTCGCGACACCGCAGACACCCTGCGTCAACGTCAGGCGGGAGAGACAGTGACTTATGTAGTCAATCGCAACCTCAACTACACCAATATTTGCGAGCAGCACTGTAGCTTCTGCGCCTTTCGCCGCGACCAGGATCAAGAAGGCGCTTACTGGCTCGACTGGGGACCGATTTTAGAAAAGGCAGCAGATGGCGTGCAGCGAGGCGCAACCGAAATTTGCATGCAGGGCGGCTTAAACCCCTACGCCAAAATCGACGGCAGCTCCCTCAAGTATTACCTGCAACTGCTCCGCACCATCAAAGACGAATTTCCCGATCTGCATCTGCACGCCTTTTCCCCTCAAGAGGTGCAGTTCATCGCACGGGAAGACGGGCTGAGCTACCGAGATGTGCTGCTCGCCCTACTCGACGGTGGAGTAGAGTCTCTGCCGGGTACCGCTGCCGAGGTGCTGGACGATGAGGTTCGCAAGGTGCTTTGTCCAGAGAAAATTAACTCGGCGACCTGGCTAGAGATTGTCGGCTTGGCCCATCAAATTGGTTTGCCCACCACTAGCACGATGCTCTCTGGCCACATCGAAACCCCAGCCCAGCAGATTCACCACTTTGACCAGCTTCGCACCTTGCAGCGCCAGTCTCGTGAAGCAGGCTACCCAGTCGCTATCACCGAATTTATCCTGCTGCCTTTTGTGGGTCAGGAAGCACCTAAACCCCTGAGAAAGCGGGTGGGGCGTGATCAGCCTGTGCTAGCCGATGCCCTCCTACTTACTGCAGTTGCCCGCATTTACTTAGGCAACTGGATTTCAAATCATCAGCCAAGTTGGGTCAAGCTGGGCCTAGACGGTGCCACCGAAGCTTTGAGCTGGGGTTGCAATGACTTGGGTGGCACGCTTATGGAGGAACACATTACCTCAATGGCCGGAGCCCAAGGTGGCACCTGTCTCAGTGTCGAGGAATTAAGGGGTGCGATCGCATCCCTTAATCGACCCGCCCAGCAGCGCGACACCCTCTACCGCCCCGTTTCTCCTGACTCAACTGGGTACACCGACCTGGCCCGACAGTCCCTCAGCCAGAGCCGCACTGCCTGACCCGTAATGCCATAGGTGCTGTCTTGTGGAGGGCTAGGCGGTCGAGCCGATGCTGGGTAAGGGCCAACGCTGGAATACATGAAAACCATCTGCCAACCGCGATCGCTTGGGGTCAAAAAGAGCCAGTGGTAATGTTGCAGCAAAACAGACTCTTCTCTGACGTACTGCCGCTCTAGTGTTGTGAAGAAGACCTGCTGAGTATCGGGATCCGCTGGAGGTAGATCACTGAAAGTGCGACTCGCCAAGTCAATCGGCGTGTAGTCGGGTAGGCTCACGAGCAGCACGCCCCCAAACGGCCACTCTGGCGGAGGAATTCGCCCCACTGTGCGACCCGCCACTAGATTGCTGTAGGTGGGTAAGTCGCGCAACAGGCCTGTCACTAGAGTTTCTAGCTCACCGGGGCAAGCTTCTGAGGGTCGCAAGTAATTAGCTTCTGCTGGTTCCAGGGGAAGGCTAGAGTCCTCAGCTTGTATAGGCTGAGGCCAGCAGAATAGGCCTATCAACCCTAGAAGCAGGCGGAATAGTGCAAGCGCTGCCAAGTCAGCTTGCGCTTGTACTGGCTTAGCAGTTCGCATCCTCCATCTACCCTGTTCCATCCCCATCCTCTTCTCACAGCAGGCCCCAGCCTCGCCCAAATTAGCAGATTCTTCAGTTAATCTACTTTTCTAGTTATTTACCTGCCCTTAAGGCAGACTGACTCCCTGCAAAAGCGTGTAAAACTGTTTCTTTGGGATTTCTTCGGTCACTTACACAGCAGGAGCCAGCACGTGAATATTGCCTTTCTGGGAATTGTTGCCATTTTAGGCGGGGTCGCTATTGTCTTGCAAAGCCAGTTCATAGGGCTGATGGACAAACAGCTTGGCACCCTAGAGAGCGTCTTTATTACCTACGGCAGCGGTGGACTGCTGGTGACCTTTCTGATGCTACTCGCAAAAGGTGGCAATCTAAGAGCCTGGCAAAACGTACCCTGGTACGCCTACACTGCGGGCATTCTGGGTCTAGTGATCGTCGGAGTGATCAGCTACATTGTGCCGCGTTTAGGGTTGGCGACTGCCTTTACCGTCATGGTGGCAACTCAGTTTGTGCTAGGGGCCGTAGTTGACCAATATGGCCTTTTAGGGGCTGAGGTACATGCCCTAAACCTGAGCAAGCTGGTCGGTCTAGGACTACTCTTTGCAGGCATAGTACTTATCATTCGTTAAGAATTTCGAGCCAGCCGATCAGTCTGTTCCATCAGCTAAATGCCCGCGTTATGCTGTTTCCAGCCCTTTCCTAAGATAGACGGAAGGCATATGGAACCATTGATCAAGACCATCCATCGGGAGCTACTGCCTAGTCTCAAAGTTGAAAGCATTGATCCCCATAACCCAGTGGTGGTGCATAAGATGCCTCCTCCCTGGCAGCTTGTGGGCGCTGGCAACTATGCCGCCGTCTTTTGCCATCCGGACTATCCTGACCAAGTGGTCAAAATCTATGCACCCGGACGCCCTGGATTTGAGGAAGAGGTGCAGGTCTACCAACAGCTCGGATCTCACCCAGCTTTTTCTGAGTGTTTGTATGCTGAAGCCCCCTTCCTGGTGCTCAAGCGACTGTACGGAATTACCCTCTATGACTGTCTCCACCGAGGATTAACAATTCCTAAGCAGGTAATTCAAGACATCGATGCTGCGCTCACATTCGCCCGCAGCCGGGGACTCCACCCCCATGATGTCCACGGGCGCAATGTCATGATGCACGAAGGCAGAGGACTGGTCGTGGATATCTCCGACTTCCTCAATCAAGGCTCCTGTTCTGCCTGGACCGATCTTAAAAAGGCTTATTACTGGATTTACCGACCGCTTTTGGCCCCTTTCCGAATCCAGGTGCCCTACCGTTTGTTGGACTGGGTGCGTGCTGGCTATCGGAAGTTTCGGCGGTTGACTGCACCCCTACGCCAGCGCTCTCGCCCCCGTCGCCTGCAAACGCGTTAACCAAAACCAGCCTTCTGCTTGACTTTGCCTTTCTTGTTCTTCGACTTACTGGCATTTACTTCGGCTAGGGCTTCCTGAAAAAGGTCATGCAGGTGCAAAGGAACACTTGCAATTTCCGGCAGGCCAGGTTTTAGGGGCTTCTCGAAAGTTCTTAGCAGGCCATCAAGATCGTGTTTCAGGTCAAACTCAGGACGAGCGAGTGCCCGTCGTAGAGCAGTCTCCAAAGCATCTGGAAACTCGTGAGCTAAACGATACCAGACATAGGTAGTAATAGTGGGGTCTTTGAGGTACTTCAGCAACAGCTTATCGAGCGCCTCAGGCTCTTGTTCTGGATTTGCAAGAAGCTGAGTCAATCGGCTGTAATCCGTCAAAAAAGCTTGACCCCAACGTGGATGCACCAGTACTGTCACTGCTTCGGCTTTGCGCAGGGCATCTGGGAGGTCAATTTTGGGCATTACCATCTTCAGCGTTTTCTGCTTATCTAAAAGCTGCTGAGCAATTCCGGCCTCCGCACCCAACTCGGCTGCCGACTCGGCAATCTCTTCATCAGAGAGCCCAGCTTCCTCGGCCAGTTCGGCCAAGGATTTATCGCTGTCGATGCCCGCTGCATCCAACCGCTGTTGCAGGTTACGCTCCTGAAACTGGGCCATTTTCTTATTGAGTTCGTAGCCCGATAGGGTGACTTCATCGCCCTCAAAAAAGTCGGTGAACTCTTGGTGATAGCGCTCTACTGACTGCCAAGCCTCCTCCATTAGGTCGGGAGCGTCGCCATAGAGATGCTGATTGAACTGGTCTTTGAAGTTGCCAATGGCCACAGCCAGTTTCGGCTTGCCTAATTTCCCTAGCAGTTGCATGGGGCCAGAAAAAATCCAATCCGTATCTGTCAACGGAGAAATGCGAGTGAGCACGATCTCTCCAGGCTTGAGCCTTGCCAGAGTTTCGGCGGCTTGCAACCCATTCGGTTTGACCCGGTACTGCTTCTCGGTCAGCCAGTTTCTCAAGTCAAAATAATCAGGTGCAGTATCTAGCACCACAAAGAGCCCATTAAAGCTACGCTGCCAGGCTTCAATTAAGGCCTTGTCCGATTCCGATAGGGTTGACTGACTTTGAACAAAGAGATTAAGGGGAGTTTGCTCGCCAACTTCGCCCTCTGTGAGAAACATGTCAATGACGAGGTCATTGCGACTAATGCCCTGAAGTTGAGTCTTTGACCACTTTGCCATCTGGTCTGCGCTGTAGACTTCCAGTGCCGTTGCCAATTCGCCCTCAGCATCAAGCACAAAAGTCCGCAGGGCTTGCTTGAGTTCCCTAGAGCGTTCTAAGCGGTCGTCCACAGTTGAGCCTCAATCACAGGGTGCACTACTGAGGGTAGGGACTGGAGGGGAAGCTCGAAAACTACCTAAGGGGAGAAAAACAAAGCTGACAAAAAGCTAGAGCCCTTCAAGGTTTCCTTTGCTCAGCTTGCAATAACAAGAACAACTGCTGAACAACCGCTGACTAATTTGAATTGTTTTGCTCACGCCAGACTAGTTTGACCCGCAGATTGCCTTCTTCACTCCCTTTAGCAATGAGGGCACCCGCTTCAGCATCAATTTTGATACCAAACTCCAGCTCAAACTCTGAGGGCTTTCTAGGCAGTTGATTGATCGTTTCCATCGTGCGGTTTGCCAGAGCTTGAATGGTACCCATGGCTTGCCCAAGCGCCTGAGCTGACTTGGTTGCCAGTTCCATCGGTTTGACGCCGCCCAAGCGCCCTGGTCCTTGAGCGTTGCTGATTTCAAACAAAATAATGGATTCTTCAGCGGAGATAGAAGTGTGGATAATGTCGCTCATGGTCTACAGATAACTTGGCTGGCGTCTATCTTGACGTCTATGCTTACCGCTGTCTAGACACGGCTGTCTAGGCACGATTGACAGAAGCTGGCTGCTCTAACAAACCTGGGGATATTTGAGTGGAGCGAATAAAGTTTTCAAACTTAGCCATTAGCTCTGGGTCGCGCCAGCCCCGAGCCACTTCATCTCGCATGACTTGCAAGGAGGCTTCAGCAGAAAGGGGTAGCTTATAAGGCCGCTCATGCGTTAAGGCATCATAGATATCTAGAAGTTGAAAAATCCTTGCGAGTAGGGGAATGTCTTCGCCGACAAGCTTACCTGGATAGCCTGTCCCGTCCCAACGCTCGTGGTGATGACGAATAACGGGCAGTACGCCTCTCATCGTTCGTAGGGGCTGGCAAATCTGTTCACCAATGAAAACATGCTGCTCCATAACGGCCCGTTCTTCAGGGGTGAGAGCGCCTGTTTTGAGCAAGATGGCATCTGGAATGCCGATCTTTCCAATGTCATGGAGGTAACCTGCCCACATGAGACTACGGACTTGGTCGTAGGGAAGCCCCAAAAAATTACCAAACTCCCGACCTGCTTCCACCAACCGCTCGCAGTGGTTGCCTGTATTGGGATCCCGCATTTCAACGGTGCGGGCAATCGAGAAGAGTACTTTCTCCGCGTGGTCAAGATCCTCATTTAGCCGTTTCTGATGAACCAGAGACTTGACCCGAGCAGACAACTCTAGTTGGTCGAAGGGCTTGCTCAAGAAGTCATCGCCTCCCGCTTCAATTCCGCGTAGCCGGGACTGGCGATCGTCCAGCGCTGTGATGAAAACCACCGGAATCAGCCGGGTTTGCTCGTCCTGTTTCAGCTTTTGACACACTTCAAACCCGTCCATTCCTGGCATCATTACATCGAGCAGGATCAGGTCGGGTTTTTCCTTAAACACAAAATTCAGCGCTTGAGAACCGCAGTCTGCCTCAAGCACGTCATAGCCTTCTAAGTCGAGGAACGCTGAGGCGGTCATGCGACTAGCAGCGTGGTCATCAACAACTAGGATTTTGGCGGGTTCGGAATTTGAATAAGTCACAAGTCAAAGGTTCTACGAGGATCTCACAGTTCGAGAGCACAGTCGCGTGGGCTGCTGGTTGTTTGAGGTGGGCATGGACGTCAGTTAGGCATGGAAGGGTTCTCAGTCTCCTATAGGCACATGAGACGTGGAGGATAACCAGCGTTTGCGCCAGCGAGAGGTGGGTTCTAAGGAGGAAAGCGTTTGCTCTTGCTGCCGTCGAGCCCAGATTAGAGACGAGGAGTCGGTTAGTGCTGGGTCTCGATAGGGAACCGCAGCACGAGTGGCTAGGTGTTCCTGCTCCTGCGGGGACAGGGGCAACAGCCCCTCTTGCGTGAAGCTAGCTAGCGTGCCCGGCCAACGTCTGCCAACAGCTTCACTGGGACCGATGTGCAGACCTGCTGAAAGGAGAGCTGCTCGAACGGCAGCGGCACAAGAGTAAGTAGCTAACTGCCCGGTTGGGCAAAGACATTGAGCAACCTGTCTCAAGAACTCTACTGTCCATAGTTCAGGACAGTGGGGGGGAGAAAAGGGATCTAGAAAGATAACGTCGGCTTGGAAGTCTTGCTTTACCAAAGCTTGAATTTGTTGGCGAGCATCGCCTATTAAGAGACGTGCTTCAAGCGTGGAAGTGTGAATCTCGCTGTCGTTTGCAAGCGTCTGCAAAATGGATTGGACTGGCAGTGACCAGCCTTCGGTGAGATGTTGTGCGATCGCACGTTGGGGTACCCGCCCATCTAGCTCTAGCCCCACTAACGTGACCCGACAATCTGGGTTGACTTGCCAAATTGTTTCTAGGGCAGCGGCACTGTTGTACCCCAAGCCATAGCACACATCGAGCAGAGTCAGGTGGGAGGACTGGGCTCTAGAAGCCAAGTCAGTAGCCTCGACATAGGTCTTGCGCGCTTCGGCATAAGCCCCTTCTCGGCTATGAAACCATTCCCCGAAGTCCTCGGAGAAAAAGGTATAGGATCCATCAGCGGTCGGCTCTGGAATTAACGCTCCGGTCAGGGGCATGGTAGATAGCAGCAAAAGACTTGGACATGCTTTTAATTAAAGTACCCGGAGACAGATAACAGTTTCATAGGGCTACCCTACAGAAATCAACCTAGCAGGAACCACCCTAAAGAGGTAAACACTGTGATAAGCAAATGTAACGTTTAGTTAACAGAATATGAGGCAAAATAGGGACATAAGAAACATTTTTATTGTTTAACGAAAAACGCTCGAACTACATCCACTGCTGCAAGGAGGTTTTCGATGGTTGCGGAAGCGCAAGCGATGAATAGTCAGTTCGCACCGACCACTCAGCCCAAACGCCTCACGATTCAAGTGGCTGATGTCGCCCCCGACACCACCACTATTCGATCTCTCGACTGGGATCGCGATCGCTTTGACATCGAGTTTGGCCTCCAAAATGGCACCACCTACAACTCCTACCTGGTGCGAGGCGAGAAGGTAGCGCTGATTGATACCTCCCACGAAAAGTTTCGCCAACTCTACCTAGATACGCTGAAGGGCCAGATTGATCCCACCGAAATTGACTACATCGTTATCAGCCACACCGAACCGGATCATAGTGGCTTGGTTGCAGACGTTCTAGAACTGGCTCCTAATGCGACGGTAGTGGGCGCGAAAGTTGCGATCGCATTCCTCGAAGACCTCGTTCATCGCCCCTTTGAGCGCATCGTGGTTAAAAACGGCGACCAGTTGGATTTGGGCAACGGGCACCTGTTGGAGTTTGTCAGCGCTCCCAATTTGCACTGGCCCGACACCATCTTTACCTACGACCACAAAACCCAAGTGCTTTTCACCTGCGACGCGTTTGGCATGCACTTTTGTAGCGATGCTGCCTACGACGAAGACTTGGAGGTGTTAGCCCCCGACTTTCGCTTCTACTACGAGTGTCTAATGGCTCCCAACGCCCGCTCGGTACTCTCGGCTATGAAGCGGATGGACGAGCTACCTGCTGTTACCACCATTGGCACTGGCCACGGTCCCTTGCTGCGCCACAATGTTAAGGAACTGACCGGACGCTATCGCCGCTGGAGCCAGGAAAAGAGTAAATCCGAGACGCTAGTCGCAGTGTTTTACGTGTCGGACTACGGCTATAGCGATCGCATCTCCCAGGCCATTGCTCGCGGCATCACCAAGACCGGAGTTGCGGTCGAAATGATGGACATGCGCTCTGCTGACCCCCAAGAGGTGAACGAGCTAGTGGGCCGTGCTACTGGGCTTGTGATTGGCATGCCCCCTTCGTCTGGAACAGGTTCACGGGAAACCCAAGCCACTCTGGGAACCATCCTGGCGGCGGTCAATACCAAACAAACGGTGGGTCTGTTTGAGTCTTACGGTGGCGACGATGAACCAATCGACACCCTCAAGACGAAGTTTGAAGAACTAGCCCCCGTTCCCGCCTTTCCACCACTGCGGATCAAAGACACCCCCACCGAAGCCACCTACCAGCTCTGTGAAGAAACGGGCACCGACCTTGGCCAAACTCTGAGTCAAGCAGGCAAGCTGAAGAAGCTCAAGGCCCTCGACGCCGACCTGGAGAAAGCCTTAGGCCGGATCAGCAGTGGCCTTTATATCATCACTGCGAAGAAAGGCGAAGTCAGTAGTGCGATGCTCGCCTCTTGGGTAGCCCAGGCTAGTTTCCAGCCTCTTGGGTTCACCGTTGCCGTCGCTAAAGACCGAGCCATCGAATCCCTAATGCAGGTAGGCGACCAGTTTGTACTAAACGTGCTCGAAGAAGGCAAACACCTACCCCTGATGAAGCACTTCCTCAAGCGCTTCCCCCCCGGTGCCGACCGTTTTGCTGGAGTCCGCACCCGCCCTGCCACCAACGGCTCTCCCTTACTATCCGATGCCTTGGCTTATCTAGAGTGCGAGGTTGCCACCCGGATGGAAGTCAGCGACCACTGGATCGTCTACTGCACGGTAAAGGATGGCAAAGTCTCCGATCCGGACGCTGTGACGGCTATTCACCACCGCAAGGTTGGCAACTATTACTAAGGCAGAGGGTGTAGGACAGAGGGCAGAAGGGGTAAGGCACACGCCAAAAGCCTTCTTGCCTATCCTCTGCCTGTGCCCCTGCGCCTAAAAGACAGGGGCAAAAGCCCCTGCCAGATCCCCCCTTTCTGCACTCTGCCTTTTACCTGCTGCCTTTCAACTCCTCACCTACTATGACAACCACCCCTCAGCCTAGAGACGTCCAAACCCTCCAGATTGCAGCCGATACAGCAGTGTTGCGATCGCGCAGTTGGAATCGGCTGCGGTTTGAGATTGAGTACGCGCTAGAGCGGGGCACGACAGCCAACAGCTATCTGATCCAGGGTGAGCAAACAGCACTAATTGACCCACCCGGAGAATCGTTCACTGAGAGTTTTCTCCAGGCGTTGGCGGAGCAGGTTGATTTTGATGAAATTGACTACATCATCTTGGGCCATATCAACCCCAACCGGGTTGCCACTCTGAAGGTGCTGCTGGAAAAAGTGCCTAACTTGACGGTAGTGTGCTCCAACCCAGCGGCACTGGCATTAGGGGACTTGCTAGAGGGGAAATTACCCCAAATGCGGGTGATTAAGGGAGCAGATGATGAGCTGGATTTGGGTCAGGGCCATGTTCTTCAATTCGTGCCCATTCCAACGCCGCGCTGGCCGGGCGGGTTAGCAACCTATGATCCCTATGCTCAGGTGCTCTACACCGATAAGTTTTTTGGGGCGCACCTGTGTGGGGAACTGGTCTATGACTTGGGCTGGGAAAACCTGTTAGAAGATCGTCGCTACTATTTCGACTGCTTAATGGCTCCGAGCATTCGGCAGGTGACATCGGCCCTGGACAAACTGGAAACCTTTCAGTTTCGGGTGCTGGCTCCGGGGCACGGGCCAGTGGTGTTGTACGGTGCGAAGGAACTGTTCCAAGGCTATCGACACTGGAGTGAAACCCAAAAGAGTCAAGAGCAATCGGTTGCCCTGATTTATGCTTCGGCTTATGGCAACACAGCCACGATTGCTCAGGCGCTCGCACGGGGCATTACCAAGTCAGGGGTTGCTGTAGAGTCGATTAACGCTGAACAGGCTACCCCTGAGGAGATTAAGGAAGCCGTTCAGAAGTCATCGGGCTTTTTGATGGGATCGCCCACGCTAGGCGGCCATGCACCAACCCAAATTCAAACGGCCTTGGGGATTGTGCTGTCAACTGCGTCTAAAACTCAACCTGCTGGGGTCTTTGGCTCCTTTGGCTGGAGTGGTGAAGCGATTGATTTGCTAGAGGGCAAGCTGAAGGATGGGGGCTACACCCTAGCTTTTGACCCGATTCGGGTGAAGTTTAAGCCCACCGACGTGACGTTGAAGTATTGCGAAGAGGTCGGGACCGACTTTGCCCAATCTCTAAAGAAGGCGAAGCGGGCCAAGGCTCCTCGCACTCCAGCTACCTCGGTTGAGCAGGCGGTTGGGCGGATTGTGGGTTCTCTCTGTGTAGTTACAGCCAAGCATGGGGATGTCTCCAGTGCTATGGTGGCCTCTTGGATATCTCAGGCAACCTTTACGCCCCCCGGCTTTACTGTAGCTGTTGCCAAAGATCGCGCTGTGGAGTCGCTGCTGTACCCTGGCAGTACCTTTGTTCTCAATATTTTGGGTGAGGGCAAGCACATTGGCCTGATGAAACACTTTCTCAAGCCCTTCGGCCCCGCAGAAGACCGCTTTGCTGGGATAGAAACAGAAGAAGCAGCTAATGGCTCTCCCATCTTGAAGGGTGCGATCGCATATCTAGAGTGCCGTGTCGATAAGCGCATGGAAGCAGGCGATCATTGGATTGCTTACGCAATTGTCGATACCGGAAAAGTACTTGACAACGATGCCAAAACAGCAGTCCATCAGCGTAAGACGGGCACTCACTATTGATTAATTCAGTGAGTAGAAATTAGAAACTGAGCCTGGATTAGGCTCAGTTTCTAACTTAATTCTGCTGTAACTTAGTAGCAGCAGCTAATTCGTTTTGTCCTTATTCCTCTTCGTCCTCTTCGCTCTCTTCGTCCTCTTCTTCAGCGAAGATCTCATCGATAATCTCGAGAGCGCGGTCCTCTGAAATCCTCAATGCTTGACGCAAACTATCCATATACTCTTGCTCATCCTCTGGTACTTCGCCATCAGCAGCAATAACCATGAGTGTGACAATAAAGGCAGCTTCTTCTACCTGTTCATCTCGGATAGTCGTAATCGCCTGAGAAACAACTGCTTCCACTCCTTCTTCGTTGATCAGATTAGCAATCTCTGTCCCTAGGGCTCCGAAGTCTTCCTCTGTGTACTCAGAATACAAATCGAGGCAGCTAAGCATCTCACCTAGCGCATAAGCTTCTGCATCACTAGATACATCGCCATCAGAAAATGCTGCAAATAAAGCAATTACAGCAATTGCTAATTCTGGTCCCAATGCAACTTGGGTACCACCACCACGGGGCAATCTACGTTTAGGCATAGTTTCTCCAAAGGTTTGTAATTAAGAATTTGACGCCCTGGTTGCTTTAATGCTCAATAAGGCATGCCCTAAGCGTTCCCTGTGAGATTGCGTATTGCACAGATAGTTGGCTTCTTAAGATAAATAAATGAAGTTGAATAGATGAAGTTAAGTAGAGATGCCTTCATGGGATAGCTGTAACGGTTGGGACAACCCGATTCATTTCAAGGGCGATCTATTGATAATGGCAAGAATAGACACGCGCTCGTCCCTCACAGTTGACTAAACTTCAAGGCCCAAAGCGACCAACACTTCGCTGGTAGCCCCGCCTCCAATCTGCTACTTCACACCTGATAAAGTACTTGACAACGATGCAAAAATGGTGATGCATCAGCACAAGACGGGCACCCACTATTAAGCTGCGTGAACCTCCTGTGGCTCAACTGGCGTGGCTGGAACCGAATGTGTTACCAGTAGGAAATATGCGCTGAATGCCCACCGCTCAAGGCATGGGGCAATTCTCAGCTACCCTGTGAGACATGGATTTTAAAACGCCTTTAGTGATCCCCTCTCCATGCCAGTAGTCCCCTACCGCCCGGATTGCCTGCTCGACGGTCATGCAATTCAAAGTTTCTTAACTGACTGTTATCAACGCTGCATTCAGGACAGCCAGCCCAAAATTGCTAGCCTGGGTCTGCCGCTAGCACTGCTCGATCCACTGAAGGTACTGGCCCAAGTTGTCAGTCCCGATGAACGGCATTTTTACCTGGAAAATTCTGGACAGGGCAGAGCAACGCTGGCTTTTGGCACAGCTCTATACCACGCCTCTGAAGGTAAGGACCGTTTCCGTCAGGCTCAAAAGTTTGTAGAAGCCTGGAGTCGGCCTACCGTTCTGCACAAGCTTCAAACCTTTAGCCAGCCCAATTCCCGATTCTTCTGCAATTTCACCTTCTTTGACCACTCCCAAAACGCTGACTCGCCTTTTCCTGCAGCCAGCGTTTTTTTGCCCAAGTGGCAAGTTACTCGGCTACACCAAAGCTGCACCCTTACGGCCAATCTGTTGATTACACCAGACACTTCCCTGGAGGATTTGACCCAGCAGGTGTTGCGGCGAGTGGCGCAAATCGAACAAGTGGTTCATCTCAAGAGCAGTTACGAGCTACGAAGGGCAGTGGTGCTCGATCCCACTTCTTCAACAACTCGTCCGTTCAAGCAAGCTGTCAGCCGTGCCCTAGCCCAGATTGCGCAAAGCCATCTGCACAAAATTGTTCTGGCCCATGCTGTTGATATCACGGCTCCCCATCCCTTCAACCTAAGCCAATCTCTAGGCCGCTTACGGCACAGCCACCCCGACTGTTACACCTTTTCTATCAGCAATGGTCAAGGCGTTAACTTTATCGGAGCTAGCCCAGAGCGGTTGCTCAGCATTCGTCACAACACTCTCATTACTGATGCCTTAGCCGGATCCGCTCCTCGGGGTCGGGCAGAGGCTGAAGACCAAACCTTGGCAGAAAATCTGCTGGCAAACCCCAAAGAGCGCGATGAACACCAGTTTGTCGTCCAGTTTTTGGTACGCCAATTGGCTGCTCTAGGTCTCAGACCCAGCTACCGCACCGTGCCCGAACTCCTACGATTGGCAAACATTCAACATCTGCACACCCCAATTCGGGCTATGTTGCCCCCTCACACTAGCCCCCTACGTCTAGTCGAAGCCCTCCATCCCACCCCTGCTGTGGCTGGGGTCCCTACCGAAGCCGCCTGCCAGCAAATTCGCCACCACGAAGCCTTTGACCGGGCTCTTTATGCGGCTCCCCTCGGCTGGATCGATGATCGGGGCAACAGCGAATTTATTGTCGGCATTCGCTCTGCCCTAGTTCAAGGTAAGCAAGCCCGTCTTTATGCTGGCGCAGGCATTGTGGCTGGTTCTGACCCAGAGCGAGAACTGGCTGAGATTCAGCTTAAGCTGCGGGCGCTGAGTGAGGCGTTGGTTTAGGGACATGAAAAGGGCAGAAGAGAGGAGATTGCTAGGATGCATTCCCCTGCGCCCTAGCCAAATCGCCGCACCCTAAAAAGAGCTTATTCAGCCGAATTATTTATTGACCCTGGTAAATAGAGCCGATCTGCCGCAAACTCCCGTCTGAGACAGCAGCAGCTAGCCTATGCTGTGTTTCTTCGAGTGGTAGGTTGAGAGCAACGGCTACTTCAGTGGCAGTGATACGGTCCCAGTGACGGACGTAAGACACCACATCAGTCGCCTCTTGAAGGGGTCGAGTATTGGGAGTTAGGGATGCGATCGCATCCACTAGCACTGGATAGGGACGGTAGCCCACAATCAGCAATGCCTTCCCGGTTACCCCTCGAAAGACCAGAGCTGGAAACCGACTGATGCCCAGATAGCGACCTTCTTTCACATCTTCTCGAAAGGCTTCTAGGCTGGCCGGATGGTCTAGGTCATACTGAAATTGTTGAACGTCGAAGGTGTGCCTGGAAGACAGATCTGCGGCAACTTCTGCCGCCACCTCTAGCAGCACCTCTCGTCGAGCAACATTACGGCACTCCACCATCACGGCCTCGCGCAATCGCCGCAGGTAGACCTCAGCAGCAGTAGAACCTTGCCTCTCTGCGGCTTTGACTGCAATACAAGCTGGGTAGGACGAGGCGGGCGGATCTTCTCGCCAAATGCTTTCGTCAGTGGGCATGCCTACAAGCTGCCGGATTTGAATCCACTGCGGGGCCATCTGCCCAGGGCGGTGGATGTCGTTGACCGGATCTGAAAACCGTTGCCAGTCTGGAAGCAGTCCACCCATTGCATAACGCCAACTGATCTGAGAGCCGAACTCGTAGCGCAATCGTCGCCACTGAGGCTCTAACCCCCAACTCCAGGAGCAGAGCGGATCGGTGTAGTAGGTGATCTGCACCTGTGATCTGTCTGGTGGCAGCCCTTCCTCTAGCAGAGAAGAACTTTGGTTGGGTGGCTGGACAGTAATGGGAAGCTGGGTAGGCATTGAATCTCGTCTAAAGAGTGAAAGGAGATCAATCAATTCGTAGGTGTATAGAACACTTCTTGGGGGGCATTGAAAGCAATGCCCCCTACAGCAGACCTACTTACTCTGCTTCTGAGTCTCTTCAATCACCTTGGGGCTTTCGAGCGTGGTCTGAGGGTAGGAAGACCACTGGTTCGCACCGCCACCTACGGCTGACTTCACCTCCTGACTTCGCATTGCGCCCAGTTTGCGCTCCTTCTGCTTCATTTCATCGGGAGTGTGCTGGTTGCCCTCAACTGGGTAATCCTTGACCAATCCCTCGCTCTGGATAACGTGCTCTACAGGGTCGTCAATGTAGACCCACTGCTCGCCCGACTGCCATGGCCCCTGACCTTCGTTCCACGGGCCGCGAGCACTAACCCCGTTCGACATGTTGAAGTAAGTATGGGTGAATCGGGGGTCACCTTGCAGCACGCCTGGTGGAAAGTTGGGCTCAATCGTGTCTAGCGCTGCGGAGAACATCTGGAAGTGGGCTACTTCCCGTGTCATCAAGAAGCGCAATGTGTCTTTTACATAAGGGTCATCGGTGAACTGAATCAGATATTCATAGACAATTTTCGCCCTAGATTCTGCTGCAATATCTGAGCGTAAATCTACTGTTAGATCGCCATTAGCATTGACAAAATTTCCTGACCAAGGAGTTCCCTGACTGTCAGTAACGCGGGGACCACCGCCTGATAGTGCTAGGAATTGAGGATTGACCATTGCCTGGTGAACCATCTCCTCTTTGGCGGCATTTCCTTTCAAGAAACTCATAATTGGATTACTATCAGCCGCCTCTTTAAGCGCCCCATTGACGCCATCTAGCAGCATCGTGATAGTAGCACCCACAATTTCCAAGTGGCTGAACTCTTCAGTGGCAATATCCATGAGCAAGTCATACTTGTCAGGATAAGGCTGTCGGGCCGCAAATGCCTGCACAAAGTACTGCATGGCCGCTTTGAGTTCACCGTTGGGTCCGCCAAACTGCTCTAGCAATAGGCTAGCAAAGCGAGGATCGGGGCCGGACACACGGGCATTAAATTGTAATTCCTTAGAGTGATGAAACATCTCTATACTCCTATGAGTTTCCCTTAGGAATTCAGAGGGAATCAAACACAACTATTGGATTAATGCTGTGGATGACTGCTAACACTCTGAATTCTAAATACTGTTTGCTTTACCCTCATTAATAGCAACTCCTTAACTAGGGTTCTCTGCCGATAGTTAGGGATAGAAATTCTGAGGGTAATAACAAAGTCAGAAATATATAAGAGTATTAATCGTCAACTAGAAAGAGATGGGCAAAAAGGGACAGCTTAAATTTCAAGACTTGCAATCTAAAACACCTTAAAGTTCAATCCCGTAGCTCTATCCTTGACAAAATAAGCGTTCAACCTGGGCCACTTCAGAAGCAGATTTTTCAAATCATTTTTCTCTTTCTAAGGAAACTTACGTCAGTAAAGACGCCGGGTAGTCAATACTACAAAGAGGCAGTTTCACTACAGCTTCATCCACACCTGACCGAACAATGCTTGATTTTCGTAACACCAATTCTCTCTGGGCTTCGGTCCTGGTGGAAACTCTTGCGCAGCTTGGCTTAGAGACAGCAGTCATTTCACCGGGATCACGCTCTACCCCCTTGACTGTGGCATTTGCAGCCCATGTTGCAGTCGAAGCAATCCCTGTGCTGGACGAGCGATCGGCGGCTTTTCTGGGACTTGGGTTAGCGAAACGTACTGGCAGGCCTGTCGTGCTGGTCTGTACCTCAGGCACAGCAGGGGCCAACTACTACCCAGCAGTGATCGAGGCTAGAGAAAGCCAGGTACCGCTGCTTGTGCTGACAGCAGATCGTCCTCCAGAGATGCGCGAGTGTGCCTCGGGACAAACTATCGACCAGCAGAAGCTGTTTGGCAACTTTCCCAATTGGTATGCAGAACTGGCGCTTCCAATGGCAGATCTGGGGCTACTGCGCTATTTACGTCAGACGCTGATACAAGCTTGGACGCAGGCATTAACTCCAGTACCTGGCCCTGTCCATTTGAACTGCCCTTTTCGTGACCCGCTAGCACCCTTGGAAGACGGGACCACGTCAGCGTTAACGGATCTGGTCGATGAATCCTTCTTTTTTGGAGTGCGACAGGCTTCCTTAAGCAGGGTAGGGCGTGACCTGGAAATAAGCAGAGCTTCAGCGTTGGATGCACAAAATTTTCTTCCTCTGTCTTCCCCTTCCGGTTACCAGTTGCGGGGCACAAAGCCTTGTGCCCCTACCCATCACCTCCCTACGTTCTCCTCTCTCCTCCCTCCCCTCTCCCCTCGCGGTTTAATTGTTGCGGGTCCAGCTCAACCTGCAAATGCAGAGGTGTATTGTCGTGCGATCGCAACCCTCTCCCGACAACTCAACTGGCCTGTTTTAGCGGAAGGGCTGTCCCCCCTGCGCAACTATGCATCTCTCAATCCCAACCTGGTCACAACTTACGATGCGATTTTGCGACAGCCAGAGCTAGCCCAAGAATTAATGCCTGAGCAAGTTATCCAAATCGGCCCTCTACCTACCAGCAAAACCTTGCGGCAGTGGTTAGAAAAGACAGATCCGCTGCGGTGGGTGGTGGATGAGGGATACCGCAACCTCGACCCACTTCACGGTAAAGCAGTGAGCATCGCGTTATCGGTGGAGGCATTGGCTCAATCTTTTGAGGGGGAGGAGAACGTTGACACAGCCTACCTAAAAACTTGGTTAGAACTTGAAACCAAGGTGAGGCAGCGGATGGACCAAACGTTTGAGCCGCTAACTGACCTGATCGAAAGCAAGGTCTGCTGGCTACTGTCGCAGATCTTGCCCGCAGGAACACCCCTGGTTATCGCCAACAGCATGCCAGTGCGGGATATTGAGTGGTTCTGGCCTCCCAATGAGCGAGGCATCCAGCCCTTTTTTAGCCGAGGCGCAAACGGCATTGATGGCACCCTCTCTACGGCAATGGGCGTTGCCCACCGCAATCAACCCACCGTGCTGCTGACCGGAGATCTAGCCCTGTTGCACGACACCAACGGCTTTCTCAACCGCCCCCAGATCCAGGGACACCTGACCATTGTGCTAATCAACAACAACGGTGGTGGCATTTTTGAGATGCTGCCTATCGCTAAGTTCGAGCCTCCCTTTGAGGCGTATTTTGCCACCCCGCAACAGGTTGATATCGCCAAGCTATGTGCGGCCTACGGTGTTGAGTATGAGCAGATTGCCAATTGGACGGTGTTTTCCCAGCGATTGAGCATGTTGCCTGAGACTGGAATGCGGGTGTTGGAGGTGAGGTGCGATCGCAAAGTCGATGCCCCGTTTCGCCAAACTTTGCTCAACACCCTGGCCCAAATCCCCTGATACAATATCCCCTCACCCTCACTCCTTACCGTCCATGAGCGTATCTAAGACCGAAGCCAAAAAACTGCTCGAACGCATGATTTTCGAGGACACCCGCCCCCGTGACTGGGTAGACGATGTATGGGGTCTTAGCCCCATGCTGGGCGACAGCGCCGCCAAATTGTTAGACGCCTTTGATGTCCTAATCGAATGTTGTCCCGACGAACAGCTCGACAACCTTGTGAAGTCTCTCTACCGAGAGCAGTTGGAGTTTTAGGAGAAGGAGAAAGGCAGAAGGGGCATTAATGCCACAAAATGTCATCCTCATCCCTTCTGCCCTCTATCCCTACTCTCTACTTATGAAACTGCCGCCGAATTAGCTCAAACAACGCTCGCATCGCCATGCCTTCGCCGCCTTCGGGTCGACCGGGAAGCGATCGCACATTCCAGGCCATCACATCAATGTGAATCCAGGGAATTGTTGGTTTGACGAATTCCTGCAGAAACAGAGCTGCTGTAATTGAACCGCCGTAGGAACCACTGGAAACATTGGAGATGTCGGCTACCTTGCTCTCCAACATATTTCGGTAGGGCTGGTGCAGCGGCAGTTGCCAGAGCAGATCATCCACGGCCTGACCCGATTCGAGTAGGGCATTGACAGTTTCGGGATGGTTACAGAAGACAACAGGGAGTTCTGTGCCCAGAGCAACGCGAGCGGCTCCGGTGAGGGTAGCACAGTCGATCAGCAGATCGGGGTCTTCGCTGGCTGCTTCCCACAGCGCATCAGCCAGGACTAGACGGCCTTCGGCATCTGTGTTGCCAACCTCGACCGTAATTCCTCGGCGGGACGGCAGCACATCCAAGGGACGCATAGCGTTGGCCGAAATGCTGTTAGCGACAGCGGGAATCAACAATCGCAGGCGCACAGGCAGGCGTAGCTTCATGACCAGGGAGGCTAGCCCAAGTGCGATCGCAGCCCCACCCATATCCTTCTTCATCATCAGCATGCCGCTGGCATTTTTGATGTCTAGTCCGCCTGTATCAAAGCAGACTCCCTTGCCCACTAGCGTTACTTTGGGTGCTTCAGGGTCTCCCCAGTGGAGATCTATCAGCCGAGGAGGCTGATCATTGGCTCGGCCCACTGCATGAATCAGGGGATAGTCCTGGGTGAGAAGGTCGTCGCCTACAATCACCCGAACGTCCGCTTGGAATTTGTCGGCCACCTCCAGCACTCGATTGGCTAAATCAGCAGGCCCCATATCGTTGGCCGGAGTGTTGATGAGATCTCGGGCTAGGTAAGCTGATTCAGTCGCCGCTTCAACATAGGCACAGTCGGCTTTTTCAGGAGGTACCAACCGAGCGCCAGGTTTTTGCGGGGCGTGCTTGTACTGGGTAAATCGGTACTGGCCCAGTTGCCACCCCAGATAAAGGCGAGTGGCCTCTTCGGCTGACCACTCGTCAGCCAAATGATACTGTTGAGGCGGCAGTTGTTGTGGCAGGTTGCCAAGCGTCCAAGTATCAATGGGCTGGGGCTTACCCACCAAAACTTTCCCGACCTCTCCTTGGGAGTTGGGCACCAGGCAGAACGTACCCGGATCACCCTTAAAGCCAGAAACCGCTAACCAACTCTGGCTGTCCGCATGTTGGCTTTTGATTTGGGCCTCATCAACCAAAAAGAGGGGAATAGTATCGGGCAAGATCAGGTCTCCTTTCTAATCGAAATGCGATCGCAGACTAAAAAACAGCAGGGGATGCCCTACAGCATCCTTAAAGTTTGGCGATTTCCAGGGCATATTTCATCGGCCTAAAAGATGTCTGAGCTCATTCCATAGCTGGAGTTTTGCCTAAGAAGCTCCAGGTGGCGCAGTAGACTTGACTAGACCGGAGCCAAGTATATCGCACTCCCTTCAGGATTTTTAAGCCAAGCTTCCCTGGCTTTTCTCTGGCGATAGCTAATATCGGCAAACCTTGAACTGGTAGCCCTATTGAGCGGGATCTAAACCATGAGTTCTCTAAACTATGCACCATCACGATCGCACAGCCCTTCCCAGTAGGCGCAGACCGAGTAAGCCATCGTCACCACCCCAGTAATAATGGCCGCTTCATCCACTTCAAACTTGGGATGGTGCAAAGGGTAGTTGGTAGCCCGGTTGGCAAACCCAACCCCTAGGCGAAACATCGTTCCCGGCGCGTGCTCTAGATAGAGAGAAAAATCCTCTGCCCCTAGGGACGGCTCGTAAATGAGCTGAACATGGTCGCGGCCCAAGGCAGCTTCAGCGCAAGCTTCAGTGATTTGGGTTAACTCCGGGTCATTAAGCACGGAGGGCACCCCCCGGCGATAGTTGATTTCAAACTTGGCCCCATAGGGTTCGCATACCCCCGCCACAATTTTTTCGATCCACTGAGGCAAGCGACTGCGAGTATCGGGATGAAGCGATCGCACCGTACCTAAGAGCGTCACCCGATCGGCAATCACGTTAGCAGCCCGCCCACCGTTGATATGGCCGATAGTTAGCACCACTGGATGCAGCGGGTTTTGGGTGCGACTGATTGACTGTTGCAGCGTCGTAACCACTTGGGAGGCAATCCAAATGGCATCCACCGCTTCATGGGGTCGGGCTCCATGGCCCGACTCACCGAGGATAACGATCTCTAGGTCATCTGCTGCTGCTGTTAGCGCCCCGTAGCGAATTCCAATTGTCCCTGCTCGAATGGAGGGATAGGCGTGGAGGCTAAAAATCGCTGCCACATCCTGCATCACCCCATCTTCAATCATCCAACGGGCACCTTGGGCTGTTTCCTCAGCAGGTTGAAAGAGAAAACGGGTCTTGCCAACGGCTGGGCAGTCCAGACGAGACAAGATCATGGCCGCCCCCAGCCCCACAGTGGTATGCACATCATGGCCGCAAGCGTGCATAATGCCGGGCTGATTAGAGATAAAGTCAAGCTCGGTGCGCTCAGCAATGGGCAGCCCATCCATGTCGGCTCGAACCGCTAGCAGAGGCGTAGTGCCATTGCCCTCTAACTCCGCTACAACGCCTGTTTTGCCGATCAATTCCTGTACCCGCAGCCCGCAGGAGGACATCACCCCTGCTACATAGGCGGCTGTTTTATACTCCTGGCCACTCAGTTCAGGGTGACTGTGCAAGTGGCGGCGAATTTCGATCAGGCGGGGCGTGATCTCGTCTGCGATCGCTTGAATCTGGCTGAGCATGAATGATGGTTCAGGGTGCTTTCCTCAATCTTAAGCAGTAGTTAACCACCAAACTGTGTTTCCTGCTCAAGCTCAGGCGGATTTTACCTCTTTAGGAAAAAAGGCATAAATCGCCCTGACGCCCTGAGCATCTGCCTTAAGCATCAATGGATCTCCCAAGATGACAGGGTCATAGAGGTTGACCAAAATCTGTAGCGAAGACTCTCTGTCTCAGTACCCAAGGCAACTAATCAGGTCCACAACCACAGTATGTTGATAGACCTTATAAGCTTGGGGTCGAGACAGAAAGGCTGCTTGAAGGGAACAATGCCGCCAACCTTGCTTACTCTCCTAGCAAAGCGTTCGTTTCTAGATTCGCTTTAC
>DATNQF010000068.1:0-15498 GCA_036702855.1 Trichocoleus sp. | reverse complement strand
GGAGGATAGCATTCTACTTAATTGGGAAGCTGCCGTTGTTTTTATGCGTGTTGTTTAGAGGGAAGCTATGACCAGTAAGCCAGACCGCGTGGTTTTGATCGGTGTTGCCGGAGACTCTGGTTGCGGCAAATCTACTTTTTTGCGTCGTCTTGCCGATTTGTTTGGCGAAGAGTTTATGACTGTCATCTGCTTGGATGACTATCACAGCTTGGATCGCAAGCAACGCAAGGAACAGGGCGTAACGGCACTCAATCCCAAGGCTAACAACTTTGATTTGATGTATGAGCAAATCAAAGCCCTGAAGGAAGGTAAGGCGGTTGATAAGCCAATTTACAACCATGAAACGGGTGAGATTGATCCACCTGAGCGCGTGAATCCCAACCACATTATTGTCGTGGAAGGTCTGCATCCCCTCTACGATGCTCGGGTTCGCGAACTGCTTGACTTCAGCGTTTATCTTGACATTAGCGATGAAGTGAAAATCGCTTGGAAGATTCAGCGGGACATGGCTGAGCGTGGCCACCGCTACGAAGATGTTTTGGCATCTATTAATGCTCGTCGTCCTGACTTTGAAGCCTACATCGACGTTCAGAAGCAGTATGCCGATGTGGTCATTCAAATTCTGCCGACCCAGCTCATTCCTGATGATCAGGAAAAGAAGGTGCTGCGAGTTCGTCTAATTCAGCGCGAGGGTGTAGAAGGCTTCGATCCGGTCTACCTGTTTGATGAGGGTTCCACCATTGACTGGATTCCTTGCGGACGTAAGCTGACCTGCTCTTACCCTGGCATTCGGATGCACTACGGTCCCGACTCCTACTATGGTAACGAGGTTTCTGTGCTCGAAGTCGATGGACAGTTTGATCGTCTTGAAGAGATGATCTACGTCGAGAGCCACCTGAGCAACACCTCCACTAAGTACTACGGTGAGATGAGCGAGTTGCTGTTGAAGCACCGGGAGTATCCTGGATCTAACAACGGCAGTGGTTTGTTCCAGGTGCTAGTTGGTTTGAAGATGCGCTCTACTTATGAGCGGCTCACCGCTAAGACCCCTGAGGTGGCTGCAAAAGCTTAAGCCTCGCCTCACCATATACATATAGCTTCTACGCAAAAGGGAGAGATTTGAAAAGATCTCTCCCTTTTGTGCTTGAAATAATACCGTTAGCAGTTGTAATCGTAAGATTTTGCCTTGCCTGTGCTGCATTTGGGGATCTGGGAATACTGACAGCAGAACAGAGATATCAGTGGCTTCTCTGCTAGGTACAAGGCTGATTAATATGTCTGATTATGAGAATCTGCTTTACAGAATTACTAGCCGCATTCGTCAGTCATTGGAACTTGAGCAGGTCTTGGAGGCTGCTGTAGAAGAGATTCAACACCTTTTAAAGATCGATCGAGCTAAGGTTTATCGATTTGAGCCAGACGGCAGTGGGGAAGTGATTGCAGAAGCAGTGAATACAGATGTGCTTCCCTCCCTGTTGCATCTTCGCTTTCCAGCTGCGGACATTCCCCTTGAAGCACGCGAGCAGTTTGTGAAGGCGCGATTGCGGGTTATTGTCGATGTTGCTGCTCAGCGCAAAGCGGTTAGTTCCCGTGATGAGGAAACCGAGGATAACCCTGATTCTGGTAAAAGAATTAATTACAAGCCAGTGGATCCTTGCCACATTAATTATTTAACTGCCATGGGGGTGGCATCTTCCCTGGTGATCCCAATTCTGAATCGGGGAAGACTGTGGGGATTGCTTGCCGTTCATCATTCTCAGCCCCGTCGGTTTAGAGATCGCGAATTGCAATTGCTAGAACTGCTTGCTGATCAGTTGGAAATTGCGATCGCACAAGCTGCTTTGCTAGACCAAGCCTTTCAGCAAGTTAAACACGAAACCATTGTTAATCGCATTAGCCAAAGTTTGCACTATCCGCTAGCACTCCCCTCTCTACGGCAGCAGGTGCTAGCAACCATTGTTGAGCAGTTGAAGGCCAGCGGTGGACGGCTGCATTTACTAGGGGATGGGGTTATGCCCCAAAGCCAGACTTACACCGTTGGAGACCAGCCTACGGGCGGCCAATTAGAAGAATTTCCTGCGTGGCAGAGCCTGATCGGCAATGGCGACCCTTGTGAGATGGAATCTGAGGACGCGACCCGTTGGGCGCTGGTTCATGCGTGGGAGGTTTACCCACAGCAAGAGCCGCTCGAAGCCCTGTCAGACGCTGCCCAACTTCGCTCCCTGCCTCTAAGCTTTACCTTAGACGATCTAAACACTAGGGCAGAATGGCGACCTCTGTCTGAACAACTTGAATCTACGCCTATTCGTTCTCTCTTGATCATGCCTCTAACGGTTCAGGGGCATTGCTTGGGATATCTCACCCTATTTCGCCGAGGGGAAGATGTAGATATTCAATGGGCAGGACAGTGCAATCAAAACCAACGCCTACAGTTTCCCAAATTGTCCTTTGAGATTTGGCGAGAGCTGCGCACCAACCAACCTAGACTTTGGAGCAGTACTGAACTCAAGCTTCTGCAATCCATTAGCCTGCACCTGTCGATGTCTATTCTACAGCGGCGGGTTGAGGCCATGATCCGCTACCAAAGCTCCCACGATAACCTGACAGGATTGCCGAACCGTCTGCTATTTACAGAACGGCTAACTCTGGCGCTGATGGAGGCTTCCCAGGCGAATGACATGATGGCGGTTGCTATCTTAGACCTCAATCGGTTTAAGCGAGTAAATGATAGCCTAGGCCACGATGCAGGTGATCAGCTATTGCAACAGGTCGTCAATCGATTACAGACCTACCTAAGACCTCAAGACTTTTTAGCGCGCTGGGGCAGCGATGAATTTATGTTTTTGCTGCCGGGGCTGCATGCCGCAGAAGAAGTGGTTGCCATGATAGAAGGAATTATGGCTCAGTTTGCTGTGCCCTTTTATCTCAATGAGCAAGAACTTTTTATCACCGTCAGTTTGGGAGTGTGTTTGGCTCCTTACGATGGAGATGATGCTGAAAGCTTGATTCGGGCTGCTGGAACTGCTTTGCGGCAAGCTCAGCAGGAAGGGCTACATGCTTATCATCTCTACCATCGCGAAAACATGGTCAAAGCTTCTCTAGAAGCTCTAACCCTGGAGCGAGATTTGCGCCATGCGCTCATGAGTGAGCAGCTAGAACTCTACTACCAGCCTCAACTAGAAATTTCGACGCGCAAACTGGTGGGGCTAGAAGCGCTCATTCGGTGGTCTCACCCTACTATTGGCTTTATTGCCCCCGGAGAATTCATTCCGTTAGCAGAAGAAACTGGACTAATCACAGAGATTGGGCGCTGGGCACTTAATCGAGCCTGCGCTCAACAGCAGCAATGGCGGCAAGTCGGATTCCCTAGCCTTCGCGTCTCTGTGAACCTATCGCCAAAACAGTTCTACCGGGCTGATTTGGCTCAAATGGTTGGGCAAGCTCTGGCAGAGTACGACATTTCCCCTGACCTTTTGGAGTTAGAGATTACAGAGAGTGCTGCTATGCAGGATATGGATACTGCCATTCGGGTGTTGCATCATCTGCGGCAAATGGGAGTGCGGATTGCGTTAGATGACTTTGGAACGGGGTACTCATCTCTAACCGCAATCAAGCATTTTCCGCTTGATACGTTGAAGTTAGACAAGGCATTTATTCAGGATTTGATGGATAACCCTGGTGATGCGGCTATTGCACAAACAATTGTGACGCTTGGGCAGGGATTGGGACTGACGGTGTTGGCAGAAGGCGTGGAAACAGAGTCTCAACTACAGGTTTTAGCGGAGATGGGCTGTGACTGTGTGCAGGGCTATTTGTTTAGTCGTCCTCTTAGTGCACGAGGCATCACGACTTTTATTAGACAACACTGTATTTCCCAAGGAGAAGAGATGCACTGTGCTATGGCCGTACCTCCTTTAAGGCGGTAGGAGAACTTTAGGAAAACGGGGTTAGTAGGCTAAAGGCTGGGGTTGATCGATACAGTAGCCTTGCACGTAATCAATGCCAATTTCTTGTAGGGTCATGAGGGTGGGTTCATTATCTACCCACTCGGCAATGGTTTTTAGACCCATGGCTTGGGCAACATCATGGATGGATTTGACCATAGCATGGGCGACTGCATCAGTCGTGATGTCTTGGATAAAGCTGCCATCGATTTTGAGGAAATCGATTGATAGCGTTTTGAGATAGGTAAAGGAGGACATGCCGCTACCGAAATCATCGAGTGCAAACAGACAACCCATTTGTTTGAGGGCATGGATCATGGTGCTGGCGCGGGTTAGGTTTGCGATCGCAACAGTTTCCGTAATTTCGAAGCAAACTTGATGGGGAGAAATCTGCTGGGTAACCATTTCTGCCTGAATAAACTCAAGCAGTTGATCGTCATTGAGGCTGGCTCCAGAAAGATTAATCGCAAATCGGGAGGGGGGCTTTGACCCCAAACCACCAGCAGCGGATAAGGCAGATGCATAAGCCTTGAAAGCGTGCTGAATCACCCAGCGATCAATGTCAGGCATGAGGTTATAGCGTTCCGCCGTCGAGAGAAACGCACCCGGTAGGTGAAGGTTTCCGGCTTCATCCACTAAGCGCAGCAGCAGTTCAGAGTGAATGATTTTTTCAGGATTGGTTGTATCAATCACCTTCTGCTGATAAAGGTGAAAACCTTCGTGGTTTAGGGCGTGGGTCAGACGGGATACCCAAGCTACTCCCGCATGGGGATCGTATGCTCCAGCAACCTGAAACTGGCAAACTCGGTTGCGGCCCTCGTGCTTTGCCCAGTAGCAGGCCATATCGCCTCGACGCAAGATTTCTGTTGCGTCAAAATAGCCATCCACTATTGTCAAGCCAATGCTGACTCCAATCGTAAATGTTTGCCCATCCCAGTTAAACCGGAAGTTTTGCATTTCCCGGCGGATACCTTGGGCAATGGCTTCTCCCTGTCGCAGCGAACAGTTGTACAGCAGGATGCCAAATTCATCACCACCGAGCCGAGCGAGGGCATCCGTCATACGAATCTGTTTTTGCAGCAGCAGGCTAATCTGCCGCAGTAACTCATCCCCCGCTAGGTGACCACAGGTATCGTTGACAATTTTGAAGCGATCAAGATCCAAGTAGCAGAAAGTATGTTCGGCTGACTCCTGACGAGCTTCGGTAATAGAGACTTGCAGCAGGCGCTCAAATTCAGTGCGGTTCGTCAATCCTGTTAGGGCATCATGGCTTGCCTGCCAGTAAAGCTGTCGGGCCAATCGTCGTTGATGAGTGATGTCGCGCAGCACAAGCACTATTCCGTGAACGCCCCCTTTTGCATCCCGGATAGAAGAGGTGGAATAGTCAATGATCCGCTCATGCCCTTGACGGTCAATTAGAAGCCCAGTTGCGGCTATAGGCTTGCTGGCTTCGGATAGGGTCAAGGCCGTAAAAGCTTGAGAGCGAGGCTGGCGAGTTTCCTCATCAACACAATTGAAAACTTGGCTGAGACTATGGCCTTGAGCCTGATGATGAGTCCAGCCTGTTAACTGTTCAGCCATTCGATTGAGGGACTGAATTTGGCCGAAAGCATCGGTTGTAATCACCCCGTCACCAATCGATTGCAAGGTAATTTGGGCAAGCTCTTTTTCCTCGATGAGAGCCTGCTGGCTGTCTTGCAGTGCACCAACAGTTAGCTCATGAATGGTTGCTTGAGCAAGTAGCAGTTCATGGATATCAAGCAGGTAAACGCCTTGGCTGGGCACTTCAACCGCAATCGGCTCGTAGAAAAACTCATGCTCCCGTTGTAGGGCTTGGCGAGCGGCTATCACAATCGGTGTAGCGGCGGGCAAAGACCAAGCGCGGACATCAATGACTTGACACAGAATTTCGAGGGGACGTCGGGCGAAGAATTCTAGGCTGGAAGGACGGCTCATCATTTCATAAAACCGTCGCCTGGAAAGTACGCCAAAAAAAATCCCAGCCTGTTTCAGAATTAGACCGGGAAGCAAAGGGTAGTGATTGAACAAATCAATCGCACATTGGCCCAATTCTTTGATGTCTAAAAAAAATCTATGAAGAGTCAGGGCTTGAAGATTCGAGTCTAAAGCCAAGTTCAAAGGAATGGGGTGCCGTGGGGCAACCGATTCCAGGCCGAAGAGTGCCACTGTAGAGTTCATAGATGCCAAAAGAGTTCCCTGCTGAGTTCGCGTAAATCTGCCCAGTCCAGACTTAACAAATATTCAAGGGAGGGTACGTCCGTAATTCCCCGGAAGTTGAAATTTGCTCATCAAGGCTTTACAGCTTAGTGCTCCCCCTTCTTCTAAAAGTTATATAACCCTACCTTCAAGGGGGTTCCAGTCTATGATCGGGGTAAGTTTTCCAATTACAAGGCAGGTAATGGTACGGATTGTCTTGATTGCCGGATTTGAAGCGTTCAACACAGATCTGTATCGTCAGGCTGCGAGTTTAGCGCAGAGCCGTTGCCCGGACCTTGATGTGCGTGTGTTTTGCGATCGCGATCTCAGTACAAATCCCCAGTCTGTTGCTGAAGCGCTAGCGGGTGCTGATGTCTTCTTTGCCAGTTTGATTTTTGACTATGATCAGGTGCTTTGGCTGCGGGAACGGGTACAGGCAATTCCAATTCGGTTAGTCTTTGAGTCTGCTCTAGAACTCATGGCACTGACCCACTTGGGTAAGTTCACGATTGGTGACAAGCCTAAAGGCATGCCGAAGCCCATTCAGTTTATTCTCAGCAAGTTTGGCAGTGGGAAGGAAGAGGATAAGCTGGCAGGCTATCTGAGCTTTCTAAAGGTTGGTCCCAAACTGCTGAAGTTCATCCCAGCCCGCAAAGTTCAAGATCTCCGCAATTGGCTGATCATCTACGGTTATTGGAACGCTGGTGGCTCAGAAAATGTTGCTTCTATGCTTTGGTACTTGGCTCAGCAGTACCTAGGGTTAACGGTAGGGCCAATTCCAGAAGTTTTCGAAACACCGAACATCGGCTTATTACACCCCGATTATCCAGGCTATTTCGAATCTCCCCGCGCCTATTTAGACTGGTACACCTCCCGCAGCGATGTGATGGCAGGTTTCACGTCGCCTTCACAATCCTCCCCTTCGGTTGTAGGTATTCTCCTATACCGCAAACACGTTATTACTAAACAGCCTTACATTCCCCAACTGATTCGGCAGTTTGAGGCGGCTGGTTTAATTCCTCTCCCCATTTTCATCAACGGCGTCGAGGGCCATGTTGCGGTTCGCGATTTGATGACCTCTGCTTACGAGCAGGCCCAACGCGCCCTAGGTCACGTAGAATTTCCCTCTCTTTCCCAAGAGGCGGTTGGGGTTGATGCTGTGGTTTCTACGATTGGGTTCCCCCTAGTGGGGGGGCCAGCAGGTTCGATGGAAGCGGGGCGGCAAGTCGAGGTGGCTAAGCGTATCCTCAGTGCTAAGAACGTGCCCTACTTCGTTTCAGCCCCTCTCCTGATTCAAGATGTTGCCTCTTGGACGCGTCAGGGGGTAGGTGGCTTGCAGAGTGTAGTGCTGTATGCACTACCCGAGCTGGATGGGGCTATTGACCCGGTACCCTTAGGCGGGTTGGTTGGTGATGACATTTACTTAGTGCCCGAGCGGGTGCAGCGGTTGACAGGCCGCGTCAAAGCCTGGATTGACCTGCGGCGTAAGGCTGTGGCAGAGCGGAAGATTGCGATCGCACTCTACGGCTTCCCACCGGGATACGGTGCAACTGGAACGGCTGCTCTGCTCAATGTCCCCAAGTCGCTGCTAAAGTTTCTCCACGCACTTAAGCAGGCAGGCTATACCGTCGGTGATCTTCCTGAAGATGGCGAAACGATAATCGACTGGGTTAAAGCTGCCGATGAATCTATTCCCAATCAGAAACCCGATTTCTCCTTGGCTTCTGAATCAGTTTCCAGCCCTGCTCAAGAAACCGAGTTTCCTCTAGAACCCCCAGCTACGGTTAACGTGCGGACTTTGGAGCGGTGGCTGGGCTACCTATTGCGTACTCGTGTTCAAAAGCAGTGGGGGGAGTTGACTCGCACTGGTATCAAAACTTGGGATGAGGAGTTTCTGCTGGGCGGTGTGCAGTTGGGCAATGTCTGGATTGGGGTCCAACCGCCCCTCGGGCTGGCGGGCGATCCCATGCGTTTAATGTTTGAGCGCGATCTTACCCCCCATCCTCAGTACGCCGCTTTTTACAAGTGGCTGCAAAACGAGTTTCAGGCCGATGCTGTGGTTCATTTTGGTATGCACGGCACTGTGGAGTGGCTGCCTGGATCTCCATTGGGCAATACAGGCTATTCCTGGTCAGACATTTTGCTCGGCAACCTGCCAAACCTCTACATCTACGCTGCTAATAATCCGTCAGAGTCGATCTTGGCAAAGCGCCGTGGATATGGTGTTCTGATTTCCCACAATGTGCCGCCGTACGGTCGAGCCGGACTCTATAAAGAGCTAGTGACCCTGCGGGACTTGATTGCTGAGTATCGGGAAGACCCTGAGAAAAACGCCCTGCTCAAAGATGCCATTCTCAAAAAGATTGCAGACACGGGGCTAGACGCTGACTGCCCTTTTCCAGAAGCAAAAAAGTTAGGCATCGAATTCACACCGGAAAATGCGCGCCTGTTTAGCAATGAGGTGTTCAGGCGGTACCTGGTGACACTGTATGAGTATCTGCAAGTGCTGGAGAATCGGCTGTTTTCCAGCGGTCTGCATGTGTTTGGGGAAGTACCGAATGCGGTTCAGTTACAGAGCTACTTGCAGGCTTATTTCGGCGAGGGGCTGAAGCCGGAAGTGGTGGAGGCGATGTGTGAATGGGCGCAAGGGAGAGGTCAGAAGGGAGAGATCAGAGCGCAGAAGGATGCACAGAAGGGACGTGTGTCAGCATTCTCTCCTCAGGTGGAGCGGCTGATGCAGCAGTTTTACTGGGAAGAGAAGGACGCAGCGCGGTTAGAAGAGCTTAGGAAGCGCATTGAGGAGGGCTTGGAGATTTGCGATCGCATGCTTCAGACCTCTGATGAGCTGACTAACCTGTTGCGGGGACTTAACGGTGAGTACATTCCTCCCGCACCGGGGGGTGACTTGCTGCGCGATGGGCCGGGAGTATTACCGACAGGCCGCAACATTCACGCGCTAGACCCCTACCGCATGCCGTCTCCAGCAGCCTATGAACGGGGGCGGGAGATTGGTCGCAAGATTGTTGCTCAGCACTGGGCCGAACACGGAACCTATCCAGAAACAGTGGCCGTGATGCTGTGGGGTTTGGATGCGATCAAAACCAAAGGTGAGTCGCTGGGGATTTTGCTGGAGTTGGTAGGGGCAGAGCCAGTAAAGGAGGGCACTGGGCGAATTGTACGCTATGAGCTGATTCCCCTAGCGCAAATGAAGCATCCCCGTATTGATGTGCTGGGCAACCTGTCAGGCATTTTCCGCGACAGCTTTGTCAACATCATCGAGTTGCTAGACGATCTCTTCCTGCGGGCGTGTGAAGCCGATGAACCGGAGGATCAGAACTTCATTCGTAAACATGCCCTGACCTTGAAAGCGCAAGGAGTTGAAAATGTTTCAGCCCGACTCTTCTCAAACCCAGCGGGAGACTACGGCTCGCTGGTAAATGATCGGGTGGTGGACTCCAACTGGGAGAGTAGTGAGGATCTGGGAAATACTTGGTGCGATCGCAACGTCTTTAGCTATGGTCGCCAAGACAAAGGGCAGGCCCGCCCGGAAGTACTCAATACCCTGCTCCAAAGCACTGACCGAATTGTGCAGCAAATTGATTCAGTGGAGTACGGATTGACGGACATTCAGGAGTACTATGCCAACACGGGAGCACTCAAACAGGCGGCAGAGCAGCGACGGGGGCAGACCGTGACGGCCAGCTTCGTTGAGAGCTTTTCTAAAGACACCACCCCACGCAAGCTAGATGAACTCCTGCGCATGGAGTACCGCACCAAACTGCTTAATCCGAAATGGGCTGAAGCAATGGCAGCCCAGGGTTCTGGAGGGGCCTACGAGATCTCCCAGCGCATGACAGCATTGCTGGGCTGGAGCGGTACTGTGAACTTTAAAGAAGACTGGGTTTATGATCAGGCGGCTCAGACCTATGCCTTCGATCCTCAGATGGCCGAACGTCTGCGTAAAGCCAATCCCGAAGCTTTCCGCAACATTGTCGGTAGATTGATCGAAGCCAATGGCCGAGACTTTTGGGCTGCTGATTCAGAAACCCTTGAAAAGCTTCAAACTCTCTACGATTCTGCCGATCAAGCTCTCGAAGGCGTTACCCTCTAGGAAGAGACAGGGGGTTAGACTGAAGGAATTGTGCCAAAATGTAAACCGTGTGGATTACATCTTCGCCAACAACTGCTACAACCCCAACGGTCATTGCCCTAGGGAACTTCGACGGGGTCCACTTGGGGCACCGCGAAGTGATTCGCCCTGTTTTGGAACGGGTCTGTCGGGAGCGGCAAGCGCTAACCAGCCAAGACAAACTGCGCTGTCCCGACGTAATTGACCCCTCTACTCTAGATTTGGCCTCTCTCGATTTGTTTCGGGGTTACAGCGATCGCGAGTTTTCTTTCAGTGATCAGGCTGCTCCGTCTGCGTTGCCCTGCCAGGGAGGTCAGCCCTTGGCCCTGGCAACCGTGCTGACCTTTTTTCCCCATCCTCAGGAATATTTTTCAGGCGCATCTCGACCGCTGCTCACCCCCATTGATGAAAAGGCGCTGCAACTGAGAGATCTGGGCGTTGAGCAACTGGTTTTGCTGCCGTTTAACCAAGAGCTTGCGAACCTGAGCCCAGAGCAATTTGTCGAATTCATTCTAGTTCGTCACCTCAAAGCCCAGCATATCAGTGTCGGGATTGACTTTTGCTTTGGTCGGGGCCGGACTGGCAATATCGAGGATTTACAGCGGTTAGCCGCTCAGTGGGGAATCGACGTCAGCGTGGTGCCCCTCAAGAACAGTGGGGGCGATCGCATTAGTAGCTCCCGCATTCGTGAGGCTCTAAGCAATGCTGATTTAGGGACCGCCAAGGAACTATTAGGACGGTCTTATGGTCTTACCGGGCGAGTTGTGCAAGGGCAGCAGTTAGGACGAACCATTGGGTTTCCCACGGCAAATCTCAGGATCCCTGCTGACAAGTTTTTGCCCCGCAGCGGGGTCTACAGTGTGCGGGTGTTAGGCGTGAAGGATGACTCAAGATCCTATATTCCTGGGGTGATGAACATCGGGAATCGGCCTACAGTAGACGGCACCACCCAAACTATTGAAGTTCACCTGTTGCAGTGGTCGGGTGATCTTTACGGCCAAACGCTGCGCGTCACGCTGGATACTTACCTACGACCTGAGCAACGCTTTGAATCTCTTGATAGCCTGAAGCGGCAGATTCAAGCAGATTGTGAAGCTGCACTGGCAATTTTGTAGCCCCTTTCCTTGACCATTTCCCCATTGGGCTAGAACACTTTAGGGTGGGCAATTGGGGCCTAAGCGGGGCATGATAGGCCTAAGGCACCTCAGCAGTTAGTCTCCATGCTCGCATCCTCATCTCAGATCCCTGCATCTTCCAGTGTCATGCGCGATCGCATTGATGCGCTCTATCAAAACCTCAACAAAACCGTTGTGGGTAAGTCAGATGCCATTCGCTTGGTGCTGGTTGCCCTTTTTTCGGGGGGGCATGCTTTGTTAGAGGACGTGCCGGGCGTGGGCAAAACGCTGCTTGCCAAGTCCCTTTCCCGCTGTCTAGATGGCACCTTTCAGCGCATTCAATCAACCCCCGACCTCATGCCCACCGATGTGACGGGCACAAATATCTGGAACCCCAGTACGGGAGAGTTCCAGTTTATGCCGGGACCTGTCTTTACCAATGTGCTTCTGGCGGATGAAATCAACCGAGCCACCCCTCGTACCCAATCGGCTTTGCTGGAGGTGATGGAAGAACACCAGGTCACGCTTGATGGGGTTTCTCGGCCTGTTCCCGAGCCTTTCTTTGTAATTGCTACTCAGAATCCGGTGGAGTACCAAGGTACCTTTCCCCTGCCCGAAGCGCAAATGGATCGCTTCGCCCTGTCCTTTAGCTTGGGCTACCCCTCTGCAGACGAAGAACTGCGGATGTTGCAACAGCTAGAGTCTGGTATTACCTCTGATTCTCTGCAACCCTGCATCACCCTAGCAGAAGTTCAAACGCTGCGACAGCAGTGTGCCCAGGTGAGGGTTGAAGAATCTTTGCAGCGCTACATTTTAGACCTGGTGCGCTTTACCCGTACTCATGAAGAAATTACGCTGGGCGTTAGCCCTAGAGGCAGCGTCGCTTTTTACCGGGCCGTCCAAGCATTTGCCTTCATTGAGGGGCGGGAATATGCAATTCCTGATGATGCAAAGTTTTTGGCTCCCTATGTTCTAGCCCACCGCTTGATTCCAGCAGGCAACCATCAAGCCTCTGTATTGGTGGAGCGGGTGCTCAACTCGGTTCCTGTGCCTTAGAATCGGCAACGCAAGATAAGATTTCTCTGTAGACAATCGGCTGGGAAAGCATTTGATCAAGTGCTTTCCCAGCCGATTTGTTTCAGTAATTCCACGATTGCAAAGAAAAACTGTAGTGTACGTCGAACTGTAAAGAATTGACCAGATAAAAATCGCTACTTCAGGATGATTTTTAGTTAAAGCTGCCCTCAGATAGGGTTACAGGCATTTTCGACGATGCTAACTTGGCCATTATGGTGTATCTGATTGTTGCGGATGAGCTTGCGCAATCCTAAAGAAAATATTAAAAAGGTTCCATAACAAACATTTTACTTCCTATCCTAATTTCCCTCAAAGGAGGGCGAATGGATACTTCCTCGCTGGTAAGAGTGCTCTGGCATGTGATCGAAGAGACAGAAGCTCACTTTCTGCTTAAAGTCGAAGATGCCCTACTGGTTAATCAAACCCTAAATAAGCTGGAAGGGCGGCTCTGGCTCAACGGAGACGAGAAAAATTTCATCATGCACTACATGCTCTCGAAGATGCCTTTGATCCGCGACATGGCAAGTGCCCGCTTTCACGAATGACGCAGCTTCAGGCCTTAATTTTTGATGTAGATGGGACGCTGGCAGAAACCGAACGCGATGGTCATCGCCTCGCCTTTAATCGGGCCTTTGCCGACTTTGGCCTAGATTGGAATTGGTCGGTTGATCTTTACGGCGAACTTCTGGAGGTCGCAGGTGGCAAGGAGCGGATTCGTCACTTTATCGAATGCTACCAGCCCACTTTTCAGACGGAAGGTGATTTGGCAACCTTCTGTAAATCTCTGCATCTGGCCAAGACGGGCCACTTCAAGGCCGTTTTACAGGAAGGTGGTATTCCCCCCCGTCCTGGTATAAAGCGGCTTATTCTGGAGGCGCAGCAGTCGGAAATACGGCTTGCGATCGCAACCACCAGCGACCCTGACAATGTGCTGGCTCTGTTGCAAACTGCGCTGGCCCCTGATTCCCCCGAGTGGTTTGAGGTGATTGCGGCGGGGGATGTCGTTCCAGCTAAAAAGCCCGCTCCCGACATCTACCAATACACGCTAGACAAGCTGGCCCTTCCCCCAGAAGCCTGTCTAGTTATCGAAGACAGTCAGCAGGGATTAGTTGCTGCGACGCGTGCTGGCCTAAAAACGGTCGTTACCGTTAATGACTATACCCGTAACCACGATTTCTCCACAGCCTGTTTGGTTCTTAACCATTTAGGAGATCCTGACCTGCCCTTTGAGGTCTTAGCTGGAAATGTTCAATCTGCCCCTTACTTCACCCTAGAACTGGCACAATATCTGATCAGCGCTTGTTAAGCAAACCTGATCAACCCAACCAGAACCTATGAGCCTGTCCAGCCTGCTTTGGGAAGCAAACTCAGACCTAGCTCAAGCCTGCCTTCATCACCCGTTTGTTCAAGGCATTGGGGACGGCAGTTTGCCAGAGATCATCTTTGCCTACTATGTGGGACAGGATGCCTTTTTTTTAGAAGCGTTTGCCCGAGCCTATAGCATTGCAGCCGCTAAAGCACCAAATTGGGCAGGGTTTCAAACCTTTCACACCTTGGCAGAGGGCGTGCTTCAAGAGCTAAATTTGCACGAGGGCTATGCCCAAACTTGGGGAGTTGATTTACGTACAGTCGCTCCTGGCAGGGCTACTCGCCAATACACAGATTTCTTGCTTTCTACTGCCTGGAGCCAGGATGTAGGGGTGACTGCTGCTGCTATGTCGCCTTGTATGCGGCTGTATGCTTATTTGGGGCAGGCTTTAGCCCAGCCAGAAATTCCTCAGCATCAATACAGCGATTGGATCAAAACCTACAGCAGTGATCAATTTGAGCCGTTGGCTCAGCAGTTGGAAGAATTGGTCGAAGCATATTCCCGTGATACTGAGCTGACCCGTTCGACTTACCGTTATGCGATGCAGTGCGAACGAGACTTTTTTCAGGCCGCCTGGCAGACTTCCTAATCTCCAGAATTTGCTCAATCTGCTTAATTCAATTTGCCTCACGAATTGCCTAACCCATGAGAAATGCCGGGGCATAATTCAATGCCCCGGCATACAACTAACTAGTGTTGACTAATCAGCGTTAACGAAATGGAATCAGGTTTAGAACCTACCTAGCTAGCAGAAGCATGACCCCGGTCATAGGTGGCCCAGAAGCTAGGATGGACTTTGCCCTGAATGTGGTTCCAATGCTGCGCTGCGTTAGCAGGCATACCGACTTCAGTCGCCAAACGGCTCAGCATCGATTGTTGACGACGCTTCACGATGCGGTGGTGGTTCATCAACATCATCCGAGCGCGATCTTCAGCTGCAACAGCAGATGGAACAACCGCTTTAGCTGCAGCAGGAGCTGCCACAGTGGATTCCACAACAGGAGCTGCCGTTTGACCAGTCCGGTAAGGAATTCCCCGATACATGAGATCAAGCGTGGGCTGTTGAACCGGAGCCTTAGTGATGGTGCGGAACCGGATGTCTAAGCCACGAAACTTGCCGACCTCATCCGTCAGCTTGGTTTCTACAACAGGAGGAGTGTATTCGTATTTAACGCCACGATAAGAGAGTTGCATATGCCGCCTCCAAAAAGATCAAGTGTATTGATCCGGTACATTGGGGCGCGTTCCTTCGGGGGGATCATCCCCTACTTCCGTCTCTTCTACCGCTCTCGTAGCTCGCTAGCAGGTAAGAGATGAACGATTTCTATCTACTTCTGTATAATAAACTACGGTTTTTGAAACGGCTAGCCTATATGTCTGTAAACCTTGACATTTGGGATGATGTCAGGGAGAGCCCACTGTGGGTTATGGTGCTGACTTTTAAGGGGCAGCATCTTTAGGATTAATGCCCAGAGAGGCAGCTAGCTTGAAAGTAACTCTGCAGCCCGTCAGCAATGGGACTATAGGTTTCGCGATCAAGGGGATGGCCCTACGACTTCTCAGCAATCCATTCGCCTTTGAGAGTAATCCAGTATGTGGCTACCTTATGCCTGGGTGCCAAATTCCCAAGGATTTAGCTCATCGAGA